>NC_002939.5:3491112-3814128 GCF_000007985.2 Geobacter sulfurreducens PCA
ACAGACGCCAGCCACAAGCGAATCGAGGAAAACGATCCCAAGGGAAAGGTTCTCCAGCACGTCAAGCCCGACATGATGTGTGGCGAGATCCACACTATCAGCATGTACCAGCCGACCGTCATTGTCGATTCCCACATGCACATTCAGAGCGGGCGCTGTGCCCCCCTGCAGTTCGTCAGGGACCAGGGGCCGGGCCCAGTGGCCATGCTGCAGACCGCGACTTCCGCCTCCCGGGGATGGATAGAGGGGAGCGGCCTCACCCTTGGCGCCATCTTTACGGCCTTGCTCGAGCCTGTCTGGGCTCCAGTGCGTGCCGTATCCCAGTTGTTCGACAATTCCCCCCACAATCCTGATGAAGGCATCCTGCAGGCCTCACCCTTAATTGATCTGGTAGCACAGCAGAAGAAAAAAACCATCGAGGTTGCCGAAGGCTTCATACTGGAGCGCGAGAAGGTTCTAACCAACTACCTCATGAAGGAAGCCCTTTACAAGGATGCCCCCCACCTCATCTTCACCAGCGTAGTCATGACCATGGACATGGAGTACTGCCATATTGACGGCTACTTCGGTCTCAAGGTCTACAACCCCCTCTATACAAACCGAGAAGACATCGAAGCGAACAAGCCCTGCGCCTACTGGACGCCGCAGCATGGCGAGTGGGTAAAGGCCCCGCGCGACAATAGCGTCTATGTAAGGCGGGACAAGCAGGCGAATACCTCGGAAAAGCACATGACGCCGGAGGAGTTTGATAGCTACCAGGAAGAGGCACGGATAGAAGGAATAACCGCCTCCTACCTGGATGACAAAGGCAATGCCAGAGAGGTGAAAATCGTCGCCGCGCCGGTGCTGCTGCCGGACGCGGAGACCGTTCTCTACGAGAACTGGATAAAGCAGCTGCAATACACCGAGCTTGCCGTCGTGAAATATCCTCTGAAGCTTCTCCCCATGTACCACTTCGATCCGCGCCGCTGGCATCTGGAGAAAAACGCCACCGAGGTGCTCGACAAGGTTGGAGACAGGGGTATCTACCTGGGGTTCAAGATGTACACCGCCCAGGGGTATCGTCCGTGGGATCCGCGGCTGCCGATTCTGAAGGACTTCTACGCCAAATGCTGTCTGCGCGGCACCCCCATCGTGAACCACTGCACCCCGAAAGGGGCTGCCGCCTACGAACGAGATGAATACTTCGGTTTCGAACACCCCCTCGACGGGGAGAACGACCGGAAACAGAAGCAAGACAAAAGGTCGGCCTACTTCAGCAGGCACTTCGTCTCCCCCCAGGCCTGGAAGGAACTGCTGGACGGAGGCGCTGAACTGGTGGATGGACGGATGCACGTATCGTTTAAAAACCTGTACCTCTGCCTGGCCCACTTCGGCGGGCCTACCGACCTGGGCATGGAATGGAACCGCCAGATTATTGAGATGATCGAAAGCGGGGAATACCCCAACCTCTACACCGACATCTCGTCATCATTCGCCGACAGCGGATTTCGCAAGGATTTCAAAGCCATCATCCGGAAGCACCCAAAAATCAAAGACCGCATCCTGTTCGGCACCGACTGGTACATGACCTTCGTCTACAGCGCTCCCTTCGTGGGCAAGAATCTGTGGGACTACTGCACGGAAACCAAGAAGTTCCTGGATGACTTCGATACCAGCCTCTGGCCGGCCTTCACCCAGTATAACCCCTACCGCTTCTATCGGCTGGATCAGCAGATTGGACGGATTGCGGAGAACATCATTGAGATGCGGGCGAAAGATAAGAAGATTTTAGAAGTGCTCGATGAACTCGAGGAGTATCAAATCAATGAAATTCGTAGAGAAGTTGCCTGGATCAAGTTTGCCAATCACGGCCATGTAATATTCAAGGAGACACCATGAACTACTTGAAATGGCTATATTTTACTTTGATCAGCATCATCTTGTTTTCCACAAATGCGATCGCTCATGGAGGTAGTCAAATGGAACCCTCTTATCTGTACGAAATACAAGACTTCACATCTGCGCAGTCTCTCGAACCCCGAATTTTCACGATTGGTGGTGGCCTATTCGGCGGCTACCGCAACGTTTCTGTCTTTCCAGTGCCTTTTGATAATGCTGTGGGAAGCAACGACATGGGCAACGCCATTACCATCATCTCCTTTCCCAAGGGGAAGATCGATTACGACCGCTACTTCCGCAATGCCGCGGACGACATGAGCGGCGGTGGAGAGTTTGTTTCGCAAACCGCCAAGGATATCCTGGGCTACGGCCAGGTTCGGCGTTTCCTGTTGTTTGACTTCAAAAAGAAACTGCACCGGGAGTACCGCATAGTGTTTCCAATTACACAATACATTGAAAAAATCGCTCTAGCCGATTCAGAACGCAAACGGTTTCTGTTTGAAATAGAATCGCAGAAGCGTAATGCCAAAGAACCATTCGATTCAAACAACTTTTTACAATTGATTGATTTGAGTGATGATAAGCACAAGGTAATAAAGGAAGTATTTAAGCCGGCTGGTACAATATGGACAACTACGAAAGAGAGAGTATTTCTGTACCATATCTTAGAAAAGAAACTTCAAGTTTTCGACATGAAGCTGGAGGTGGCCCACCATCCGCTGGAGGATGCTCTAAAGCAGTATAAAGACAAAATTGATTTTTCACGAATATATGTTCATCCCCAATTCCCCTTTGCTATTCTTCGCGGGAAAAAAGGGGCCGTCTATATTGGGTGGGAAAAGAAAAATATACCAGTGCCACATTTGTTGATAAGTGGTGCATCCCAGTTTGTTATCTCGCCAGATGGTCAATGGGTCGTTTTCAAATATGAACGCACAGGTGCTGCCAAGACCTACCTCATGCCCGTATCCGAAAAATACCCCCATTACCTGGGTTCCCCCATCCTGCTGGCAGATACGTATTTCGATGAAGGAAAATTCGCCTGGACCACCAACCCGACCGGTTTTGTCGGTTCAAGACTTGACAAGATCTACCACTGGGATTTGGAAAACCGGGACTTTCCCGAAAAGGGCAAGATGTCGTTCCACGACTACATCGTTAAGAACGATCTGGAAAAGCTGACCAGAGAGAAGAAGCAGGGACTTGGGAACAAGCATTGAATGCCGCGACAAGACATTGGCGTATCGTGCGATGGTTCAGGCGTATTGCTGCGTGATGACTGTTTCAACAGCCTGCTGCGATATCAACGAGGTAAAAAGTATGGCAAAGACGTTGCGGCTCATCCTGTCCCCTGGTGATCAGCCTGCTCTGGATTATTACGGCCGGTACACTGACCCATCTGCGGTTGGCGGAAATTGTTGTGGATGCTCTGCAGCATAACGTTAGAAAGAGACAGACCGGATGGACCTCCTCAACTCCACCCCCTTCGCCGCCACCCCGCTCTTTCTCTCCGACCGCCACGGCGCCGAAACGCTCCTCGTCATCGTCAAGGGAACGTGGCGGATCAATCGGGACGGAACCCTCTCCGTGGCGGAAGAGCAGGTGCCAATCCGCTTCGAGCCTCTCTACTCCGGCGATCCCGCCTCATCGAGTCTCATCCACGACACCGACATCATACTGGAAAAGCCGGGGACCGACTGCATCCTCCTCGGCCACGCCTGGGCGCCAAAGGTGGGAGTCGAGTCGGTGGATGTGACCTTCGCCGTGGGGCCGGTGCGAAAGGCGGTGCGGGTCTTCGGCGAACGGATCTGGATGAAGTGCCTGGGAATGGTGTCGATGTCGAGAGCTGCTCCGTTCGAGAAGATTCCCCTCGTCTGGGAGCGGGCCTTCGGGGGGGCGGATACGAGCTGGCCCGACCCGAAAAACCATGAATTCTGCCTCGAAAATCCGGTGGGTAGGGGCATTCTGGCGAAAAGAACGAAACAGGAGATCGACGGTCTTCGCCTTCCCAACCTGGAAGACCCGACACATCCCATAAGAAAGACCGACGACCATCCCCGGCCCATGGGGTTCGGGCCGATTCCGCCCCACTGGCAGCCTCGGGCGAAGTACGCCGGCACCTATGACGATCACTGGCGAAAGTACGTGAACCCCCTCCTGCCGGAGGATATGGATTCGCGCTTCCACTCGTCCGCACCACCGGGCCTCATGTCAAACCGTCACCTGTCGGGCACGGAACAGGTGCTTGTCGCAAACGCCTCGCGCAACGGCAGGCTGGAATTTACCCTGCCCGGCATCGCACCCCGCGTCTCGGTGGCGATCGGAGCGACGGTCCATGAACTGAAGATGCAGCTCGATACGCTCATCGTCGAACCGGACGAGGAGCGCCTTGTCCTTGTGTGGCGCGGAAACCACAATGTTCATGGGAAGCTTCACAGCCTGAAGAGGGTATGTATCGAGGCGAGATGAAAGGTCCCCGCTGACTGGCTGCGAGCGCGTGCAGAGGGAAAATTCCGGCAAACGGCACGGCTGCGCCGCCATTGACAGCGGTTGTTCCACTGCTACAATGGACTCCATTCGACACACAAGGAGGCTTCACATGGCACGAATACCGACGGTTGATCAGGATTCATGCATCAGCTGCGGGCTCTGCGTATCGACCTGTCCGGGAGTGTTCCGGTTCAACGAGGACGGCAAGTCGGAGGTGTATGATCCCAACGGGGCCAGCGAGCAGGAAATTCAGCAGGCCATCGACGGGTGCCCGGTTCAGTGCATCAGTTGGAAAGGATAGCCATCAACCACGGCTCGGAGTGATGGAGAAGAAATCCCTCTCCGGCTGGAAAGGAGACCATGGTCCATGGAGCGTTGGAGATGTACCATCTGCCAGTACGAGTATGACCCTGAAGCGGGAGACCCGGAAAACGGCATAGATCCCGGCACGCCTTTCGAGGAGTTGCCCGATGACTGGGTCTGCCCCATCTGCGGGGCGGGCAAGGATCTGTTCGAGCCGGCCTGATCGGCGGCTCCCATTGTCACAGCGGCATAAGCCTCCCGCACGGGAGGCTTTTCATTTTTTAGCCGCTTGGCTGGATTCCTTGATAATGTCTATCTGTGTACTGCCCTTGACCACCCGTACCCGCCAGACAAGGCCACAGTCGCCGCACTCCTTCACGGGCGACTCTTCCGAGCTGAACCCTTCCGAATGCATGTCGATCTGGACCGCTGTTCTGCTGCCGCAATGGGGACACTTCATCGTTTTCTCCTTTCGCCCGGCCGCCGTTGGCCGACGATCTCGCCGTGCATGAAAGCCGGCGACCTGAACTAAATGGTTATACAGTATAGCAGCAAACGGAGGAAATGTAAGACCGGGACGCGAAGTCGCGCGGGATAAGTACTCCACGGTCGTTGCGCTTGATTTTTCGCCGGACGGATGCAATACTCGCTGACAACTCTATGGTTTTTTGGAGGTTACTGTATGTTCGGATTCGGCATGCCAGAGCTTATCGTGATTCTGATTATCGTTCTGGTGGTATTCGGCGCGGGACGGCTGCCGGAAATCGGTGGTGCACTCGGCAAGAGCATCCGCAACTTCAAGAAGGCGTCCGAGGGGAAAGAGGAGATCGAGATCAAACCTCAGAAGAAAGACGAACCCAAAAAAGACGCCTGATCCGCTCGAACAACACAAAAAGGGGCCGGCAATCCGCCGCCCCCTTTTTGTTATGCATCAGGCTCCATCCCGCCGCGCCGGACGTTTTCTCCCGAATCTGCGGCGCAACCGGCCCACTGATTATGTGCCGCTTTTTTTCTTTCCGGACGACGAACTCTTTTTCGTCGATTTCTTTTTCGTTGTACTCTTCTTGGCGGAGCTTTTCTTGCCGGACCTCTTCTTGGAAACGGCGGACTTGCGCCCTTTGGTCCCTTTCTTCTTCACGTACCGCTTCGGCTCCGGGCTCAGCTCATCCTTGATGTTGCTGAGAAGAACAGCCGTCTCTTCCATGCCAGGGTCGGCCTTTTTGGCCGCTTCCAGGGCCTCCTTGGCCTCGGTAAGTTTGCCGGTTTTCAGATAGATGCGCCCCAGGGCGTTGAGAGCCTTTGCGTGATCATCCTTGAGTTCGGTCGCTTTCCGGTAGCTCACCTCGGCTGAATCGTAGTCCTTGCGGAATTCATGAATGAGCCCGAGCTTGTAGTGGCTCATGGCATCGTTGGGAGCCAATTCGACCCCTTCCTGGAGAAGGGGGACCAGTTCATCGTATTTCTTCTCCTTGACGTAAATAGCTGTCAGGATGTTGCGGGCCTCGGCATCGTCTTTTTTGATGCGGAGCACCTCGCGATACTGCTTGGACGCGTCGTCCATCTGGTTCAACTTGCGGTAGACGGCAGCGAGTTCCCGATGGGCTTCCAGGTTGTCCGGGTCCAGTTTGAGGGCCTCGTTGTAAGAGGCTATGGCATCCTTGGTGTTCTTCGAGGACATGAAACCGCGGGCAAGCTTGAGATGGAGGACGGGATTGCTGTCGCCCCGCTTGAGGAGTTCGCGGTACTGCTCAATGGCTTGGGGATGGCTGCCGCGCAGGGTGTAGATATCGGCGAGTCGGCGCCGGGCGTCACCGTGCTCGGCAGAGAGTCGAACCGCCTGTTTGTATTCCACCACGGCCTCGTCGATGAGCCCCTTGCGCTCGTAGATAATGCCGAGGTTGTAATGATTAGCGGCATTGCCGGGCTTTACTCGCAGCAGTTCGCGGTAGGATGCAATGGCATCGTCATCGAGCCCCGCGGCTGCCTGGGCACCGGACAGCTTATGCAGCACCTCCGCGGACCCGGGACGCTCTTTCAGGGCAGCACGGTACTCCTCCACGGCCTTGGGGAACTCTTTGGCTGCCATCCGTTCGTCACCCCGACGGAGGTATTCTTCGGGAAGGACGCCTCGTTGGCGCCCGGAAAGGGTGTATTCGTACTCGGCGGCCTTGCGATCACCAAGTTTTTCATATGCTTCTGCAAGGAGGAGGTGGATGCCGCGGTTGCCGGGATTGGCCAGTTGGGCCTGCTTGAGTTCCTGGACCGCGCCTTCGGTGCGGCCATCGGCCAGATAGAGAGATGCGAGGGCAAGGCGGGCATTTTCATTGGCCGGAGCAACGGTGAGGGCCTTTTTCAGCTCCTTCTCCGCCTCTTCCTTTTTGCCTGCCTGCCGGTAGACCTGTGCGAGGTCCACACGAATCGACGGGTCGTCGGGGAGTTCGCGCAGGGCTTCGGCATAATGATAAAGGGCTAGGGAATAGAGGGAGCGTTCAGCAAAAATTTTGCCGAGGCCCTGATGATAGCGGGGCTTGGAATCTTCGGCCAGGGCGCGGGTCAGTTCCACCACGGCCTCGTCGGCGGAACCCTTGGCCAGCAGGGCCAGGCCGAGACTTCCTTGGGCATCGGGAAACGAAGGGTCCATCCGGAGCGTTTCGCGATATTCCGTCACCGCCTGGTCGAAGCGTTTTTCACGCTCGGCCCGGAGCCCCTTGACGAAATGGCCGGCAGCGCCGTCGGAGCAATATTCGAGGATTCGTTTTTCAGTATTCGCCCGGGCGTCCTCATCCTCGCCCGAAAGTGATTTGACAAGCCTCTTCGCCTCCCAGCACCGCTCCTGGGCGGCAACTGCCTCCCCCCCCAGCGCGGTCGCGGCCGACAGGGAAAGCACGAAGAGTGTAAGGTATTTTTTCACAAAGGTCCTCCCAGAGTGGTTTGCTGCGAACTCGCCGCAACGTGAGGTTCGCAAGGGTCGGTGCCTGGCGGGCAGGCCTGGGCCGGAACGGATAATGCGGGTATCGTCGGGAGACGGAAACCGTAGGGGTGCTCCGGGCGGAGAAAACACGCGGCGTGAGTCTGTGGCGCCGCAGACCCCGTGGGAAGGAGAAGGCAGCCACCGGAGCGACAGGGTCCGGACGGGAAGGGGCGGTGCGGACATTGTTCCAGCCAGAATTGACGACGGGCGGATTATACACAGACGTCAGCCAAATTTCAAATCATTGTCATGCAATCCCAAGCGGCAAGCCGAGTTATACCGGTTTTCGCTGTTGGGCTCCGGAGGGTATTACCTTGACTTCACGGCTAAAGATGATTAAATCTTCAAAAGCCGGAAGGGTGGGCACGAAGATGTGCGCCCTCTTCCGGCCTTTCTGAACTCGCGGGGTGAACATGGCCGCATCTCCCAAGGATCCGCTCGACTGGGCAGCACTGCTGCAGCTCCAGATGGACGAGGCGTTCGACTTCATTCTTCGCTCGGAAGCCGGCAGCGTCGCCGAATGTGATCTTTCGCCGCCCGTCGATATTTTCGAGACGCCGGATGCCTTTTCCGTGGAGTTCGACCTTCCCGGCACCGATCCCGCCGACTTGTCGCTGAAGCTTTGCTGCAACATGCTGATCCTTGAAGGGGTGAAGCGGGACGATTCCCGCGAAGGGGGCAGCTACCTCTGCCTCGAGCGCCGCTTCGGGCGCTTCTGCCGAACCGTCGAAATCCCGCCGACGGTTGATGTAAGCGCCGTCCGTGCCGACTATCGCCGCGGCGTACTGACAGTGACCTTTCCCCGCCTCAGCGACCGGCGGAAGGTCATGCGGGATATACCGATCATACAAGGAGACAACTGATGGATGACCATAAACAGGAAAACGAGGAGCTAAAAATACCGGACGTGCTGCCCCTGTTGCCGGTTCGGGACGTTGTGGTCTATCCGTACATGATTCTTCCGCTTTTCGTGGGCCGGGAGATTTCGATCAACGCCGTTGACCAGGCGCTTTCCAAGGACCGGCTCATCTTCCTGGCCACCCAGAAAGAGATCGGCGACGAAGATCCGACCCCCGAGGGGATCTACCCCGTGGGCACCGTAGCGATGATCATGAGGATGCTCAAGCTGCCGGACGGACGGGTCAAGATTCTCGTTCAGGGCCTTGCCAAAGGGCGGATCACTTCGTTCGTAGAATCGAAGCCCTACTACTCCGTAGCTATCGAGCGGGTGGTCGAGCCGACCCCTCCCGAGGATTCGCTGGAGGTGGAGGCCCTCATGCGGGCCGTGAAGGAGCAGCTCACCAAGATCGTCTCCCTCGGCAAGCCCGTCTCGCCCGAGGTGCTCGTCATCGTCGAGAACATGCAGGAGCCCGGCAGCCTCGCCGACCTGGTCGCCAGCAATATCGGCCTCAAGGTGGAAGAGGCCCAAAAGCTTCTGGAGATCATCGACCCGGTGGAACGCCTCCAGCGGGTGAACGAACTCCTGAGCAAAGAGCACGAGCTCCTGGACATGCAGGCGAAGATCCAGACTGCAGCCAAGGAGGAGATGGGCAAAAGCCAGCGCGAATATTTTCTGCGCGAGCAGTTGCGAGCCATCCAGCAGGAGCTGGGCGAGACCGATGCCAGGTCCGAAGAAATCATGGAATTGCGCAAGGCCATCGAGCAGGCCAAGATGCCTCCGCCCGTCGAGAAGGAGGCCCTCAAGCAACTGGGACGCCTGGAGCAGATGCATCCGGAGGCCGCCGAAGCCGGAATGCTCAGGACCTACCTCGACTGGATGGTGGAACTCCCCTGGAGCACCTCGACCCGCGACATTCTCGACATCAAACGGGCGAGGAATATCCTGGACGAGGACCATTACTACCTGGACAAGATCAAAGAGCGGATTCTTGAATTCCTGGCGGTGCGCAAGCTCCGCAAGAAGATGAAGGGACCGATCCTTTGCTTCGTGGGCCCTCCTGGGGTCGGCAAAACCTCTCTCGGCAAGTCCATTGCCCGGGCCCTGGGCAGGAAGTTCGTACGCATCTCCCTCGGGGGCGTGCGGGACGAGGCCGAAATACGGGGCCATCGGCGCACCTACGTGGGAGCGTTGCCGGGGCGGATCATCCAGGGACTCAAGCAGGCGGGCTCCAACAACCCGGTCTTCATGCTCGACGAACTTGACAAACTCGGCGCCGATTTCAGAGGCGACCCCTCTTCGGCGCTCCTCGAGGTGCTCGATCCGGAACAGAACCACATGTTCTCGGATCACTACATCAACCTCCCCTTCAACCTTTCCAACGTGATGTTCATCGCCACCGCGAACCAGTACGACACCATTCCGGGGCCGCTGCTGGACCGGATGGAAATGATCAACCTGTCGGGTTACACCGAGGAAGAGAAGCTGGAAATCGCCAAACGGTATCTCATCCCACGCCAGACCAAAGAGAACGGGATTACCGGCAAACACATCAGCTTTACCGACGACGCGCTCCGCACCATCATCGCCAAGTACACCCGCGAAGCAGGACTGCGGAACCTGGAACGGGAGATCGGCAGCGTCTGCCGCAAGGTAGCGCGCAAGATCGCCGAGGGGGAGAAGAAACTCTATCGCATCACCCCCGCCACGGTGGCCAAGTACCTCGGTCCGGCCAAGTATCTGCGCGAAGTGGAGATGGAGCACAACGACGTGGGCGTGGTCACCGGCCTTGCCTGGACGCCGGTGGGGGGAGAGGTTCTCTTCGTGGAGGCCACCATTATGAAGGGCAAGGGTGGGCTTACCCTCACGGGACACCTGGGAGACGTGATGAAGGAGTCGGTCCAGGCCGCCCTGTCCTACATCCGCTCCAAGGCACAGGAACTTCACCTGCCTGAGGATTTCCTGGCCGGGGTCGACATCCACGTTCACGTGCCAGCCGGCGCCATCCCCAAGGACGGCCCCTCAGCCGGCATCACCATGGCAACCGCCCTGGTCTCGGCCCTGACCCGCGTGCCGGTCCGCAAGGACGTGGCCATGACCGGCGAGATCACCCTGCGGGGCAAAGTGCTTCCCATCGGCGGGCTCAAGGAGAAGATGCTGGCCGCCATCCGGGCGGGGATCACCACCATCGTCATCCCCGAGCAGAACGTCAAGGACCTGGACGAGGTACCCAAGCCCATCCTCAAAAAGGTCACGGTGGTGTCCGCCAAGGTTATCGACGACGTACTGAAGGTGGCCCTGGAAAGCTATCCGCCGCCTCCGCCCGCCGCCGCCGAGGGGAAACCGGCCGCAAAGGCGCGTACCGCTCCGCGTCGCGGCATAGCGGCTCCCACTAAAGCCACTGCCGCCGGGGCCAAGGGGTGAGACTCGGCGAGATCGGTGAATTCGGCCTTATCGACAGGATTGCCGGCAAAGTAGCCGCCGGTGCCGGGGTTCGCCTCGGCATCGGCGACGACGCTGCCGTTACCGAAACGGAAGCGGGGCGCCTCCTGCTGTCCACCGCCGACATGCTCGTTGAAGGCATCCACTTTGACCTCTCCTTCACCGACCCCTTCAGGCTCGGCCGCAAATCCCTGGCGGTCAACGTCTCCGACATTGCCGCCATGGGGGGACACCCTCGCCATGCGCTGCTCTGTCTTGCCATTCCAACCGATCTGCCGGTTGAATTTCTCGACCGGTTCGCCGACGGCGTCATCTCCCTGGCAGAGGAATTCGGTGTCACCCTCATCGGCGGCGATACCTGCCGCTCCTCCTCCGGGCTTGTCATCTCCATCACCCTCCACGGCGAACAGGTCCCCACACGGATCATCCCGCGCAACGGGGCTCGGCCGGGCGACGACGTGTTCGTCACCGGTACCGTCGGAGATTCAGCCCTGGGGCTCGAACTGCTGCGCAGAGGCGAACGCTCCGGACATGCCGTCGAACGCCACCTCAACCCCTCGCCCCGCGTCTCCGCCGGCCTGAGCCTGGCCGAATCGGGCATGGCCTCGGCCATGATCGACGTGAGCGACGGTGTCCTTGCCGACCTGGGGCACATCCTGACCGGCTCGGGGGTCGGCGCCCGCATCGACGCATCCCTCATCCCCCTTTCTCCCTACTTCAGCCAACGGGCGCCCGACGTGGCACCTGACCCCCTCTCTCTGGCACTGGCGGGAGGCGAGGACTACGAACTACTCTTTACTGCGGCGCCGGGACGGACGGCCGAGGTGGAAACGCTGCTGGCGGCGTGCGGCGTTACAGCGACCCGGATCGGTTCCATCGTTGCCGGGTCGGACGTCACGGTCACCGCAGCAGACGGGACCCTTATCCCTCCGAGACGCCGCGGCTTCAACCATTTCGCGCCGTAAATCCTGCGCCGGCCCACTGCCTCGCGGCATCGCGCGTGCGCCGTCACGGAACACTTCTTGCTGTCTGTGGAAAGACGGATCAATCACCACATGATAAACAGGCACATGAACGAGCACAGACGGGTGAGCATCCCTCCCGAGGAACCGGCCGGCGGCTTTTCGGACACGGCATTCTCACGCATACGCGACATCCTCTGCACAAGGCGAAATTTTGACATCGCCAGCTACAAGGACAAATACATCAAGCGCCGGATCTCCATCCGGATCAGGGCGACCCGGGCGGCAACGGTCGACGACTACTGCGATCTGCTCCAGCGGAGCGAAGAAGAACTGGACCTGCTGGTTAAAGGGCTGACTATTCATGTGAGTCAGTTCTTCCGCAACCGATCCACCTTTGAAAAGCTCGGCACCGAGGTGTTCCCCGCGCTTTTTGCCCGACTGAGAGCCGAAGGGCGGGAACACCTGACCCTGTGGAGCGCCGGATGCGCCGGAGGCGAGGAGCCGTTCACCCTGGCCCTCATCCTGGCAGAGCGGTTCGCGAAGGAGTTGGAAGAGTTCAAGGTTTCCATCGTTGCGACCGATATAGATGATGGGATCCTTGAAGCGGCACAGCAGGGGATGTATGGTCACGAACGTCTCCAGGAAGCCCCCGCTCACGTGCTCGACCGCCATTTTTGCCGTAACGGCGACAAATACTGCCTCAGTCCGGCCATCCGCGGGATGGTGGAGTTTCGCCGCGGAGACCTCTTCGACACCGGAAACCATGTGGAGAGCGATCTGATCCTCTGCCGCAATGTTCTTATCTACTTTGAACGGCGGGAGCAGGAACGCATTCTTCTGGGGCTATCCAATGCCCTCACCCAGGGCGGCATCCTGATCCTCGGCAAGGCCGAGACCCTCGTAGGAGAACTGCGGCGGCGCTTCGGGACCATCTGCCCGGTGGAACGGATTTACACGAAGAATCGCTTTTCGGTATACTAACAGCCGTGATTTCCCCCCGACGACGTGCGGCTGCGGCGCCGTCGGCCAGTGGAGCGAGTATGCGCATCCCTCTTGGCTACAAGTTCATCCTCGGATTCGTGGTGGTCGTGGCTGCGGTTGCCTTTGTTCCCACCGGCATCCGTCTCCTCGGCTACGCGCCCGAAATCACCCATATCCTGACTTACGTCGTGGCCATGACCATCGGCCTGATTCTCGGCTGGATCTTCTCGCGGGGAGTCGCGCGCAACATGGGGCTTCTGACCGATTCGGCCGAGGCCATCAGCCGCGGCGACCTGACCAGGGACGTGGCACTCCCGCCCGGGCGCTTCCCCGATGAGACAGTTGACCTGGGCGATTCCATCAACATCATGGTCGGCAGCCTCCGGGAGCTTGTGGGACACATCCGGACCACGGCCGAAAAGGTTGCTGCTTCTGCCCGCACCTTGTCCGATTCGACGGTCGAGGTGAACTCCTCCTCCGAGGAGGTGGCCCAGGCCGTGGAGCAGATCGCCCGGGGCGCGGGCACCCAGGCTGAGATGGTGGAGCGAAGCTCCCGCATCATCCATGAAATGGCCATCTCCGTAGAACTGGTGTCGAAGCGGGCGCGGGAATCGGCAAAGGCGGCCCAGGAAACGAGTCGCACCGCACGGCGGGGGCAAAAACTGGCCAATGACTCGCTGGAGCGGATGACCAGCTTCTTTGGCAAGGTTGAGGAGAGCAGCGCCCAGTTTCTCTCGTTCAACGCCCGACTGCAGCAAGTAGGCAAGATCGCTGACTTCATCGCCGAGATCGCCCGCCAGACGAATCTCCTGGCCCTCAATGCCTCCATAGAGGCGGCCCGGGCCGGAGAGTACGGCAAGGGGTTCGCCGTAGTGGCGGACGAGGTCCGGAAACTGGCGGACGGCACCGGCAAATCGGCGGCTCACATCACGGAACTCATTGCCGCGGTGCGCGAGGAAAGCCGTCGCGTCCAGCAACTCATCGAAGAAAGCTCCCGCGACATCGGCGAAGGGAAGCGCAACGTGGATATCACGGCCGGCGCCTTCCAGGATATTCTCTCCAACGCCCTGGAAACGGAGCGGAGGGCGGGCAGCATCGCCGACCTCTCCCACATCCAGACCGATGGAGCGCAGAAGATGGTCACTGCCGTCGACGAAATCGCCCGGGTTGCCGAAGACAACGCCGCCGCCACCGAGGAGGTATCGGCCGCCTCCGAGCAGCAGGCAATCGCCATGCACGAGATGACCGTGGCCGCTCGCGACCTGGCCGACCTGGCCGGAGTCCTCATGGGAGTAGTGGAGCGCTTTATCCTTCCCCGTTCCGAGGGCGGCAACAAAGCGCCGTGAGTGACCGAATGGACCGCTACGTCATCTTTACGGTGACTGACCGGAAACTGGCCCTCCCCCTGGACAAGACGGCGGAGGTGTTGGAGGGCGCCGCCACCCATCCGGTGCCGGCAGTCCCGCCGTTGCTCGGCAGGGCACTGAACGTACACGGAAGAATCGTTCCGGCCCTGGATCTGGCGACGTTTCTCCATGGAGGGGCGATCGGGCGGAACCATGCGTTTCTTGCACTCAACCACCACGTGGCCGACCTGGCCCTGCTGGTTGAGGGACCGGTGGCCATCGTGAGCGTGGAGGAAAGCGACCGGTCCCCGAGTGAACATCCGCGTTTCGAGGGATACCTGGAGATTGCCGGTGAGCGGGTCGGCATCCTGGCGACCGGCAGACTGATCGAAGAAGTGGAAGAGATTCTGTGACTGTTATGGAGGGCTCATGGCCAAAAGAGTAATGATAGTGGATGACGCTCTGTTCATGCGCAACATGCTGCGGGGCATACTCGAGGATGCGGGGTACGAAGTGGTCGCCGAGGCTTCGGACGGCGCGGAGGCAGTGGTAACATTCCGTGACGTGCGCCCCGACGTCGTCACCCTCGACATCATCATGCCCGTGAAAAACGGTATTGAAGCCCTGCGTGAAATCATGGCCATCGATCCCAAGGCCCGCGTGGTCATTTGCAGCGCGGTCGGCCAGGAGAGCCTTGTGGACAAAGCCCGGAGCGTGGGCGCGAAAGACTTCATCCTCAAACCGTTCAATCCGGAGCGGGTCAAGGATGTGATGAAGCAGGTGACCGAGGGCTAGACATGGACATGTCCCAGTACCGGGACCTCTTCGTTGCCGAGGCCCGGGAACACCTGGAGCGCCTGGGCGAAGAGGTACTGGCCCTGGAAAAGGACCCGGCCAACGGCGAACGCCTCGACTCGCTCTTCCGCACCGCCCACTCCATCAAAGGCATGGCGGGCTCCATGGGATATGACGGCATAGCCGACCTTTCCCACCGCATGGAAGACCTGATGGACCGCGTCCGCAAGGGCCGGATTCCCTTTGGCCGGGACATCGCCGACCTGCTGCTGGCCTGCGCGGACCAGTTGGGACGAATGGTGGAAGACGTGACCGGCGGCGGGAACGGCTCCCTCGACGCGACAGACCTCTGCGCCAGACTCGCCCTGGTTGCCGGGCAGGAGGCCGCAGCCCCGGCGGCTCCAGCCGATGCAGAGACATCCCCCTCCCCGCAGCCATCCGACCAGCCGGAACCGGCACGTCGCGACGAAAGCGACGGGGCGCGAACCGTCCGGATCCGGTCAGAGCTTCTTGACCGATTTGTCAACATAACCGGCGAACTGGTCACCGGCAAGAACCGGATCATGGAACTGGCGGCGGGACTCGAATCCGAACCACTGCGGGATGCGGCGGCCGAACTGTCGAAACTGGTCCGCGACCTGCAGCGCGAGGTCATGTCGGCCAGAATGATGCCCTTCGGCACCATCTGCGACCGTTTCCCCCGCATGGTGCGGGATCTGGCTCGCCGTAGCGGGAAAGAGGCGACGCTGGCCATCGACGGCAAGGATCAGGAACTGGATCGCGGCATTCTGGAAATTCTCCCCGACCCTCTGCTCCATGCCCTGCGCAATGCCGTCGATCACGGCATCGAGTCGCCGGAGGAACGGAGTGCGGCCGGAAAGGGAGCGGGGGGTCGGATCGTCCTGTCGGTTCGCAGGGAAAAAGACCATCTGGACGTGACAGTGACGGATGACGGGCGGGGCATGGATCCGGCAGCTCTCGTCAACGCCGCCCTTGCCAAGGGAATCATCACCCCGGAAGAGGCGGCGACGCTCAGCCGGCAGGAGGCGTTGATGCTCGTCTGCAGGCCGGGCTTTTCCACGGCCAGGAGCGTCACCGAGGTATCCGGAAGAGGGGTGGGGATGGATGCGGTGCAAGCCGCTGTAAGTCGGGCGGGTGGCAGCCTGTCCATCCAGTCCGAGCGAGGCCGGGGAAGCAGGATCACCCTTCGGCTCCCCCTGAGCGTGGCGATCATCCAGGTGCTCCTGGTGGGCTGCGGCCCGCTGACCATGGCGGTTCCCGTCAACGCCGTCCGCCGGACCGTCGAGCTGGACCGGCGGCTCCAGCGCATCGAAGATGGGCGGGCTGTTTTTGATCTGGGCGGGGAAACCCTCCCGCTGGTTGACCTGGGCCTGCTCGTGGGGACCGGCCCGACTGCCGGCGGGGATTTCTCGCCCGTTCTGACGGCCGACGTTGCAGGACGCACAATGGGGTTTGCCGTGGACCGTTTTTTCGGACAGGCAGAGGTATTCACCAAGCCGCTCGGCACGCCGCTCAACCGTGCCAGGGGGCTTGCGGGAGGAGCTATACTGGGAGACGGTCGGGTCATCTTCATCCTCGACCTCCCCAATCTTGTCGACGGGGCCACCAGCCGGCGCCGCGTTTTCATGCACCCTGACGGTGCGCACAAAGGGGGAACGACCGCATGAAATTCGATGCATTGACCGAGGAGCACCTGGACGCCCTCAAGGAAGTAAGCAACATCGGTGTGGCTCACGCAGCCACTGCCCTTTCCCAGCTGATCGGCAAGGGGATAACCCTCCAGGTGCCGAAGGTCCACCTCATGAAGATCACCGAGGTTCCCGAAGCGTTCGGCGGAGCCGAGCGGATCGTTGTCGGAATTTATCTCCAGATGCTCGGCGACGCCCGGGGCAACATCCTCATCGTCCTGCCCCGGGAGAGCGCCCTCAAGCTCCTTTCACGGCTTCTCCCCCGTGAAAAGAGCGAAGGGTCCCTCCTCACAGAGCTAGAGATCTCGGCGCTCAAGGAAGTGGGGAACATCCTGGCCTCGGCCTACCTCAACGCCCTGGGCGCTCTTATGCGCAAGACCCTGATTCCTTCGGTTCCGGTCCTTTCCTTCGACATGGCAGGTGCGGTCATCGATTACGTCCTGATCGAACTGGGCGAAGTAGGCGACCTGGCTCTCATGGTGGAAACCGAATTTTTCGGCGAAGAGGAGAAAATCGGCGGTCAGTTCTTCCTGCTCCCCGACCCCGAATCTCTCAGGATCATCCTTGACGCCATCGGAGTAAAACTTTGAGCCGGATCGTCAGCGTCGGCATATCGGAATTCAAGATTGCATCGGCCCCGACGATCCTCATGACCTACGGCCTCGGCTCCTGCGTCGGCATTGCACTCCACGATCCGGTCGCGCTCACCGGCGGGCTCGCCCACACCCTCCTCCCCGCTCCGGTCCGGGGGATGGACTCCATGGTTAAATCAGCAAAATTCACCTGTTGGGCGGTTGACCTGATGGTTGAAGAGCTCATTAAATGCGGTTGCGTCGCTGAACGTCTTGTGGCAAAATTGGCCGGCGGCGCGACCATGTTCGAACCACAACACCGCACCACCCACAGTGGCATCGGCGAGCGTAACGTGACGGCGGCCAAAGAGGCTCTCGAGCGGCGCGGCATTCCTCTGGTGGCATCGGACACCGGCGACGATTACGGCCGGAGCCTGGAATTCAATACGGTAACAGGAGTCATCACGGTGCGGGCGCTGCAGCGTCCCATCAAGCGCATGTGATCGCACGGTCCGGACGCCGGCGGGCAACGGAGAGGTGATATGAAGGGGCTCAGACTCCTGGCGGCGATCATGGCGGTCGCCCTGCTTCCATTGACGGTCATGGCCGCGCCAGGCCCGGTGAATGTCGGGCTTCAGGACGTGATCGACACCGTGGAAAAAACATTCAGGCCAAACCGGACTTCGGGAATGCCCCCCCTCGTTTCGGTGACGGCCGACTTTTTCCAGCGCTCGACCCTGGCGGCCCAGAACCGCGAGATGCGGGCCGACGGCCAGATGTTCTTCAGGCCCGCCACGAGCCGGGAACCGCTCATGTTCCGGTTCGATTACTTCCGCCCCCTGAGACACGAGATCGTCAGCAACGGCCGGACCCTCTGGACCTACCTCCCCGAAAACCGCCAGGTAATCGTGAGCGATGTTTCGCCGGTCTTCAACCCCTACACCTTCGACCCTGAGCGCAACCAGGCGTCCAACTTCCTCCAGGGGCTCGGCCGGATATCCAAAGATTTTCTCGTCGTCTTCTCACCCCAGGGGAGGGACATCGGGGGCAATTACGTGTTGGAACTGACGCCGCGCCGGGCAACGGCAACCATCGCCAGGCTCTACATGGCGGTCAACGGCGAGGCGGTGGCAAACTATGTCCGCAGCGGCAGGAGGATTGCCGACAGCATTGCATCCCTCGGCCGCCAGGAGTGGACGTTTCCCATCCTTTCCACCACCGTGGTGGACCACCAGGGAAACACCACGATCATCGAATTCAGCAACGCCCGGACGAACATCCTCTTGAGCGAGTCGCTCTTCACCTTCGCCATCCCGCCGGGAGTTCAGGTGGTTCAACCGCCCCAGCGGCGCTGACCCCGAATCTGGCTCAGGCGAGGGCGGCGTGACATATGCCGCCTCGCCCTTTTCAATCGCGTCATCCTTTGAACAGAACGAGGACCGGAACATGACTCTGCCGCGCATACTATTGCTGTTTGCCGTCACCCTGCTTCTGGGGACAGGTGCCGCCACGGCGGCGCCGTCAGCCCCCCTGGCCGACGTGGTAGCCACTTTGGAACAGGGATACGCTTCCCTCAAGGACCTGCAGGCATCCTTCACCCAACGGACCGAAATGGCGGCGGTCAAGCGGTCCCAGACCGGCTCCGGCGAGCTGTTCATCCGCAAAGGTGCCGGCGACCGGGCGCTCTTTCGCTTCAACTACGTCAAACCGTCCCAGCAGATCGTCTCCAACGGCAAGACCGTCTGGTACTATCTGCCCGAGAACCGGCAGGTCATGACCATGGATGCCTCTGCCCTCTTTGCGGGCGGCGGGGGGGTCGCCCTTTCCTACCTGACCGGCATAGGCCAGATATCGCGCGACTTCGCCGTAAGCTTTGCGGGCAACGGACGCGACGCCAAAGGGAACCACGTCCTGGACCTGGTGCCCAAAAAACAGGGCCAGGCCTTTGCCCGGCTCCAGCTCACCGTTTCGGCCAAGGCGGTCGAAGAGTACCAACGGGCGGGCAAAGCCACGGTACCCTTTCCCATCGTTTCATCTGTTGTGGTTGACCAGATGGGGAGCCGCACGTCCTTCGAATTCTCGAAAATACGGGTGAACCGTGGGCTGGCCGGTTCTCTCTTTACATTCAAGGCTCCTGCCGGCGTTGAGGTAATCCAGGCACCGGGAGTCAAATAACATTATTCAGGGAGGAAACTATGCCCTCATTCGACATCGTCTCGAAGGTGGAAATGCAGGAGGTCGACAACGCGGTGAACCAGACCGTGAAAGAGATTTCACAGCGCTACGATTTCAAGGGAAGCAAGTGCGAGATCAAGCTGGAAAAGGACGCCATCAAGCTGTTGGCCGACGATGACTACAAGCTCAAGGCAGTGGTCGACATTCTCCAGTCCAAGTGCATCAAGCGGGGAATATCCATCAAATCGCTCCAGTACGGTAATGTGGAACCGGCATCCGGCGGCATGGTGCGGCAGGCGGTCGATATCCAGCAGGGTATCTCCAAGGAGAAGGGAAAGGACATCATTGCCGTCGTCAAGGAGTCCAAGCTCAAGGTTCAGGCGCAAATCCAGGATGACCAGGTGCGGGTGACCGGCAAAAACCGCGACGACCTCCAGGATGTCATCAAGCTTCTCAAGGGAAAGGATCTGGGGGTGGAACTCCAGTTCGTCAATTTCAGGGACTAACGAGGGGATTCAGTGAGTAACGCAAAAGAAAAAGTCAGCATGGTCAGCCTTGGCTGCCCCAAAAATCTGGTGGATGCAGAGGTAATGCTCGGCCGCCTGGCAAAGGACCGCTACGAGATCACCACCGATGAGCGCGAGGCGGACATTATCATCGTCAACACCTGTTCCTTCATCAAAGAGGCGAAACAGGAGAGCATCGACACGATCCTCGACCTGGCCGACCGGAAACAGGACGGCCGCTGCCGGCTCCTCATTGTGACCGGGTGCCTCCCCCAGCGCTACCAGGAAGAGCTGGCCAGGGAACTGCCCGAGGTGGACATCTTCGTGGGCACCGGCGACTATCCCCGCATCGCGGAGATCATCGAGGAGAAGAGTTCGCGGCCGGAGCAGCTGCGCTATATCGGCGACCCAAACTTCGTATTCGACGAAAGCCTCACGCGCCTCAACTCCTCCCCGGCCTACACCGCCTACCTGAAAATCGCCGAGGGATGCTCCAACTGCTGCTCCTACTGCGTGATCCCGTCTCTGCGGGGAGCCTTCCGCTCCCGTCCTCTGGAGAGCGTCCTCGCTGAGGCCCGCTCCCTCGTGGCCGGCGGGGCGCGGGAGATCAACCTGATTGCCCAGGACATCACCACCTACGGCCGCGACCTGCCCGGCGCACCCTCCCTGGAGACCCTCATCCGCGAACTGGCCGCCATTGACGGCCTCGCCTGGATCAGACTCCTCTATGCCTACCCCGACGGTATTACCGACGGCCTGATCCAGACCATCAAGAACGAACCAAAAGTCTGCAAATACCTGGACCTGCCCATCCAGCACATCAGCGACCCGATCCTGAAGCGGATGAACCGCCGCAGCACCGAGCCCCAGATCCGGGAGCTCGTGGCCAGGCTGCGGGAGGAGATCCCGGACATCGCGCTCCGCACCTCCCTCATCGTCGGCTTCCCCGGTGAAACGGAAGAGGACTTCCGCACGCTCCTCCATTTCGTGGAAGAAGCCCAGTTCGACCGTCTCGGCGTGTTCTGCTATTCACGCGAAGAAGGGACCCCGGCCGCGGAGATGCCCGACCAGGTCTCCGAGCGGGTGAAGCGCGAGCGCTACAAAAAGCTTATGAAGGCCCAGGCTCGGGTATCTTTCAAGCGGAACCGCCGGCTCATCGACACGGAAGAACAGGTCATCGTGGAAGGATACAGCGAGGAGACAGAGCTCCTCCTGAAGGGACGCTCCTCCCGCCAGGCGCCCGACATCGACGGCCAGGTCTACATCACCGCCGGCAACGCCAACGTGGGTGACATCGTACGTCTTCGGATTACCGATTCCTCCGACTACGATCTCATCGGCGAGATCATCTCCTGACCCTGCCTCCCGCGGGCCGGCGGATGACATCTGACCGGCCCGCGTCCAGCACCGCTCACTCGGCATTTCCCCGTATACTCACCGGCAAAGGCTGATCGGCATTCAGGCCCGCTTTTTGCTTGACTTCAAAAAAGTTTTCGGTATCATTTCGTGGCTCTTGAGGCCGGAAAATCAGCAGAGGGAGATAGTAAATGATTGAAAAATCTGAGGAAATGAAGGCTCTTCTCGTCAAACTCAAGGATGAGACCCTTCAGGAGATACACAAGGCGATGCGTAGCGGCTCCGAGAATGCAGGGGGCGAGCCCACGGGCGACATCTACGACCAGGCGTCCAGCGAGCGCGACCGGGAGCTGGGACTGCTTCTGAGTGACCGGGAGCGGGACAAGCTGCGCAAAATCGATGAGGCCCTCTTGAAGATCGAGGACGGAGAATACGGCATCTGCGAGGAGTGCGAGGAAGAAATCCCCCTGGGACGCCTCAAGGTCATGCCTTTTGCACGCTACTGCGTCAAGTGCCAGTCGGACATCGAAAAGATCCAGGCCCAGACCCGCCGTTTCGAGGAAGAGCGGGCGTATCGCGAGATCGCCTTCGGCGAAGAAGAAGAGGCCTGACAGCCTCTCGAGCGGACCGAGAGAAAAAGGGCGCTGCCGACAGCGCCCTTTTTTGTCGCCTCTGACCTGGGAGTCAAAATACCGCCACAACCATCACTCGGTAGCGACCAGCAAGCTTTTCCCCGTCATCTCCGGCGGCTGCGGAATCCCCAGTAACCCAAGCATGGTCGGCGCGATGTCGGCTAGGGTCCCGGGCCGCAGTCGTGCCCCTTTCCGGGAATCGTCCACCAGGATGAGTGGTACCCGTTCGTTGGTATGGGCGGTGTGGGGACCGCCGGTCTCGTCCACCATCATCTCGGCGTTGCCGTGGTCGGCAGTTATGATCAGTGCCCCCCCCTTTTCCAGCACCGTTGCCGCCACCCGGCCCACGCACTCGTCAACCGTCTCGATGGCGCGCACGGCGGCATCAAGGATGCCGGTGTGTCCCACCATGTCGGCATTGGCGAAATTGACCACCACCACATCGTCTACTCCCTCGTCGATCCGCTTCAGCAGCGCATCGGTCACGAGCGGGGCGCTCATTTCCGGCTTCTGGTCGTAGGTGGCCACTTCCTTGGGAGAGGGGATCAGGATCCGCTCCTCGCCGGGAAACGGCTCTTCCACGCCGCCGTTGAAGAAGAACGTGACGTGGGCATACTTTTCGGTCTCGGCGATCCGCAGCTGCCGGAGCCCGGCCCGGCTCACCACCTGGCCCAGGATGTTGGCGAGGCTTTCGGGGGGGTAGGCCACGGGGAGCGGAAAGGTGGCATCGTACTCAGTAAGGCAGACATAGGAGGCGAGGCGGGGCCACGGTGAACGATCGAAGCCGGCGAAGGCGGGGTCCGTGAGTGCCCGGGTGATCTCACGGGCCCGGTCCGAACGGAAATTGAAGCAGATAAAGCCGTCCCCGTCGGCGAGAAGTCCGAGTGGGCTGCCGTTAGGGGCGATGACGGCCGGCTCAACGAACTCGTCAGTGACACCGGCACTGTAACTCGCCTCGATGGCCGCAGCCGAGTCCGGACGGTGCGCCCCCTCACCCTTGACAATGGTGTTATAGGCCCGCTCCACCCGCTCCCAGCGATTATCCCGGTCCATGGCCCAGTAGCGCCCCATGACCGTGGCGACCCTGCCGAAGCCGATCCGGCCGATCTCCGCCTCCAGCTCGGCCAGGTAGCCCGCACCGCTGCTGGGCGGGGTGTCGCGGCCGTCGAGGAAGGCATGAACGAACACGTCCTTCACCCCCTGACGCCGGGCCAACTCAATGAGGGCATAGAGGTGCGTGTTATGGGAGTGGACTCCCCCGTCGGAGAGGAGCCCGCCCAGGTGCAGCCTGCCGCCGGCAGCCTTGACGCGGGCCATGCAGTCGAGAAGCACCGGATTGGTGAAGAAGTCGCCGTCGTCGATCGATTTGGTGATGCGGGTCAGGTCCTGGTAGACCACACGGCCGGCGCCGATGTTCAGGTGGCCCACCTCCGAGTTCCCCATTTGGCCGTCGGGAAGCCCCACAGCCATGCCCGACGTCTCCATCTCCACCGAGGGGTACTCGGCCATGAGGCGGTCCATGGCCGGGGTCCGGCCAATGGCCACGGCATTATTGGAAGGGTCGGGATTGATCCCCCACCCGTCGAGGATCATGAGCACGAGCGGTCTGGGCATTGCTCCTCCGTGACAGGATTAGTGATGATAGGGTTCGTTGCCGATGATGGTGAAAGCCCGGTAGATCTGCTCCAGCAGCACCACCCGGACCATCTGGTGGGTAAAGGTCATCCGCGACAGGGCGATGACCCGGTCGGCCCGGCGCCTGAACTCGTCGGCAAAGCCGTAGGCCCCGCCGATGGCGAAGGCCAGTTCGGGTACCGCCGTGTCCCGGCAACGGGAGATGTAGGCGGCGAATTCCGGCGAAGTGAGCTGATCGCCCCGCTCATCCAGAAGGATCAGGCGTGAGGTGCGGGGAACGAGCTTGTCGAGCCGCTCACACTCCCGAGCGCGCATGGCCTCGGCCGCAGCGCCCTTTTCATCCCGCGCCTCGCCGATCTCCAGGGGAGCATAGCGTCTCACCCGGCCGGCATATTCGTCAATGCCGCGCCGAACCCACTCCTCCTGGGTCTTGCCGACCCAGAGCACGCGCAGTTTCACGGCGCTCCGACCCCGGCCGGCACGGAGAGGGCGAGGATCACTCCCCTCCCCCTTCCTTCCCTTCCCACAGGTACTCCGCGGGAATCGCCACCTGCCCGGCAGCGGACCAGAGGCCGTCCAGGTCGTAGTAGGAGCGCAGTTCCTCCCGGAAGATGTGGACGATCACGTCACCGTAGTCGATCACGATCCAGTTCCCTTCCCGCAGCCCCTCCATATCGATGACCTTGCCGTACTTCTTGAGCCCCTTCTTGACCGAATCGGCAATGGCCTGGGCCTGCTTGTCCGAACGGCCCGTGGCAAGCACCAGATAGTCGGCAATGGACGATATCCGGCCGATCTCGAGGACCTTCACATCAAGGGCCTTCTTGTCGAGGGCGAAGCGGGCGCACTGGAGCGCGCGCTCGAGGGGAGTGAGCGTGAGTTTATCCGTCATGGGCATAGATCCTTTGTTCGTTGATGTAGCGCTCCACCGCCTCCGGGACCAAGTACCTGATCGACCTGCCGAGGCGAGCGAGTCCGCGGATGGAACGGGACGAGATGTCGAGGGGGACGCCGGCCAGCCAGTAGACCGAATATCCCGAGCGATGGGCGAGCCGTTTTTCCGCGGGATAATAGCAGAATTGCGCTGTTATGGCAACCGGCAGCGCCGCGAGCAGGTCCGCCGCTTCGGCTCCGGGGCGGGCCGCCACCACCAGGTTGCAGGAGGCGAAGATCGCCTCGTAGTCGTACCAGGAGCCAATGTCGAGGAACGAGTCGCTGCCGATGATGAAAAAAAATTCGTCCCCCGGATACTCCTCTTTGAGAGCCCGGATCGTGTCGACGGAATAGGACTTACCCGGTCGCCCCCCCTCCATGTCCGACACGGCAAAGGCGTGGTTGTCCGCCGTGGCGAGCCGCACCATGGCGCAGCGCGTCTCAAAGGGGACTTCCCCCTCCATGGCCTTGTGGGGCGGGGACGCTGCCGGAATGAACAGAACCCGGTCCAGGGCAAAGGTGTCCCGCACCTCCTCCGCGATGCGGAGGTGAGCCACGTGCACCGGGTTGAACGTGCCGCCGAGAATGCCCGTTTTCATCCCTTGCCGGCCTCCGGGTCCCTGCCCCCGCTCACGGCCTCACCTGTCCATCGCCATAGACGATGAACTTGGTCGTTGTCAGATCCTCCAGTCCCATGGGGCCGAAGGAGTGGAGCTTGGTGGTGGAGATGCCGATCTCGGCACCGAGCCCCAGTTGGTTGCCATCGGCAAATCGGGTGGAGGCATTGACCAGCACAGTGCTGGAGTTCACCTCCCGGATGAAGCGCTGGGCATTGTGATAGTCGCGGGTGACGATGGCCTCGGTGTGGAGCGAGCCGTAACGGTTGATGTGGGCCACGGCCTCGTCCAGGTCGTCCACCACCCGGACCGCGAGGATCAGCTCCAGGTATTCGGCATGCCAGTCGTCCTCGGTGGCCTTTGTGGCCTGGGGCACAAACTGGCGGACGCAGTCGTCGCCCCTCAGCTCCACCTTCAGCTCGATGAGGGTCTCGGCAATACGGGGGATAAAGGTCTCCGCAATATCCTTGTGGACCAGGAGCGTCTCCAGGGCATTGCAGACCCCGGGCCGCTGGACCTTGCCGTTGACGATGATCTTTTCCGCCATGTCGAAATCGGCATCCGCGTCCACGAAAACGTGGCAGACCCCCTTGTAGTGCTT
Source organism: Geobacter sulfurreducens PCA (assembly GCF_000007985.2). Lineage (NCBI taxonomy): Bacteria > Pseudomonadati > Thermodesulfobacteriota > Desulfuromonadia > Geobacterales > Geobacteraceae > Geobacter > Geobacter sulfurreducens. The sequence continues at coordinate 3,516,921 of NC_002939.5, forward strand.
GATGACCGGGATGCGCGAGTTCTCGACCACGAAACGGATCAGACTTTCGCCTCCCCGCGGGATGATCAGGTCGATGAACTCCTCCTGCTTGAGCATCTCCAGAACCCCCTCGCGCTCGGGGAAGGGAACGACCGACAAGGCCGCAGCGGGGATGCCCGCCCGCTTCAGTTCTTCCCCGAGGATGCGGGCGATAGCCAGATTGGAATGGATCGCTTCGGAGCCGCCCCGCAGAATGACGCTGTTGCCGCTCTTGAGGCAGAGAGCCGCGGCATCGGCGGTGACGTTGGGGCGCGCCTCGTAGATTATCCCGATGACCCCCAAGGGAATCCGCATCTTGCCCACACGGAGGCCGTTAGGGCGGGTCCACATCCGCGTCACCTCCCCCACCGGGTCGGAGAGAGCCGCCACCTCACGTAGGCCGTCGGCCATGGCCTTGATTCGGGCCTCGTTGAGCATGAGCCGGTCGAGCATGGCGGTCGAAAGCCCCTTGGCCTCGCCCGCTTCCAGGTCCTTCCGGTTTTCCTCAATGAGCTGGACGGTGTTCCTGACCAGAGAACCGGCCATGGCCAGGAGAAGCTCGTTCTTGGCGGAGGCGGAAAGCTTCGCCATGGCTATTGCGGCCTGGCGGGCGTCGGCGGCGATGTTTCGAATCTTTTCGGCGATCGACATGTCAAACCCCTCCCTTGCGGATTCAGCTGTTGATGCTGTGGCAGGACACTAATTTCTACGTTGTCACCTTTGGTTCGGCTCTGTGGGAAGAGGGCCGGCGGCTCCCCCTCCGAAAAACCCAAAGCGTCACCTTCATAACTCTGATGAGCTTGAACAGATCATTGAGCCGATTTCCCATCGAACAGGCTCCCCACTTTTTGCGGGAGTTTTTTCTCCGGGAAAGCCCCCGGCCCCCTTACGGGACGTTTGGATGAACTGTGACAAAAGGGGGCTACAGCACCACAAGATTGTCCCGGTGGATGATCTCGTCCCCGTACTTGTAGCCGAGGATGGCCTCGATCTCGCCACTTCGATGACCGAGGATGCGGGTGATCTCGTCATGGGAATAGTCTACGAGCCCCCGGGCGATCTCAGTGCCGTCGGTGCCGCAGACCCGGACGCAGGCGCCCCGGTCGAACTTCCCCTCGACCCGGACCACCCCCGACGGTAGCAGGCTTTTCCCCTGGCGGGCAAGGACCGTGCGGGCGCCGTCGTCCACGATGATTTTCCCCGACGGCCTCAGAGTATGGGCAATCCAGTGCTTGCGCCGGTTGAGGCTCTCCTTGCCGGGGAGGAACAGGGTCCCCACCTCGCGGCCGGCAAAGGCTTCGGCCAGCAGGGACGGATTCCTGCCGTTGAGCATGAGCGTCGGCACCCCGAACTGGCCGGCCTTCTTGGCCGCAGCCAGCTTGGTTACCATCCCGCCCGTGCCGACGGTGGAACCGCTGCCGCCGGCAGCCCGTTCCATCTCCCGGGTGATCTGCCGAACCAGGGGAATGAGCCGCGCGTCGGGGTTGGTACGGGGATTCGCCTCGTAGAAACCGTCGATGTCGGTCAGGATCACCAGCAGATTGGCCTCGGCCAGGTTGGTGACCAGGGCGGAGAGGCTGTCGTTGTCGCCGAACTTGATCTCGTCGAAGACCACAGTGTCGTTTTCGTTGATGATCGGGATCACCCCGAAGGAGAGGAGGGTATCAAGGGTAGCCCGGGCGTTGAGAAACCGTCCCCGGTGGGCCAGGTCGTCGCGGGTCAGAAGGATCTGCGCCACCTTGTGGCCGAAGGGCTCGAAGGCCTCCTCGTAGGCGTGCATGAGGCGCGACTGGCCGATGGCCGCCGCCGCCTGCTTCTGGGGAATGCTCCGGGGTCTGCCGTCGATGCCGAGCTCTTTCCGCCCCGCGGCAACGGCGCCCGAGGAGACGATGATCACCTGGCGGCCGCTGGCGCGCAGCTCGGCCACCTGGGCGGCGATGCTGCCCATGAGGGGCTTGTTGAGCCCGTTGTCCCCACAGGTGAGGACCCCACTGCCGATCTTGATGACGATCCGCTTGACCTTGGAGAGGATTCCGCTACGCATAGCGCCGTCTACCACTCCTCCTCGTCCTTGCCCCAGAGGGAGCGGGCGATTTCGTCGAGCAAAGGGGAAATCCCCTCGCCGGTTGCGGCAGAGAGGGGAAAGACCGCAAGGCCCCGCTCCCGGAACCAGGGGAGCACCGCAGGCAGATTCTCTCTCACCGCCGGGAGATCCATCTTGTTGACCACCACGATCTGGCGCTTGTCGGCCAGCTCGGGACTGAAGAGGGCCAATTCCCGGTTGAGGGCCTCGTACTCGCGAATGGGATCGCGGTCGGGCATCCACGAGAGGTCGAGCACGTGGAGCAGCACGGTGGTCCGTTCAACGTGCTTGAGGAAGCGATGGCCGAGTCCCGCCCCCTCGGAGGCCCCTTCGATGATCCCCGGAATGTCGGCGATGACAAAGGAACGGTAGTTCTTGTAAGGAACCACCCCCAGGTTCGGCTTCAGGGTGGTGAACGGGTAATCGGCGATCTTGGGTCGGGCCGCCGAAACACGCGTGATGAACGAAGATTTCCCCACGTTAGGGAAACCCAGAAGCCCCACATCGGCCAGGAGTTTCAGCTCCAGCCTCAGCCACCGCTGCTCCTCGGGCTCGCCCGGCTGGGCGAACTTGGGCGCCCGGTTGGTGGAGGTGGCGAACCGCGCGTTGCCCTGGCCGCCCCGTCCCCCCTTGAGCAAGACGATTTCCTCACCGGCCGTCACCAGGTCGGCCAGGATCTCGCCGGTTTCCGCATCCTTGATGATGGTACCCGGCGGGACAGGAATGACCAGGTCCTCACCGCCGGCGCCGTGGCGGTCCTTGCCCATGCCGTTCTTGCCGGAGCCGGCCTTCAGGTGGGGCCGGTAGCGCAGGTCCAGCAGGGTGGACAGGTTCGAGTCGACCCGGAAGATAACGTCGCCGCCCCGACCGCCGTCGCCACCGTTGGGGCCGCCGAAGGGAATGAACTTTTCCCGGCGGAAAGAGACGCAGCCGGCGCCGCCGTGACCCGACTGAACGTGTATTTTTACTTCATCGATAAACTGCATGGCTTCCCGTGAAATGCGTGAAATGAAACAGAGACTATAGCAGAATTCGTCAGGTGGCGGGCAAAAAAAATCGGCAGCGTCGGCTGCCGATGGAAAGGAGTGGGGAGTCGGTCCCCGTGGCGTGTTCGATCTGACCTACTTGACGTGACAGGTGAGACAGAGGGCGCTGCGGTAATCCTCCACCGCCAGATGCATGGGGCGAGGATTGAGCATGTTGTGGCAGGTAAGGCAACTTACGGTGCCGTCAAAGAGCATGAGCGACTGTTCCACCAGGGCCGGGTCCCTGAAGCCGCGTCCCGATGCGGCGACCTGGGCATAATTCATCCCCATGGGATGGGTTTTCATGGGGGAAGCGGTCTGAACGCTCTGGGCCGTGAACCCGCCGGTCGACACGCGAGTTATCCGCTGTGCCGCCTCCACCGGCGGCGCGCTGACACCATCGTGGCAGCCGAGACAGGCAGTGGTGATGGTATCGGTACGGGAGGCGACCGGCTCATGGTAGCCGGCGTCGAGCAGAGTTCCGAAAATGGCGAAACCCTCGCTCTCGTCTTCAACGGCGTCAACCGCTGCCGTCCGGGTGGAGTAAGAGGCATCGGCAGCCGTGGCAACCATGCCGATATAGCCGGCCCGCATCTCGGGGTCGACCAGTTGGGTCGAGAAGGTGCAGACGCCCCGGCTGATAGCAGCCTCGGCAGCAATGGAACCGGCAGCAACCAGCGCGAAGGCTGAAATCAGACTGACCAGGTGACGTAGTGTTCCGCTCGACCAGACCATGGGGGACTCCTCCGTGAAATGCCTGCAATGGACCACATTACAAGGGGAGTGCCGATTCTTTAATTACTGCAAATTTTGTTTTAACAATTTGAAATCATTACAATTTAAAACCCTGACCACTCCTCCCCTCGACCTCGTCATTTCACATATTACTGTTCAACGATTGAACAGCTGATCCGAGAACAGAAACAACAGCCCCCAGAGCCCCTGTTTTTCAGCATCTCGGAATGGCCGGACAAATTGTGCAATTTGTGAACATTTTGTATAAAAAATTCTAATTAATATTTCAAACTATTCGGAATTCCTTATTATTAAGATTCGTTATGTTCGGATAAATAATTTTATGCTTGCTCTTTACTGCTGTTTTTTGTTGTATGAGGTTAAAGCATCATAACAAAAGACTAACACAGGCTATTTAATGGACACATGGCCGGCACCGACCGGCACTGAAACCACCCGCAACAGGACGTTGAGGGAAGGGGGTGGCAATGACAAGGCCGAGCATCATGCGCAGACGAGCCGCGCGGTACGACCGGAAGGTCCCCCTGTGGATCTGCGGTGACACCATGGAGAGTTTCCGCTCCATGTCACTCAACATTTCTTCTCACGGTGTATTCTGCCCGGTTCCCCGGGGGGTCGACATCAATGACCGGGTCATGGTGATCGTGGGAGTACCCTTTGCGGAGGGAGATGCGGAGGGGGTCGAATGCGAAGGGGTTGTGGTCCGCACGGAACCGGCACCAACCACTCTAGGCGCCGCCATCCAGTACGCAGCCATCAATTTCCGCAACGTCCCCCGCGAATCAGCCTACCTGATCCGCGACTATCTGACCGGCTCCCAGCTGCGGTGCGACGAGCAGCGGAAACCGGAACTCCGCCGGCACCCCGAGATGCCCCCGGTCTGCTGCGACGTGCCCTGCGTAGATCGTGACACCGTTGTCCAGCAGCACCGCCAGCGCACCGAACGGATGGCATTTCTGCGGGACGTGGCCTCGCGCTTGGCTCCCGCGATCAAGGACCGACTCGCCGGTGTGTCCGGCGCGCTTCAGATCCTCTCGGAAGAGACGCTCCCCCCCTCCGTTCCCGACGGCATCTACCGCGACATTTTCGAAGAGATAGCAGCCCTTGACAAACTGGCCGACACCCTGGCCCGCTACCACCGGCCGAGTCTCCCCCTGTTCAGCTCGACCAAACTTGAGCCGGTTGTGGAACGGGCACTGGAGACGGTGAAGGAAGTGCTGCAGAGCAAGGACATCGAGATACGGCTGCATCCGGGTGCCGATCTCCCCATTATTCAAGCCGATGAGGTACTGTTGACCCAGGCATTCGCCGCCCTGTTCGAAAGCGCGGCTGACACCATGAGCCGTGGCATGCTCACGGTGCAGTTCTGCTCGGGAACTCCCCGGTGCGACTGCCCGGAATGCGCGTGCGAGAAGGGCGCCAACTGCATTAACGAACACGTGAGCGTTCTGATCAGCGATGGGGGGACGGGCACGGCGCCGTTTTCTTTCGATCGGGCGCTGACCCTGTTTCCTGCCGTGAGCGGAGCCTGTTGCGGCAACGGACTCCCCTTTGCCCACCAGGTTATTGACCAGCACGAGGGATTTCTTTACGTGGCCAGCAGTCAAGCGAGCGGCTCAATCTTCGTGGTCGAGCTGCCCCGTTATCAGAGCGAGGTATGCTGACAATGAACAGTCACCGGATTCTGGTAGTCGACGATGAAAAGCTCATCTCGTGGTCCATTTCCACCATGCTCGAAAAGGCGGGGCACAGCGTTGCCACGGCCGCATCGGGGACCGAGGCGCTCCAGAAGTTCCAGAATTTCCGCCCCGAGGTCGTATTGCTCGACATCAGTCTTCCCGACATGAGCGGACTTGAGATCCTCGCCCGGGTCAAGGAAGAGAACGAGGACGTTACGGTCATCATGATTACCGCCAACTCCAACGCGGACGAGGCGGTGACAGCCTTCCAGCGCGGCGCCGACGACTTTTTCGGCAAGCCGTTCTGCCTGGAAACCCTGCGTCACGTGGTTGACAAGGCCCTGGAGCGGATGAAGCTCAAAAAAGAGGTGGATATCTTCAGGCGCGAACGACGCAAGAAGGGAGATTTCGACCAGCTGGTGGGGCGTTCCTCCAAAATGGTGGAGGTATTCAAGCTGATCAACGTTTGTTCCCGCACCGATGCAAAGACAGTCCTGATAACCGGTGAGAGCGGTACCGGCAAAGAGCTGGTGGCCCGCGCCGTCCATCTGCACAGTGCCCGCTCGGACCGGCCCTTCATCGAAGTCAACTGTGCCGCAATCCCGGAAAACCTTCTGGAAAACGAGCTGTTCGGTCATGAAAAGGGCGCCTTCACCGATGCGTCCCGCAAGCAGAAGGGTATTTTCGAGCTGGCCGAGGGGGGAACGGTCTTCCTGGATGAAATCGGCGACATGCCGCTGCAGATGCAGGCCAAGCTTTTGAAAGTAATGGAGACCAAGCGGTTCCGGCGCCTGGGGGGGGAAGACGACGTGGAGGCCGACGTACGGATCATCGCCGCCACCAACCAGAACCTGCCCAAGATGGTGGCAGACGGCGGGTTCAGGGGCGACCTCTTCTTCCGCCTGAACGTCATGAACATCCGCCTGCCTCCGCTCAGAGAGCGGAGCGAGGATATCCCGACCCTGGTAAGCTATTTCATCCGGCGGCTCAACGACGAGTACGGCCGCTCGGTGGAGGGGATCAGCGATGACGCGCTGGCCACGCTGACCGGGCACAACTGGCCGGGCAACGTGCGCGAATTGCGCAACTCCGTTGAACGGGCAATGATGCTGGAGCCGTCCAGAACCCTCAGCCTTGGCTGTTTTACCGACGATTTCCAGTACGGTGGAGGGGCCGCCGAATCTTCACCGGTCCCGGCTGGCTCGATCGCCAGCGATGCGCCGGGGACCCTTTCCATCCGGCTCCCCTCCGACGGGCTCTCCATCGAAGAGGTAGAAAAACAGCTCATCATCCTGGCCCTGGAGCGGACCGGCGGCAACCAGACCAAGGCCGCCCAGTACCTCAAAATGACCCGCGACACGCTGCGTTACCGGATGAAAAAGTTCGGCCTCTCGGAAAGCGGCTGGCAAGACGACGCCGGTGACGACAAGGAGGGGGAACTGGGCGTGCCCAGACGGACTGAACGGCCGACCACCACGTGGCGCACGCTCTGAGAGGGGACCATGTTCCGCCTGCTTTTTGCCATAACCATCCTGCTGGCCCTGTCTCTGCCAGGAACAGCCCTGGCGCTCACCTGCACCATCAAGGGGTGCCACCCGTTCCTGCAGGACCTGAAGAACCTCCACGCGCCGGTCAAGGAGGGGAAATGTCTTTCCTGCCACGTTCAGAAGGAAGAGATGCATCCCTATCCGGGACTGAAGGCGTTCGAGCTGAAGGCGAAAGGAGTCGACCTCTGCTACCTCTGCCATGACAAGCTGGCCATGGGCCCCGTGGTCCACGGGCCGGTCAGGGACGGCGACTGCACCGCCTGTCACCGCTATCACGGGGCTTCCGGCCCCAAGCTCCTTGACATGGGCGAGGACCAGACGGCGTTCTGCACCGGCTGTCACGACGAGGGCGAGTTCCGGCGCCACTATCAGCACGGGCCGGCAGCGGTCGGCGACTGTACGAGCTGTCACACCCACCACAGCTCCACGGAGAAAAAGCTCCTCAAGGAGCAATCCCGACAACTCTGCCTCTCCTGCCATAATGACTTCGCCCAGACCATGGCTAAGGCACCCCGGGTCCACCCGCCGGTGAGCAACGATGCCTGCACCTCGTGCCATAACCCGCACAGCTCGGCAAGCCAGTTCGTACTTAAGGAAAAGATGCCCGACCTCTGCTATGGCTGCCATTCGGCCATGGCCACCAAGGTCCCGAACGTCAAGGTGCCCCACAAGCCCATCAGCCAGGCCAAGAGCTGCGGCAGCTGCCACTCGGCCCACTTCTCCCCGGCCAAGGGGCTGCTCGCCGTGGACCAGAAGAATCTCTGCCTCGGATGCCACGGTCAGGACGGCCTCCACTCAAGCAAAGTATTCCGGGAGTATTCGGGACTGCCGCTGGTAAACATGAAAAAAGCCCTGGACAAAAAATCCCAGCTACACGGCCCTATCAACGATGGTGCCTGCGCCGCCTGCCACTCGCCCCACGGCAGCGACAATTTCCGCATGCTGGTCAAGAGCTACCCGGCTCCCTTCTACGTGCCGTACAAGGAAGGGCTCTACGACCTCTGCTTTTCGTGTCACGACAAGAGCATGCTCAAGTATCCCGACACCACGCTCTATACCAACTTCCGCAACGGCAAGCAGAACCTCCATTACCTCCACGTGAGCGACAAGCGCAAGGGAAGGACCTGCCGGGCCTGCCACGACGCCCACGCCGTCAACGGCCGGAAGCTGATCGGCGCCGATGGGGCCGTGTTCGGCAAATGGAAGATCCCGACCCGATTCAAGACCACGGCCACGGGCGGGAGCTGCGCCCCCGGCTGTCACCGGCAGTTGTCCTACGACCGTGAAAAGCCGGTTTCCTACACGCCCCAGAAAGAAGCCCCTAAAGACGCGACGAAAGAGGTCCCCCAGACACCACCCCCGACCAGCGACGCCGCTCCTTCCGGCCAAACGAAATAGGTTTCTCTCCCGCCGTCGGACTGACTCCGCGCCAGCCCGGCCCCCCAGACAAGGGGCTGGGCTGGGCGATTTGCCTCAGCCTCCCCGCACCGCTCTGCGTGAATTGCCCCGTATTGCCCTGTCGCATGCCACCGCGAGATCCGTTTACACTTTTTCCGCCCTCGGCTTAAGCCAGATAACACGGGCACTTGAAAGCCGCCACCTGCCGTAACCCTGCCGCCCGCCGCAACTGGGGCATATTTACTGCATATTCGAATATCTAATTTAATTAAAACTTTCACGCAATGACGCATGCAGTGCTGTACGCTACTCCGGTCGGGAACAGGCACCTGCTGCATGCGGCACCCAGTGAAGGCCACTGTGATGGACGAAGGGGGCAGGTGATGAAACTGAGGCGATGTATCGCGTCGCTGGCGACCGTGGGGATGCTCGCCATGCTGTTGGTCCAGGCGGAGCCCCGACAGGTCACGGGCAGCGGCTATAGCGCGGAGACCGGCAAGAGACAGCGGCCGGCCCCCAAAGAATCCGGGTCGGCAGACAAGGCAATACGAAAGCGATGGCTCGTCCAGTTCAACGGTCCGGTCCGGCCTGAGCAGCGACGGCAGTTGGAGGCGCTCGGCTGCCGTATCGGCGATTACATGCCCACGAATGCGTTTGTTGCGCTCATGGACGACAAGGCGGCCAAAAGAGTTGCCCTTCTCTCATTCGTCGAGGACATCACCCGATTTGCACCGGCCGACAAACTGGTGGGCACGGCGCGGAAGGACCTGACGGCGGCACCGACGTCCGAGATCCGGATCCGGAAGGTGCTCCGGGTGGACGACCCCGCCGACCGGGCAGCGGTCATTGCCGCCACCCTGCGGGGAAATGGCCGGATACTGAACGTGGGTGCACGCACCATTACCGTGGAGGTACCGGAGGAGCTGCTCGCCCCCCTTGCCCAGCAGGAGGAGACAGCCTGGATCGGCGAGGTCGGGGAGTTGCGGCTGCACAACAGCGATGCTGCCTGGGTGGTACAGACCAATGAGGTCGATAATCGTACGATCTGGGAGAAGGGAATTACCGGCGCGGGGCAGATCGTCGGTATCGCCGACTCGGGGGTCGACTACGACATGCCCTGGTTCGCCGATCCGAACGGCGCTCTTCCCGGGCCGGGACACCGCAAGATCGTGGGGTACGACGCCACTCTGGGAGACAACCACGATGTGGCCGACGGCCACGGCACCCACATCGCCGGGACCATCTGCGGCGACCGGGGGCCCGGCATGCCCGGCAACGGCATTGCACCCGGCGCGCGCATCCACGTCCAGGACCTGGTCGGCACCGACGGCACGCTGACCGGCAGCCTGGAACTGGAAACCGTGCTGAAAAAAGCCTATGACAGCGGAGCCCGGATTTTCAACGGTAGTTGGGGGGTCGATAGCGGGAACTACGACGCCCTCGCCGCGGCCCTTGACGACTTTTCCTGGCGGCACAAAGATTTCCTGGCCGTGTTCGCCAACGGCAACGGCGGCCCGGCGGAGCAGACGGCAACCAGTCCGGCCATAGCCAAGAACGCCACCAGCGTAGTGGCAACCGGCAACGGAACCGATGCCGCCACGGTCAGCGCCGAAAGCAGTGTCGGCCAGGCTCCGGATGGCCGTGCCAATCCGTCGGTGGGCGCTCCGGGCCAGGGTGTGGTCTCGGCTCGCTCCGACGGCCTTCTCGGCAGCGGCAACAGCGGCACCATGGCCATGTCGGGCACCTCGGTGGCAGCGGCGGTCACCTCGGGAGCAGCCGCGCTCATCCGCCAGTACTTTACCGACGGCTTCTTCCCCACCGGCAGCCCTGTCGCCACCAACAAGCTGCAGCCCTCGGCAGCACTGCTGAAGGCAGTCCTCGTGAACAGCGCCGAAGCGCTCCTCTCGGACGACCCCGGCGACTCGTGCCCCTCGAAGAGGGGCGGCTGGGGGCGCCCCAAACTGATCAACACCCTCTTTTTCAACGGTGACAGCCACTCCCTGGAAGTAGTCGACGGGGGTACAGGGCTGGAAACCGACGGCGTCTGGCAGCGGCTCTACTTCTCCCCCGGCGGCAGAAGGCTCAAGATCACACTGGCCTGGACCGACGCCCCGGCGGCACCCGGTGCCACGTCCCCTCTCACCAATGACCTGAATCTGGTGGTTGTCGCACCGGACGGAACGACCTACCTGGGCAATGATCTGAACTGTTCCCACGGCGACTATGAATCACGGACCGGCGGTTTCTCCGACAGGGTCAACGTTGAAGAGCAGGTGGTCATCAAGCGGCCCGTGGCCGGCACCTACCTGGTCAAGGTGATCGGCGCCAGCATTCCGGTGGGTCCCCAGCCCTTCGCTCTGGTAATGACCGGGGTCACCGGGGTCACCTCGGACGGCCGGATCGCCCTGACCAACAGCACTAACGGCACCCTGGAGGCGCCGGGACAGGTGTCGGTCATGGTGACCGACCGGGATATCAACCGCGATGCCTCAGCGATCGAGACCATGACGGTGGACCTGCTCGGCGAGACCGAGAGCAACCCGGAGCAGGTGGTCCTCACCGAAACCGGCCCCAATACCGGGACCTTCACCGGCACCTGCCGGATCGCACTCGGCGGCACCGCCATCCATGACAACGGTGCGCTGGAAGCGCGCCATGGCGAGACGATCAGCGCCCGCTATACCGATGAAATCAACCTGAGCGGCTATCCCCGCCTCGTGAGCGTGTCGGCCCGGATTGTCGACAGCGTGCCGCCGACGATCTCGGCGGTTGGCGTCGGAGCCCAGCTCTCCGAAACCTCGGCGACCGTAGCCTGGACCACCGACGAACCCGCAGACTCGAAGGTCAGCTACGGCTCTGACGGCTCCCTGGGTCTCAGTGTCATCGACGGAGCCTTTGTCTCGAACCATCTCCTGGCACTCTCAGGTCTGTCGGAAGGACAGGACTATTTCTTTTCCGTCACCTCATCCGACGCCGCCGGCAACGTCTCCACGGATACCAATGGCGGCAACAACTATACCTTCCGCACCGCCAGCCTCCCGCCGTCCCTGGAGGTCTTTTGCTCGGCGGAAAACAACGAGACCTATCTCCCGACGGTCAGGGTCTTCGGCACCGCCACCGATCCGGCCGGAATCGACCGGGTGACGGTCAACGGCCAACCAGCCGTCTGGCGCGCCACCGATGGCTACTACGAGGCCACCGCCTCCCTGGTGCCCGGCAGCAACACCATTACCGTAATCGCGACGGATACGCTCAACAACCCGGCCGGGCAAACCCTGACGGTCAACAGGACCCTGCCCCCCTTTGATCTGCTCGTGACGTCGGTCGTCTCTACCACGAACCTCCTGCCAAGCTCGGCCATCAGGGTGGACGGGACGGTGCGGAACGAAGGCACCGCGGATGCCCCGTCGGCGGAGGTTGCCTTTTACCTCTCCCGCGGCGGGGCTGCCGCCGGCATCCCCCTCGGCAGTATCCCGATCTCACCCATCCCGGCGGGCCAAAGCGGCGCAGTTTCCTTCACCGCCAGCTTGCCTCCGGAAGTCGTACCAGGAGTTTACTTCATCGTCGCAACCGTCGACCCCGCCGACCAGGTGGCCGAAGCCCGGGAGGACAACAACTCCCTGACCGGCAATCCGGTTACGGTGGGCCGCCCCGATCTGGTACCGCTGACGGTGAGCAACACAACCCTCATGTCGCCGGGAGGCACCATTTCGACGAGCCTGTCGGTGCGCAACGACGGAGCCGCCAGCGCACCCGTTTCAACAGTCGCTGCCTGGCTTTCGGTCGACACGAACCTCTCCGGCGACGATATCCTGATCGGTACCGCCCCCGCCGCCGCTCTGTCTCCCGGCGCGTCAACCACGGTCGGCATCAGCGGCGTCCTCCCGCCAGGCATCCAGTCGGGCACCCTGAACATTATCGCGGTCGTCGACGCCTTGGGTGAGGTGGCAGAGGCGGACGAAAACAATAATCGGGCAACCGGGCAGCCTCTTACCATCGGCACGGCAGAACTATCCGTGACTACGGTAACGATGCCGGCCAGCATTGTCCGGGGCTCGACCGCCTCCGCCACCGCAACCGTCGCCAATACGGGTCACTATGCAGCAACCGGCGTGCGCGTCGGCGTCTATCTCTCGTCCGACACCGCCATCACCACCTCCGACATGTTTTTGGGGAGCGGCGTCATTGCATCCCTGGAACCCGGGGCATCGGCGCCGGTGAGCATACCAGTTCCCATAACGGACATCGTTGCCGCGGGGACATGGTATGTGGGCGCCGTGGTCGACGATCTCGGGATGATCGCAGAATCCGACGAGGGCAATAACGCCCTGGCCGGCAATCAGGTCGAGATCCTGGCGGACGGCCTTGACCTGACCGTTCAGGGTGTGACCGCGCCAGCCTCCGGCACCACCGGTCAACCGGTCACCATTACGGCAACGGTTGCCGCCACCATGCCGGCGGCGGCATCCGCGGTCCAATTCTTCGTCTCGCGTGATCCGGTCATAACCAGCGCCGATACGTATCTGGCCACCAAGGCGGTCGGCTCCTTCGGCGCCGCAGGCGCACAGACCGTCACTGCCACCGTGACGCTTCCCACGACGCTGACCAGCGACACCTGGTATCTCGGTGCCATTGCCGACGCCTATGGAGTGATTACCGAAATCAATGAAACCAACAACGCCTCTGCCGGCCGTGCCATTACGGTTAACGGTCCCGAGCTTGTCGTGGAATCCCTTACTTCCGCCTCCGACACGGCTTACACGGCGGGCACCGTCAGCCTGGCCAGCACCATCAGGAGCATGGCCGGCGCCGCACCCACCCACCGGGTAGAGTTCTATCTCTCCACCGACCCGGCAATCACCACCTCCGACATTTACCTCGGCTACCGCACCGCGTCCCTCCCCGCGGGGGGAAGCAGCACGGCGACCACAATCCTGACGATCCCCCGCTACCTGACCGGGGGAGACTATTACATCGGTGCCATCGCAGACCCCGGCAACGTCATTGCAGAGGCGAACGAGAACGACAACTCCCTGGGCATCCCCCTGCACATCATCGGCCCCGATCTCCAGGTAGACGGCCTGAGCCTCCCCGGCAGCGCCCTGTCAGGGGTCCCCCTCACCATTTCCAGCCGGGCATTTTCGACCCAGGGCGGATCCGGAAGTTTTACGGTCGACTTCTACCTTTCCTCAGACCAGACCATTACTACCGGCGACGTGTACCTTGGCCGCCGCACGGTGAGCAGCCTGGCTGTGGCCGGAGCGAGCACCGCAACGGCCACGGTGACGATTCCGAATTACGTCTTCACGGGCCGCTATTACGTGGGCGCCATCGTGGACCCCTACAATTACGTGAAAGAGGAAACGGAGACCAACAACTCGACCGGGACAGACCAGGCAGTCGCCGTGGAGGTAACGGGTGCCGAACTGGCACTAGCGTCTCTCTCGGCACCGGCCTCGGCCAAGCCCGGCGAAACCATCGCCGTGGTCAACGCCCTTGCCACTACGGCAGGCTCGGCGCCCTCATCGTACATGGAGTTCTACCTGTCGACCGACAGCATCATCACCGCGGCCGACCGCTATCTCGGAGGCCGCACCGTCTCAGCCCTGCCCGCGGGGGGGGCCAACAACGCCGCAACCGGCCTGAAGGTTCCAGCGGACATCCTGCCCGGGACCTACTACCTCGGCGCCGTGAGCGACCCCTACAACACGGTCAGGGAGGCCAACGAGGCTGACAACACCCGAACCGTGCAGCTCACCGTCACCGGAAGGGATCTGACGGTCGAGGCACTGAGCGGGCCGGCCGCCGCCCTCGCGGGGGCGACCATCGGAGTCGCCAATGCCGTGAAGAGCGCCGGCGGCGCAGTGCCGGGCTTCGATGTCACCTTCTACCTGTCGCGCGATGCCGTCATAACCCGCTCAGATGCCTACCTGGGGACCCGCTTCGTATCCGGCCTGGACATCGATGGCGCGAACACGGTGACTACCACCCTCAAGCTCCCCAATGATCTGGAGGGCGGACGCTACTACCTGGGTGCCATCGTCGACGGTGGCAACCTGATCCCCGAGACCGACGAGAGCAACAACGCATCGGCTGCGGCCCCCATCGACCTGGTTGGCGCCGACCTCGCGGTCTCGGCGCTGACCGCGCCGGCTACGGCCAGTGCCGGCGAAACGATCTCCGCCCAGGTGATCGTCACAACCCGTGCCGGCGGCTCTCCTTACTCGCTCGTTAACTATTACCTGTCAACCGACGAGACTGTCTCGCCAGACGACATCTATCTGGGAGTATCCACCATACCTTCACTGGGCCCGGGCGGCGGCGCCACTGTCGGCAAGTCGGTGAAACTGCCCGCGGACATGGAGCCGGCAACCTACTACCTGATTGCCGTTGCAGACCCTGCCAATGCAGTGGCAGAGGCGGATGAAACCAACAATACCTCTCAACCGCGCGCCATTGCGGTGACTGTACCCTAACAACCCTTATCCTGAACGCAAAAGAGCCCGGCCCCGGTCGGGCTCTTTTGCGTCCCCCCCAGAGAGTCTGGTGCCCCTGAGTGATTTCACCCGCCCACCCTCAAAGGTGGTGGAAATCCCCCGACCGGAAAGCCATCGGTATTTACGAAGAGCAAACGGCCCATTTCATGACATTCAAATAAAGCAATAATTTCAAATTATTAAACCAAATATTTAAAAATATAAATTCATCACCATAAATGGCACCGGCGTTGCTATATATCTGACAAAGCCTGCCAAGCGGGGTCCTTTGGGGGAAGGGCACCAATTCATTACATGCGGGCAACAGATTCGAATGAACGAAGAAGGGGAAAGAGAGCTGAGCACTGTAATTCAATTTAAGGCAGAGAAAGGAATGAACATCATGAAAAACAGAATTCTTACCGTAGTCTGCGCCGCCGCCCTTTCCGCAGGCGCCTTGGCCGGCGTGGCCCTCGCCAAGCAGACCTACACCCCGGGAACCGGCGTGTCCAACTCGCCGCACAACATCAACAACGTGGTAACCAACGGTGACGAGTACGGCCGGGTCTGTGCCTACTGCCACACCCCGCACCATGCCATCGTCAGCGGCGCCATTGCCGAGTACAACCCGCTCTGGTCCCACCAGGTGAACGAAGAAACCTATACTCCCTATGCATCCCGGACCTTTGACGGCGGTTCTGTCGACAACATGCAGTCCGACCCGCTCGTCGGTCCCAGCCGTCTCTGCATGAGCTGCCATGACGGCGTCATCGCCGTAAGCCAGCACTATGGAACCGCTCCGGCTGCGGGCAACGGCTCCGCCGCCGTGGGTGACAACTGGAACGAGATCAGCGTCGGCGACCTCGCTTTCGGTGAAGGCCTCACCAACGATCACCCGATCGGGTTCGATTACGATGCGGTTGCCTCGACCGACAAAGGGAACGGCACCCTCGGCTCCGGCATCAAGGCTGCCAACACCCAGTTCTCCGTGACCCTGGCCGGTACGGGCGTTAACTATGCCGGTACCCATGACCGGAAGATCTCCGATCTTATGTACAACAACGGCAGCAAGAACATCATGACCTGCGCCAGCTGCCACGACGTACACAACAACGAGAACCCTGAGGACTACCTCCTCATTAACAAGCAGGCCGGCTCCCAGATCTGCCTCACCTGCCACAAAAAGTAACCGGCACTATTCCGGCACTACTGTTGCAACAGAAAAGGCCGCTGCCTTGTCGGGCAGCGGCCTTTTCACCAACACAATCATATAAAAACCGTAATAATACGAATTTACAACTGGTTATCATCCTCCACCCTATTCCGAGGAGGTTTTCATGAAGCCGCGTTTCGCCGTAGCCCACCGTCCTTTCACACAAGCTGCCCGGCTGTTCCTGCTCTGTTCGCTGCTCTGGATCAGCGGATGTGCCGGTAAAACCGGCACTGCGGGAAAGACCTTTTTTCCGCCGCCTCCCAACCTGCCCCGGCTCCAGTACCTGATGGGGATTGCCAACTCGACCGATGTGGAAGGGAAGGATTCATCGTTTTCCCTCTTCGGGGGATTGGCCGAGCAACGCGAAAAGATCCGCTACATCGTGAAGCCGTACGGCATTACCGAGGCCGGCGGCAAGCTCTACGTGAGCGATGTGGGAACCGCCCAGATCGTCGTCATCGACCTGCCGGGCAAAAAATTCGAGCTGCTCAAGGGGGCTGCCGGACCTGGCAAGCTGACCACTCCGGCCAACGTGGCCGTGGACAAGGACGGCTTCATCTACGTGGCCGACGCGGGCCGGAGAGAGGTGGTGGTATTCACGCCGGAAGGCGATTTCCTCAAGGCCATCGGCGGGGACCGGGACATGAAGCCCGTGGATGTGGTCGTTAGCGGCGACCGGGCCTTCGTGCTCGACATCAAAAGCAGCGATATCAAAGTGTTCAACGTCAAGAGCGGCCAGTATCTCGAAAGTTTCGGCACAGCGGGCGGCCCCTTCGAGCGGCTCGCCATGCCCATCAACCTGGCCATGGACTCCAAGGGGTTTCTCTATGCCACCAACGGGGTCAGCGGCAGAGTCCTCAAATTCGACCGGGACGGCAACCTGCTGCTCTCCTTCGGCCAGATGGGTGATGGCTTCGGCCAGTTCGCCCGCCCCAAGGGAATCGCGGTGGATCCCACCGGACTGATCCACGTGGTTGACGGCGGACATCAGAACGTTCAGCTCTTTTCGGATACGGGACGCCTGCTCCTCTTCTACGGCGACGCGGGCAAGGATAGCACCGCATCACTGAATCTCCCGGCAGGGATCGCCTATTCCACGGCCAACCTGGAGTACTTCCAGAAAATGGCGGACTCTTCCTTCAAGCTGGACGGCGTGGTGTTCGTCACCAACCAGGGGGGGAAAGCGAACAAGGTGGCCGTGTACGGGTACGGCAAACGCGAAGGGATCGATTACGAGCAGGAGTACGAGAAAATCCGCAAGGAACTGGAAGAGCGTGCACGGAAAGCCCGCGAAAAGGAGGCCCAGGAGGGGAAGAAGGCTGGCCAGGCCGAACCCAAGGCTGCGGAACCCGCCGCGAAGTAGCCTGATGAGGCGCGCATCGGCATGAGAAGGTCTGTTGCTGTGATATGGCTGTTGCGGGTGGGGCTGGGTGCCCTTGCACTCTGCCTGACCGCCTGCGACCCCGTGGTGCGCCACAAGACCCTGTCCACCATCTTCGACGGGGTGCCGACGCTGCCGCCCACTGACGAGTACTGCGTCGACTTCGCCCGGCAGTATCACCAGGAACAGTTGGGACTGGCCAAAGTGGAGGTCAAGGAGGAAGGACCCAAGGGGTCCACCCACCTGCCCTACGGCGAGAAACGCTGCGCTGACTGTCACGGCTCCGACAAGGACAAGAGCGGCGGGTTGGTGGTGCCCAAGCAGGAACTCTGCTTCAAGTGCCATCCCGGTTTCCTCAAGGGCGCATTCCAGCATGGGCCTGCAGCCGTGGGTGATTGCCTCGCCTGCCATCTCCCCCACGCCGCGCCGAACCCGGACCTGCTCGGAGCGCCGCGGGACCAGATATGCGGCCGCTGCCACACGGAAGAACGGCTTACCAACCGGATGCACGACCGCCTGAAGGACAGCAAGATCGCCTGCGTCGAGTGCCATGACCCCCATGCCAGCGACGCCCGCTATCTGCTGCGCTAGGCACCGGCCATGGAACTATGGGGAAATGCAGCGAGGGGCCCGATAGGCGGTGGCATACGCATTGCCGCCGCGCTCATGGTGCTGCTCGTGCTGTCCTTCCCCTGCCCGGCCGACGCGGCACGGCTGACGCTGTTGCGCTTCGGCAAGCTGACCCAGAACATCAGCCTGGGGTATGAATTCGATCAGCAGTCGAGCCAAAGCGACGGGGGAACCAGCCTTGACTCCACGTCCCACCGCTTCGACGAGCGTTATCGGGCCGCGTTCCGCTATGCTGTCCTCTCTCCGCGATTGTTGAACGGTTCCGTCAGGGTCGGCGCCAACCTCGAACAGGAAAACGAAGAAACCACCAACCGTTCCGCCTCCGACGGTTCGAGCCATCAATTGGAGTACAACGTAAACGGCACCTGGTTCCAGCGCAGTTGGTATCCGGTCACCTTCTTTACCTATCAGCAGTACAACAGGGTGCGCCAGGCATTCACTCCCTCCTACGACATCAAGACCGACGGCGTCGGCGCGACCCTGAGCCTCCAGAACAACTACGTACCCACCCTGTTCAACTACAGTCTCCGCTCGAACGCTACGTCGGGGGCAGGAGCCGACACGGAGAACACCATCGAAGCCTTTCTTCTGTCGTTCTCCCACAACTACCGGAGCCTGTCCAACGCAACGCTGTCGCTGTCCCTCAACAAGAGTGACACCGTCACCAAGGGAGAGGCAACGACAACCTCTTCGGACACGCGCAGCGTCGTGTTCAAGCATCTGCTCAATCTGGGGACCACCGATCTCACCCGCACCCTCAACACCCTCGCCAGCTACGTCGACGAGACCGGCACGGTCCGGAATCACACCCTGGAGTTGAACGAAAGTCTCGACTGGTGGGTGGGCAAGGCGCTCCAAACCCACGCAATCTACATTCACCGCGACCGCACCTTTGCCGACAGAAAAACGGTGGAGGACAGCGGGGTCGGCTGGATTCAGCATCGCCTCTATAAGAGCCTCACTACCCGCCTCGACCTGCGGGGCAAGAACACCACCTTCGACAACAACGGCTCCATCACCGAGATCGGTGGCGGAGGAACCATCGACTATGAAAAAAAGCTGCCCGAAGAGAGCAGCCTGCTGGTGGGGGTGGGCTACAATTACGGGATCACCGACAACAAACTGGGCGCCGATGCCCTGCCGGTAATCAATGAACAGACCACGGTGCCGGACCTTCCCCCCTACGAACTTGTGATGGGACAATTGGACGTTAACCCCGACAGCATCGTCGTCCGCAACCGGGAACGGACGTTCATCTACACCCCCGGCACCGATTACCAGGTTGTGACCGATGGCCGCGAGACCCGGATCGTCTTTCCGCAGATCCCCACGGTCGGCCCGTTTCCGATCACCGCGGGAAGCATCCTCTCCATCGATTACGAATACCGGATTGCCCCCTCCATCACCTATAGCCAGAGCGTCTATACCGGCTACGCTACCCTGTCGCTCTTTCAGGAGCGGCACCGCTTGTTCGTGCGAATCACCGACAGCAGCCAGGACGTCCTGGAAAACCGCGGGGCCGGGTCCCCTCAGCTCAGCGACTACCGGACTCTCAACCTGGGGTTTGAAAGCCGTCGGGAGTTCCTGAGTTACGGTGCTTCGTACCTCCGCATCGATTCGGACATCAACCCGAGCCAGACCTTCGAGGGCTACTCGCGCTACGTGCGCTCCTTCGGCCGGGACCTGGTGCGACTGAACCTTCGGGAGCGCTATACCCTTCATGACAACGGGGATGACCGCACGGAGTCCAGCTACACCAATACCCTCAACCTGACGGGGGAATACCTCCGTCCGGTCACCAACTGGGCGACCATGCGCCTGATCGGGGACTACCTGATGGTGCGGGGACGTTCTCCCAGCGATGAAGTGAGTGCTTCGGTCGAGCTCAATGCCCAGTTCGGACGAACCGAACTGTCCCTCTTCTCGGAGCTGGCCTGGAAGTTTTTGCCCCAGAACACGAACCGCAGCACTGCCATCAGGCTGCAGATCAGCAGGTCGTTCTAACCGAGCGGACGAAAAGGAGCACACATGGAGCAATCAGTCCCGGCACGCGGCACATCCCCTGCACGCCGGCTTGCGACCGCGGCCAGGCACTGCCTGGTCCTGGCCGTGGCGAGCATCCTGGCCGCCTGCACGACCATTACGGCCGTAACACCGAACGAACCGGAGCAACGGCTGGTCTGGCCGGGACCGCCGCTCCAGCCGCGCATCGAGTGGGTGCGCGAAGTCTATAACCAGAAGGGGCTCGGGGTATCTCCCGGGTTCTGGGGCAGGATCGCGCGGTTCGTACTGGGCGAGAAGGAGGAGCGATTCATTCGTCCCCACGGAATTCTGGCCGATGAACAGATCTTCGCCTTGGTCGATTCGGGCGCCGGGCGAGTGCACCTGATTGATCTGAAGCGAGGGACCTATCGGCTGCTGCCGGAGGAAGGCAAGACCCCGATGGTCTCACCCATCGGGATAGCCCGGGACAGCCGGGGAGCGATCTATGTAACCGACTCCGGCACCGGCCTGATCCACCGCTTTTCCGACGACGGCGACTCTTTCGTCGCGCTGGACCTCCGCCCGCTTCACCGCCCCACCGGCATCGCCTTCAACCCGGTAACGGGCCTGCTGTACGTGGCGGAAACCGGCGCCCACCGGATCGTAGCCTTCGATTCGGCGGGCAAGGAAACCCTGCGCATTGGCGGGAGCGGCATGGAGCCCGGCGCCTTCAACTTCCCCACCGACCTGGCCGTGATGGCCGATGGACGCCTTCTGGTAACCGACTCCCTCAACAGCCGGATTCAAATCTTCACGGCAGACGGGAAGCCGGCGGGAAGCTTCGGCGAGGCCGGGGATACTCCCGGTCGCTTCACCCGCCCCAAGGGGGTCGCAGTGGACAGCGAAGGGCATATCTACGTCTGCGACAGCCAGCAGGACATGGTTCAGATCTTCGACGAGACGGGCCGGCTGCTCCTGGCCTTCGGCGACAAGGGAAGCCTCCCCGGCCAGTTCTGGATGCCTTCCGGCATCCATATCGCCAATGACATGATCTATGTCTCCGATACGTATAACCAGCGGGTACAGGTCTTCCGCTACCTGAAGGAAGAGCCCTGGGGGCAGGACCCCCACACCCCCGACTAAAGGTGGACACCATGGCAGCACGACCCATGATAACGGCACTGGTCTTCTTCCTGGGAACGGCGGCCCCGGCGGCGGCCCTCTCTCCCTCCCTGAGCGTGACCGATTCTCACAACCGCCACAACCTGTCCGTAAGCGGCCCGGGGCTCACCGGTGCGACCCGCGCCTCCACCGAAGAGCGGGTCTGCATTTTCTGCCATACGCCCCACCACGCCACGAGCATAACCCCCCTCTGGAGCCGCGAGTTGTCCAGCGCGCTCTACACCCCCTACGACTCGTCGACCCTCAAGGCAATCCAGAAACCGGGCCAGCCTACCGGCGCATCCCGTCTTTGCCTGGGGTGTCATGACGGCACCATCGCCCCCGGCATGCTCTCGGGGGGCAAGATGATCGCGGGGCTGCCGACCCTGCCCACGAATGTGCGCTCGAACCTGTCCACTGATCTCTCCGACGACCATCCCATTTCCTTTCCCTATGCCGGATCCATCTCGGTCGCCGCCGTGCTCCGGCTGCCGGCCGAACTGCCGCCCGAAATCTCGCTCGAAGACGGCAGAATCGAATGCACCAGCTGCCACGATCCCCACAAGGACCGCTACCCTCCGGCTGATCATCCGCAGAAATCGGGGAAATTCCTGGTGCTCGACAACAACAATTACTCGGCCCTCTGCACCGCCTGCCACAGCCGCGCCGGGCTCACGGAGGGCGCCCACTACCTGCCGGGCGATCCCTGCGAAAGCTGTCACCAGGTCCACCGGGCCGATCAGCCGGCACGGCTGCTGAAGGGAGCCAATGTGCAGGAGACCTGCGTCCTCACCTGCCACAACGGAACCGGCACGGTGGAAACATCCGGGACCGACATCCGCTCCGCATCGGTCTTCGGCAAAGCTCATCAGACCGGCCGGCTCGTTCTTTCCGGCAGGCACGACGCCGACGAGAACCCCCTCGACTTCGAGCCGTCACAGCCGCACGTGGAGTGCGTCGATTGCCACAATCCCTGCATCACCCGTCATGAATCAACACCTCTTGCTTCGCCGCCGACGCTGAACGGCCGGCTCGTAGGGGTTACCATCGCCAAGTCGCCCGACGGCATCAAGACTTACGCCGACAGCGAATATGCCATCTGCTACAAATGCCACGGCGACCGGAGTTTCGTGCCCCCGGCCGTGCCCCGCAGGGTCCAGACCGGTGACCAGAGCCTCCGCTTTGCCCAGGAAAACCCCTCGTATCACCCGGTATCGGCGCCGGGCAAAGGGATGAGCGTGCCAAGCCTGCGCTTTGAAATCGTCGGGTTCAGGCCCGCTCGGACCCTCTCCATCTCAAGCCTCATCTACTGCACCGATTGCCATTCGAGCAACAAGGGCAGCAAGGTGGGGGGGAGCGGCGCATCCGGACCCCACGGCTCCGATTACCAGCCAATCCTGATGGACCGCTACGAGCACGACACCTATCCCCTCGCCTATGCCGAGAGCAACTACTCCCTCTGCTTCCGTTGCCATGACCAGACGATTCTGCTGGACCCGGGCCGATCGGCGTTTCCGCTCCACCAGTCCCACCTGGTCAACCATCAGGTACCCTGCTCAGTCTGCCACGACCCCCATGGCGTTCCCCTGGTTCTGGGGGGCACCACGGCTGCAAACAGCCACCTGATCAACTTCGATACCCGCTTCGTCACCACCGGCAGCTATGACTCTCCGGGTCGCAGCTGCACCGTGAGTTGCCACTCGGCCAACCCGAGAACCTACTGAGATACCCCCCAGAATCGCCCGGCGGTTCTGGGGGATTTCCCCCGTACCCCCCAGAAACATAGGGTGAATATACCCCACTCCCCCCCGTTTTCCTGTCCATTGGCTCTTCACCATTAGTCCACAAGATTTACGAATATTTTATATATCAAGACGTTTCGCGGTTTTATCACTTTTTTGCTCATATTTATTCGCCGAGGCATGATAGGTGCAATTTCATATGTGCTCTCTTCCCCAGACCGGCAGTTATCGGACTACTTCCCGGCCGTCCCCCCAGACGCCCGATGAAGCTCCGGTGCTGGCCGGAACCATTTGCACGGCGGATTCGGGACACTGACACCCGCCACCGGCATCGTAACGCGCCCTCTCGACACGGGACCACCGTGCGGCAGGGTGCGCGAACCCAACCATACGCGAGGAGAAAGGTATATGAAGAGAAACCGGAGACACCCGGCCGCCGGCCCGGTGCTGATCTCGGGAGCCGCACTGATAGTGGGGCTTGCCAGCGGATCGGCAACGGCTGCCTATAACGCGGCCCACAAGGACATCGTCCTGAAGAATGCGGCGGGATCTGCCATCAAGGCAACCGACACCGTCAACGCCTTCAGCATCAAGAACACCTGCTTCGGCACCGCCGGCTGCCATGGCGACACCAATGCCGGCGGCACCCTCAGATTCAGCTATGACGACATCGAGCGCCACTCCTACCATGCCCAGCTCGGTGCCAATGAAATTCGCGGCTGGAACCCCTGGAACCCCGACTCTGCCGACGCCTTCCGCAAAGGAGCCGGACCGGTGGGTAAAAACTGGGTCCAGAGCCCCGGCCACGTGGGCTCATGGTGACCGCCTTCCGCTCGCCAGTTGGCGAGACTGTACAATGACGGCGCAGGAACCGCCTACGACTCGGCAAATGCCAAGTTTATCGACAACCTCTTCGGCTGGACCAACTACCTCGCGGGCACGAAAAACCTGAACGGCGCCTTCGAGCCGTTCAACTTCGGCTCGGCTGCCGGATTCAAGAGCAAGGTTGACAACTCCCTTGCGGGCGAAATGCGCGACTGCGGTGAGTGCCACGTCGGCGGCGGTCTGATGGAGTACATGAGCAATACCATTCCGACCAGCGACTACACCGGCGGCGTCAGCTACGACCCCGCCAAGCGCACCTCCTATCGCGATGTGGTCTTCGGCGGCCTCTTCACCGCCTTCAACGCCCTCATCGACGTCTTCAACCCCGATCCTGCCCGGCGCGGCGACGTGGTCATCAACGACTACGCCCAGACCGGCGTCATGGAGATGGATTGCCTCATTTGCCACTTTGAAGGTTATGACTGGGAGAAGCGGAAGGAAGCCGTCCGCAAAGGTGAATTCGATGCCTCCCGCGCCCTCGGCTCCGGCCTGGCCACCTCGGCGGCTAGCGGCGTCCAGGTAACCTACGACACTAACCTGGTCAAGACAAATGCCAGCGGCGATCTGGTTGTGGACCTCTCCGCCAAGCTGAGCCCGGTCCCGCCGGCCGACAACTGCGCCTCTTGCCACCTGTCCCAGTACAACGTCGACTGGAAGAAGCGCGGCGACATGTGGATCGAAGGCACTGAAGCCCACTACGGCATCGGCTGCATGGGCTGCCACCAGCGCAAAGACGCGGCGAGTCCCACGGTCGGCACGAGCGGCCTGGTGAGCAGCACCACGCTCGGTCTCTGCGACCCGGCCAAGGGTGGCGCGTCCCCCTTCGACGCCATGTGGAACAAGCTCGACAAGTCTCAGTTCAAAGAGTGCGTGGACTGCCACGCTCCCACGAGCACGCCGACCTACGACACCTACAATGCGCCCAACCCGGTTTCAGCTCACGCAATCAAAGGGCTGACCGACAAGATCGCCTTTGATAAGGACGGCAACTCGGTAAGCCACATCGAACTGATCGACTGCTCCGCCTGCCATATCAGGAAGTCGGGCTTCACCGGCGGCGCCTTCGTCGACGGCACCGGCGCCGATGAAGAAGGCCGCCTGGCGCTGCACGACGAGCCCCAGGTATCCCGCGACATGACAAACGGCGTTGCCCTCCACTGGCTCGGCGGCAAGCTCTATTCCGCCAACCTCCTCACCTCCTTCTTCTGGCGCGACGTTAACGGTCTCGCTGCCGGCCTCGACGTCAACAATGACGGCCGGACCGCCGGGATGGATGCCCTGCTCCAAACCCACGTGAACGACATCAACCTCGCAGCCGGTCTGCAGGCGCTCACCAAGGACGGCATCGTTACCCCCGCCGAGATCACTACCAGCATCAACGCCCTGAAGGGCAACAGCCTCGGCACGGGCGGCGGCGACACCGGCATCAAGGCCTACCTGGGCATCGACGATCCGACCAATGCCAAGGTCTTCCTGCCCAAGCTCTCCTTCCTGATGGTCCCCTTCAAGTCAAGCCACAACATCGCCAGGGGCTCCGAGGCATGGGGTGCGAAGGGCTGCAAGGAATGCCACGCCGACGGCGCCGGGTTCTATAACGGCACCTATCCGGTCAACGGCAACATGGAAGGCAAGTTCAACTACAGCTCGGCCCAGGCGGCGACCTTCACCAAGGTCAATGGCCTGTCAGACCCCAGCGACAGCCATCCCAACGTCGTGACCAAGAAGGGCGACCGCAGCATGCCGGTCCAGATCATCACCGCGGACAACCCCTACTCCACGACTGCGGTCAACGCCAACGCCACGATCAGGAACATCGACCGGAGCGAAATGCTCTACGAAGCCACCTTCAAGGCCGTCAACACGGCATGGTATGACGAGACCGCTCCCATCATGGGCGCAACCCGTCCGGCCGCCTGTTCCGGCGCGACCAGCCCCTTCTACTGCGCGGCTCCCGGCGGCGCGGCAGCCAAGGCCGGCGCCACCTCCACCCTCGGCTGGCTGCTGAAGATCGACACCACTGCCGACAACGGCGCCACCGTTGTTTCCCGCACCAAGCAGATCTCCAGCGACATGGTCGCCAGTGTCGACGACATCATCACCAACCTGGGCGCCACCTTCACCGGCGGCTTCGAGTTCACCATGGTCGCCATCGACACCAACAGCGACTCGGTGAACGACGCCCTGAAGATCACCGCAAAGCCCGGCTACAAAATCCGCATCAACGCCCAGTGTGACGCCGGTCCGTTCGGCTTCGCCGGGTCCCTCTACCAGGCCGACCCGATCGTCCGCGCCGCCGGCACCTTTGCCGGTCGCACCGCCTACGTGGGTTACCTGAATGCCATTGGTTCGGCTCCTGCGGCCGTCATCGCCACCGTTGGCACCACCGACGCCACCGGCAACCCGGCCGAGATCACCGTAACCCAGGGCAATGTAGCCCTTACCGCAGCCGCAGCCGGTGCCCTCCCCGCGGACAAGTACTCCTATTCCTGGACCTGCTCCGATGCGGCCGGTACCAGCGAAGGCCAGTCAGTGACCCGTGCCTTCAACAGCCTCGGCACCTACGACCTGACCCTGCGGGTGAAGAACCTCTACACCAACGAAGAGAAAGTCGACCAGATCAAGGTCAAGGTCACTGCTCCGGCTCCGGCCGCGGGCGTCGCCGTGGCCGCCGCCGGCATCTCCTACAACAGCCCCTCCGCCGGCTACGCCATCATCCCGCTCACCATCACCGGCGTGACCTTCAACAAGGTCAAGGTCGTCTGGGGTGACGGCAACACCACCATCTACACCACCTCCGACGCAAACTTCGTCCTGCCCTCCCACAAGTTCTGGGGCTACCCGGCGAAGAAATCCTTCACCGCCAAGGTCTATGTCTACAACGGCACCACCCTGGCGGCGCAGAACGATAACATTACTGTGCTGTTTCCCTAATCCGTCTCACCTGTAATGCTATTCGCCCGGGGAGGTTCCTCCCCGGGTTTTTTTCATGGTCCCGCTCATCTCTTCAACACACACAAAAAAAAGCGCTGCCCAGAGGACAGCGCCATAACAAGAAAGAAGCCGGAAGCGGGTTCCGGGTGCGGCCTACTGCTCGTTGCCCCTCCAGCTCTCCAGGTCGATGAGCCCGAGCCGGGCGGCGTAGCGGACAAGCTCCAGCTTACTGTGCACCTGGAGCTTCCGCATGAGGTTGGTCCGGTGGTTCTCCACCGTCTTGAGGGTCAGTTCAAGGCTCTCGGCGATCTGTCTCGACGTAGCGCCCTCCACGATCATCCGCATCACCTGTTGCTCACGGGGCGTCAGCAGGGTGTACCGCTCATCGGCCGAGCCGCCTCCATCAGCCTGCGACCCGCTGAATATCCTCTGCACCACCTCCTGGGAAACCTGCCCGTCCAGAAAGAACTCGCCGCGGCTCAGGGCGTCCATGGCCTGAATCAGCCGGGCACTGGTGGCTTCCTTGACCACGTAGCCGCTGGCTCCGGCCTTAAAGGCGTCGGCGATGAACTCATAGCGCGGATGCATGCTCACCATGAGAATTTTCACGTGGGGAGCCACACGGTGGATCTCCCGCGCCGCGTCGATGCCGCTCATGTCCGGCAGCGAGATATCCATGGTGATCAGGTCGGGCCGGCACTTTTCCACCTGGCGCAGGGCCTCGCTGCCGCTGCCCGCCTCTCCCACGGCCTGGTAATCGGCGCTGCGTGAGACGAGCCCCTTGAGACCATCCCGGAACAAGGGATGGTCATCCACGATCATGACCCGCTTCTTAGCATACATAGAGTGATTTCCTCCCGCGCACCGGGTAGGGGAGGCTCGGCCGCCCCTTCGCGGCAGTGGTTCGGCCCGGCGGGGCCTTGCGGAACGGGACCTCCACGGTCACCGCCGTTCCGAGACCGGGGAGGGACGCGATCTGGAACGTGCCACCCAGCAATTCCACCCGCTCCGCCATGCTGATGAGTCCCAGGTGGTGCCCCGAGAGCTCCGCGTAGTCTTCCATGGAGAAGCCGCCGCCGTTATCCTCGATCTGGAGCCTTACCGTGGGATGCGATGCCACCAGCCGTACCATTACCCGGGTGGCGTCAGCGTGTTTCACCACGTTGTGCAGGGCCTCCTGAAAGATCCGGTACAGGTTGATTTCAGTATCCGACTCAAGCCGCACGCCGAGCATGGTCCCGCACTTGAGCTCGATGTCGAGCGAATGGGTAGTTGCCGCTTGGGTGCACTGCTGCCGGATCGTCTCGGCCAGCCCCAGCCGCTCAAGGGTCGAGGGATGAAGACCGGCGCAGAGGCGGCGAATGGTGTGGATGGAATTATTCAGTGATTCGCTCAGATACCAGAGGCGATCCTGCACATCGTGCGACGGCTGGCGCAGATCTTCGGCCAGCGTATCGAATCCGATCTTCAGCGCATTGAGGAGCTGCCCCAGATCGTCGTGAAGTTCCCGGGAAAGGCGCTTGCGCTCGCTCTCCTGGGCGTGCAGGAGTCGCTGGGAAAGCATCCGGCTGCGCTGTTCCGCCTCCTTGCGGGCTGTAATGTCCCGCCGTACGCCCAGCTTGGCGGGGGCACTCATGCCGGGAATCCGGACCGCAAGTTCAATGGTCGAATACCAGGCGTTGCGCTTTTCATCAAAGAATTCACGGCACACGGGCTTGTCGGAGGAGAGCACTTCTTCCAGGGTGCAGTCGGGGCATGGCTCACTGCAGCCGCGGCAGATGCGGTAGCAGGGATCAGAGCTCACATCGCCGTAGGCACCGGCGCGCATGGCCCGGTTGGCGTAAATAACGTTGTAGTCGCGCCCCACTACGTACACGCTGTCATGCATGGCGTCAAGGACCAGCCGGAATGTCTCCTGACTGATGTGCATGGCTTCGCCGATCAGTTTGCAGTCAGTGCGGTCATGACAGACGCCGAGGATGGCCGGTCGCCCGTTCAGGCGGATGCGGCGCGCCTCCATTTCCAGCCAGACCGGCGTACCGTCCATGTGGGCAAAGGGCTGGCCCCAGGCAACCGATGACGGCTCACCCGCCAGCAGCTCCGCGTGGATTCTGCCGACGATCTCCTTGCCCTCGCCGTGGGGCAGGATGTCATCAAGCTCCCTCATGAGAAGGGACCCTGCATCACCATGCCCGAACAGCTGCGCAAAACGCTCATTCAGATAGACCACCCGGTCGTCCTGGAGGACATAGATACCGTCGGAGAGATTATCGACAATGGCGGCAAAAAGGGAGTCGTCCTGAAGCGCGAGCATGAGCGGATACCTCCGCAGGTTTGGAGTATCCCCCGGGCGGGGGGTGACGGCGAATAACACCGAATCAACCGACATATACAAATATATAGCAATTTACCTGCCGTTACTGCCCCCCTAGACAAATGACGACACATCAATATGTTACACACAATGCCCCTGAAACCGGGTGGGTTATTTCACCCACTGCGGGGGATATTCCCCTCCTGCGAACCATCCGCTACCCCATGCCCCTCCGCGCGCCTGGGCTCCCTCCCCACACCGACTGGGGGGTTCGCCTTAGACGATATGAGGTGGACCATTACATTAATTTAACCGATAGCCCTTTCCGTGACGGACGTGACCTCTCCATTCGTTCATCGCAATATCAATATGTTGCATTTTTTACTGTGAACAACAACCGTGAAACCGCACCAGGCACCGCGGTTTCACGGCGCGATTCCTCTCGATTTTCCCACCCCGGGCGCACGAGTCGGTATCAGGGTTGCTTAATGCACGACAAGCTCTCTTTTCAAGCGTCGACAGCCCCCACTGCCGACGGCCGGTCGCCTCGGGCGGCCATACCATGAAAAGGAAAGGAAAGGAACATGAGGAACAAGAAACCAACAGGACCGCTCCTTGTGGCAAGCATGACCGCCGCAGGTCTGGCGGTCGGGGCGGGAATCGCCCTTGGTGCCCACCCGGTGCCGATCCAGTTGAAAACGTTTGAAGAAGTCGCAGCACAGTACGGTGCCCCGGTCATGCCGGTCATGGTTGACCCGGTCACCAAGAAGGGCTTCCCCTACAGCCCGAAGCAGACCTGCGGCGGGTGTCACGACTACAACAGCATTTCCGACCACGCCTTCCACTCGGCCCAAGGCCGCAGTGAATGGGTCGACACGGCCAACGGAGCCTTCGACGCCACCAAGGCCAAGCCCTGGACCCAGGGCACGGCCATGTATGGCAAATGGTGAAGCCCCTCGCTTCGCCAGGTGGCGAACTTAATGGATCAAGACTCGGCAACCCCGGGTGTGCAGGACAAGAAGTACACTGAAGCCGAATTCAAGGCACAGGTCGACCTCTCCATGTGGGACTCGGCCGTTTACTGCGGCAGCTGCCACGTCGGCGGCGGTTTTGTGGAAAAGGACCGGAATGGTGTCCGCTACTCCCAGCGCCAGCCCGATGCGGGCGGCCTCTTCGACGCCTACCTCTTTTACGTGAACGACACCTATGATCCCCTGACCGGCATGCCGACCGAGAAGGTCGCCATGGCCCCCTGGATCTATCCCCAGTATGCGGATAACAATCCCGCCAACGGGCCGGTCCTCGCCCCCAACGGTTGGGGCCGCGCCGCCATGAGCCAGCCGGGCATGCCCATCAGCGACGGGCAGCTCATGATGCCGAACGTCAAGGAAATGGACTGCCTCTACTGTCACTTCGAGGGGTATGACAACCTGATGCACTCGGTCATGAACTACTCCGGTGCACTCAACGTGACGGCCACCGTGGGCGCGGGACTCATGGACACCAATAAGATGAGCCCCACCTACCAGGGCTACAACGTCTCCCTGGTGGACGTGGACCAGAACGGCATCGTCTCGCTCAACTCCACGGCCCTCAGCCGCATTAAAGCCAATCCGCCGGCCGACAACTGCCGGAAGTGCCACATGCCCACCTCGCTCACCGACCTGCCGAGCATGATGAAGGACTTCCTGTCGTCGGCGCCCATGATCTACACGGGCAACTTCTCGGCCTCCATGACCGGCCTCGAGATGCCCGCCTTCGACTTCAACGCACCCTTCGGCTTCACATGGAACTTCAGCCAGGGTCCCTACGGCATCTCGCCGGTGGTCAACGTCACCAACATCTCCAGCTACATGATCGCCGCCATCGGCTACCCGGCGGCCATGGGCCAGACCATCTACAACAGCATGCCCGGCTTCGGTGGCACGGTTATCAACCCGATGATCGGCGAAATCGGCGGCGGCAACAAAGCCGGCACCGGCCCGCTCTACTACGAGAAGCTCGTGTTCGACGAAAGCGGCAACCCGGTTATGATGGGCATGGCTCCTGCCATGGATCAGAACTCCCTCAAGAAGGGCATCGTTCCCTTCCCGCGGGCCGAATGGTTCAAGCGGGGTGACCTGTGGGACAACCGCGACCAGGAAGTTCACATCGGCATGGAGTGCGCCGGCTGCCACATGGATACCGACACCCTGAAGGTTGACGGCCCCGGCAAAGACGGCAAGAGCCTCTGCGATCCGGGCCGCGGCTACGACAGCGCCAGCGGCGTTGAGACCAGCACAGCCCTCGGCATCGACAGCCGCAACACCATCAAGAAGTGCGCTGACTGCCACGTGACCGGCAAGAACAGCGACGGCGTCGCCATCGATACCTTCAACGCTCCCAACCCGACCTCGGCCCACGCCATGTTCAACCTCACCGCTCCCATGGTCAACGCGGTCCGGATGAAGGCCGACGGCACTGGCGAAGAAACCTTCCTCGGCAGCCACATGGACATCATTGACTGCGCCGTCTGCCACACCTACAAAAAACAGATGGTTGTCCGCGCCCTCGACTCCACCTCCGGCAACCGCTACCCGAACATGCTCGGCTTCGACACCTCCAAAGGGATGCTCGGCATGTTCAACGAGCCGATGCCCGGCATGACCAATGAAGGCGTCGAGTGGAAACCGCTCTACACCTGGGCCAAGATCGGCGACGGCGACAAGATCCTGCCCGACGGCAGCGCCAACCCCAACTGGCGCCGCAAGGTCTACCCGATCAACATCATCACTGCAGTCCTCTGGAACAACATCGATCCTTCCGTTGATGCCAACGGCGACGGCGTCACCGGCCGTCCCGCAGCCCCGAACCTGACCTACTACGACCCGTGGATCAGCCGCGACATGAAGGCCGGCGTCAATTACGGCCCCAGCGGTTTCGCTCCCGTGCCGGTAGGCTTCGGCAACGGCGCCTTCCAGAGCGCCTACAACCCCGACGGCACCTTCACCGGCGCCTGGAACTACGTGGGTGTGTACGGCGGCAACGCGGTCTTCTCGACGCCCGAGGAGATTGAAAACTACAAGGCCTTCCGCAACACCATCGCCCCCGCCGTTGACGGCAAATCGTGGAGCGGGACCCAGCTGCTGCTTCTGGGCGGCCCCTACATGATCACCCACAACGTCCGGAGCACCGCAAACTTCGTCCTTGGTAAGAGCTGCGGCGACTGCCACGCCGCTGGTAAAGGGTTCTTCGACGGCGGCTTCAACATGACCGGTACCGCCATCAAGGCCAATGCCGGCGCCAGCTTCATGCAGTCCCCCGCAGAAATCCTCCAGATCGTTGCCAAGGCAGAGGATCTGGAAACCGGCGCCGAACTGGCCACCAAGTCGGGCGCTGCCCGCGAGGTCAAGTTCGAGGAGCACGGCGACTGGAACCCGGCCACCAAGACCTTCACTCCCAACCCGGCCGGTGAGTACAAGAAGGCCATCGATCTGAGCCGTAGCGAGGCCCTCTATCCCGATGAAGGAACCTTCACCGCCGCCGACGGCACTGTCTATCCGAACCGCGCCGCTTACGTCGCCTACCTGACCGGCATCGGGGCAGCTCCCACGGCAGACATCGCCACCGTCGGATCCAACAACACCGCCGGCCTCCCGACCACGGCCGAAGTAACCGTCACCCAAGGCACGGTAACCCTGGCAGCTACTGCAGCCGGCCCGCTCGCAGCGGACAAGTACTCCTACGCCTGGACCTGCAGTGATTCCAATGTTACACTTTCCGGGCAGTCCGTAACGCGCGCCTTCAGCGCCACCGGCACCTACACCCTGACGCTGCGGGTGAAGAACCTCAGCACCAACGAAGAGAAAGTCGACCAGATCAAGGTCAAGGTCACCGCTCCGGCTCCGGCCGCGGGCGTCGCCGTGGCCGCCGCCGGCATCTCCTACAACAGCCCCTCCGCCGGCTACGCCATCATCCCGCTCACCATCACCGGCGTGACCTTCAACAAGGTCAAGGTCGTCTGGGGTGACGGCAACACCAACATCTACACAACCTCCGACGCAAACTTCGTCCTGCCCTCCCACAAGTTCTGGGGCTACCCGGCGAAGAAATCCTTCACCGCCAAGGTCTATGTCTACAACGGCACCACCCTGGCGGCGCAGAACGATAACATTTCCGTGCTGTTTCCCTAACCTGATGTGAACAGTGTGCCTGCAATGCAATACGCCCGGGGATCCCCTTCCCGGGCTTTTTTTTGCGCGCATTCTCGACGACGCCCCGACCACCGTTGCGCATAAGGCCGGGTACGGCAGGATGTTCGACCCCGGCAACCGGGCGTGCGTAAGAAGTTGTCCGAAGCCGCGGGGCCTCTGGAAGGAATGGAGATGAATTCAAAGGGGAGCAGACGCAAAAAGGCCCGGAGCACCAGCTCCGGGCCTTTTCATGATGGTTCCTGTTTCAGCCTGAATCAGTTGGCGGGATAAACGGAAACTTTCTTCCGGTCGCGGCCCAGCCGCTCGAACTTCACCACGCCGTCGATCAGCGCGAAAAGGGTGTAGTCCTTGCCGCAGCCGACATTGGTGCCGGGATGGATCTGGGTGCCGCGCTGGCGGTAGATGATGTTACCCGCCTTGACGGTTTCGCCGCCGAACTTCTTGCAGCCGAGTCGTTTTGATTCCGAATCGCGTCCGTTCCGTGTGGAGCCGACGCCTTTCTTGTGTGCCATGGTGCTCTGACCTCCCGCGTGGATCGGATGACGGACACAGCCCGGCAGATGGCCGGGCCGTTTCGTCACGCGTCACGCTGCTACGCGTTGATCTTCTCGATTTTGAGAACGGTTCGGGGCTGACGATGCCCGTACATTTTACGGAAATTTTTGCGCCGCTTCGACTTGAAGACCAGGATCTTCTTGTCCTTGCCCTGGTCGACGATCCTGCCGACGACAGAGGCGCTGGGCACTAACGGTGTTCCGATAGCTACCGTTTCGCCGCCAACCATGAGGACGTCTTTGAGTTCGACGGTGTCACCCACCGCACCCTCAAGCTTTTCGACTTTCAGAAAGTCGCCTTCGGAAACTTTATATTGCTTCCCTCCGGTTCTGATTACCGCGTACATGTACCTTCACCACCTTTACGCAATTTTTGAAAGAGCATAGAAAAATATCCAAATTCCATCAATGAGTCAAGGACTTTTTTCCTCTCCCGTTTTGATGCCACTGTCAGATTTCCACCATGACATCCTCGCCCACGACCTGGGACGGATAGATCTTGAGGGTGTACTCAGGGAACTCCTTGCAGGCGCCGGTTTTCAGATTGAAGCGATACCCGTGGCGCTGGCAGGAGAGGTGCTCGGCATCTTTCACCAGCGCCCCGGAAAGGGGAGCCCCCTGGTGCGGGCACTCGGTCTCGCAGGCGTAGACCTGCCCCTTGGCCTTCACGAGGAGAATCTCCTGTCCATTAACGGTGACAACTTTTTTCCCGAAATCGGGGATTTCGGAAACCTTGGCGGCGAATACCATGCGCGTCCCCCTTGAGCCTGCCGTCAGCTGATGGCGATCTCGAACTGCTCCTGATGAAAACCGGGCTTGGCCCGGACCGTAATCCGCTTCTTGAACTTCTTCTCCAACTCCTCCAACCCTCGCCGCTCCTCGTCGTAGAGGAGATCGGCCACCTGGGGATGCACGGTGAGCATTACCTTGCTGCCGCGAATATCGAGCATCTCCCGGCGCAGTTCGCGGAATATCTCGTGACAGACCGTTGTCTTGGACTTCACGTACCCTCTCCCCTCGCAGTAGGGGCAGGGCTCGCACATCATCCTGCCGATAGACTCCCGCACCCGCTTCCGGGTCATCTCCACCAGGCCCAGATCCGAGATCTTCAGGATGTTGGTCTTGGACTTGTCGGCCTTCATGGCCTCCTCCAGCGCCGTAAAGACCTTCTCCCGGTTGACCTCCTTCTCCATGTCGATGAAGTCGATGATGATGATCCCGCCGATATTGCGCAGCCTGAGCTGGTAGGCGATCTCCTTAACCGCCTCCAGGTTGGTCTTGAGGATGGTGTCCTCCAGGTTGTGTTTGCCCACGAACCGGCCGGTGTTGACATCGATGGCGGTAAGGGCCTCGGTCTGCTCGATGATGATATAGCCGCCGCTCTTGAGCCAGACCTTGCGTCCCAGTGCCCGGCTGATCTCCACCTCCAGCCCGAAGTGATCAAAGATGGGCTCCTCGTCGTCGTAGAGCTCCATGGAGTACTTCATTTTCGGCATGAAGGTGGAGATGAACTGGACGATCTTGTCGTGCTCGTGCCGGGAGTCGACCACGATGCGGGAAACGTTTTCGGTGAGGATGTCACGGATGACCTTCTGGGTCACGTCCAGGTCGGCATGAATGAGACAGGGGGCATGAGCCTTTTCGTTGCGTCTGACAACCTCTTCCCAGAGCTTCGTCAGGTAGTTCATGTCGGCGACCAGATCCTCCTCGGTCTTGCCCTCGGCGGCGGTCCGAACGATGAACCCGCCCCCGGCCGGCTTCGCCTTGCCCACGATTTCCTTAAGCCGCTCGCGCTCCGGCTCATCTTCGATCCGCCGAGACACTCCCACGTGGTCCACCGTCGGCATGTAGACCAGGTGGCGGCCAGGCAGCGACACATGAGAGGTGATACGGGCCCCCTTGGTGCCGATGGGTTCCTTGGACACCTGAACCAGAATTTCCTGCCCTTCCTGAAGGAGTTCTTCGATGGGGTGGAGCGGGTGAAGAACCTGCCGTTCACTGTCGCTCTCCTCGCCGTTCACCTCCATGAAGGTCTCGAACTCCTCCATGGCATCGAACACATCGGCCACGTAGAGAAAAGCCGCCTTCTCCAGGCCGATGTCGACAAATGCCGCCTGCATGCCGGGAAGGACGCGTACGACCCTCCCCTTGTAGATGTTGCCGACGATCCCCTTTTCGCGGCTCCGCTCAATGTAGAGCTCGGCAATGGTGCCGTTCTCGATGAGAGCGATGCGGGTCTCGTGGGACGAGGTGTTGATCACCAGTTCATTGGCCATTGATGGGTATCCTGTATGAAAAATTGAATCACGATTCCTTGAAAAGCACCTGGAGCTTCTCGATCCTGGCCTCAGCCAGGGCTTCCGGCGCAAGCCCGGTGATGGCCGATACGAACTCCAGCGGTTTGCCCCGCCCCGTCACCATCTCCAGGGCGTTCCCCTCCACGGTGAGTTCGGCCAGCTCCCGGCGCAGGTCGTACTCCTGGACCCGCCCCTTCTTTTCACGACGCAGCGGAACGCTCTCCCGGGCAAGAAACGCCGCAGCCAGTTCAGGCAGGCCGACGGCCGCCTCCGGAGGAAGCGTAACACGGTAGCGCACTTTGTCCATTATTACAGAGAGGGAAGGACTGCCCGGAGGGATCACGGATGCCTCGACGATCCGTACCCCCTCGGGGAGAGCCCCATTGAGGCGCGTGCCGATGTCCGTCGGGTCGGCGCCGGGGAAAAGCTCCATATCGAGATATTCGGCCCACGATTCTACACCGACCGAAAGGGCGGTGGCAAATGAGAATTTGGGGTGAGGATGGAACCCGCGGGAGAAGCGGATCGGGATTCGCGACCGCCCCACCGCCCGGGTAAAGAGACCGATCATCTCCAGGTGACTCAGGAACCGCATGGCCCCGGTCTTGGTGTAACGGAGCCGCAGCGTTACCTTCCCTTCGACATCTTCCGCATCATCCTTTTCCCGCCGGGTGGTCGTACCCCGCCAGCCGTCATCGGCGAGCCGCAGCCGCACCTGGCTGAAATCACAGACACCGCAGCCGGTGCAGCGGCCGGTACGGCAGTCCTCCGTGGCCGCCCCCTGGCGCGACAGTTCCAGTTCGCGAAGAAGAAACTCCCTTGTGACGCCGAAGTCCAGGTGACCCCAGGGAAGAACCTCATCCGGCTCCCGGCGCCGATGATAGAAGGCCGGGTCGATACCGGTTTCCTCGAAGGCGGTCCGCCATGCGGCCTCGTCGAACCTGTCGCCCCAGCCGTCGAAGCGGCAGCCGAGTTCCCACGCCCGGCGAAGGGCGGCCCCAAGCCGCCGGTCGCCCCGGGCGAAGACCCCTTCCATAAAGGAGAGAGGCGCATCGTGCCACTTGAAAACCAGCTTGCGCGCCCTGAGCTCACGACGCAGAAGTCCCTGTTTCTCCAGGATCTCGCCGACCGGGATCTGGGGCTCCCACTGGAAGGGGGTGTGCGCCTTGGGAACGAAGGTCGAGACCGACACATTCACCTCGCCTCCGCTACCGGCCCGCCGCCCCTCCATCTTCACCTTGCGGGCAAGCTCCACGATCCCGTGCAGATCCTCCTCCGTCTCGCCCGGCAG
This sequence comes from Geobacter sulfurreducens PCA, assembly GCF_000007985.2. Classification (NCBI taxonomy): domain Bacteria; kingdom Pseudomonadati; phylum Thermodesulfobacteriota; class Desulfuromonadia; order Geobacterales; family Geobacteraceae; genus Geobacter; species Geobacter sulfurreducens. Next base: position 3,554,478 of record NC_002939.5, read on the forward strand.
ACCGATCATGAAGTAGAGCTTGATCAGGCGCCAGCCGTGGGAGTACGCCTCAAAGGCATTGCGCAGCAAATCCTCCTCGGAGATTCCCTTGTTGATGACCCGGCGCAGCCGCTCGCTCCCGGCTTCAGGCGCCAGGGTGAAACCGGTCTTGCGAACGGTGCGGATGGCCTCCACCAGCTCATCGTTGAGGCTTCCCACCCGCATCGACGGAAGCGACACGGCGATCCGCTCCGAGGCGTAACGTGCCATAAGTTCGGTCAATAACGGCGTAAGGCAGCCATAGTCCCCGGTGGAGAGCGACAGCAGCGATATCTCGTCGTAACCGGTGGCCCGAAGGGTCTCCTCCACCAGCGCCAGGATCTTCTCCGGGGAACGCTCCCTCACCGGCCGGTACAGGTAGCCGGCCTGACAGAACCGGCACCCGCGAGTGCAGCCTCGGCTGATCTCGACACTGACCCGGTCGTGGATTGTCTTCAGGAAGGGGACGACCGGGGCAGTGGGATAGGCAGCCGGCTCCAGCTCGGCCAGAAAGCGGCGCTTCACCGGGCCGTAGTCGGGGCGCAACGGCTCCACGGCGGCGATCCTGTTGTTATCCCCGTACCTCACGGCAAAAAAAGAGGGTACATACACGCCGGCTATGCCGGCTAGCCGCTCAAGCAGCCCTGACCGCGCTCCGCCGGCACGCTTCCATGCCCGGAACGCCTCTGCTATTTCGATGACCGCCTCTTCTCCGTCACCCAGGAGAAATGCATCGAAAAAGTCCGCCAAGGGCTCCGGGTTGCAGGCGCACGGTCCGCCACCGATTATGAGCGGATGGCGCTCGTCCCGCTCTGACGCGAGCAGGGGGATGCCGGCCAGATCCAGCATATTGAGAATATTTGTGTACGAAAGCTCATACTGGAGAGTAAAGCCAACGATATCGGCACGATCCAGGGAGGTGCCGCTCTCCAGAGTGGCCAGCGGTATCCCTTCTGCCCGCAGTTGAGCCTCACGGTCGGGCCAGGGGGCATAGGCCCGCTCGGCGGCAACACCGTCGAGGGTGTTGAGCACGCCGTAGAGAATCTGAAGCCCCAGGTGGCTCATGCCGACCTCGTAGACGTCGGGAAAGGCAAGAACAAAGCGGAGTTCCGGCGTTACGGCACAGCGTGTGCCCACCTCTCCCCCCATGTAGCGTGCCGGCTTCTCGACGGCAAGTAACCTGTTATCTAACACTCTGATTATCTCCGGAATTGCGGATAAGTTCGCCGATTCGTAAATGAATTACTGTAGTACACAACCAACTGCCGTGACAAGCGAAATGCCCCTCCGGCACGGGCTACCTCATTTGCGGTAAACACATGAGCATTTGCGGTCGCTCCAGCCTAAAAATCACGGGCCATGCCCGAGCCCACCTCACGTAACATACTGATTTAAAATGCAGTTCCACAAACAAACAACAAGTGGCATGCTCCATGCTCTATGCAAAGGTACATCACCCAATTTTTTGGAGGTACTCGTAATGAAAAAAGTTCTGTCCACCCTCGTAGCCGCTCTTGTTGCCGTTGCCTTCGCCGGTACCGTTTTCGCCACCGAAGCGAAGAAAGAAGCCGCTCCGGCTGCTCCCGCCGCTCCGGCCGCTGAAGTGAAGAAAGAAGAGAAGAAGCCGGTTAAGAAGGCCAAGAAAGCCAAGAAGGCCAAGAAAGAAGAGAAGAAGGAAGAAGCTGCTGCTCCGGCTGCCGAGAAGAAGTAATCTCCCCTTCCCGATTCACGAAAAAAGCCGCATCCCCACGGGGTGCGGCTTTTTTCGTGTCCCGATGCCGGGCAGGGAAAACCTGCCCTACTCTTTCTGCCATACGTAAGGAGGATCAAGGTACGCGTCGTAGAAGCCGGGCCAGGCGAGAAAGAAGGTGGCCACTTCACCGACCCCGGCCAGAGTCCGCACCAGGGTCATCCCGACCCCCTTGAGGGGACCGATCAGCAGCCCCCTGCCGGCACCGTCCTCGGACCACGTGACGTAAATCTGCTTGGGAAACTCAGCCCACCCCGTGGCAACATTGGCAACGCCCCGGCCGAATTTGCCGGCCATGCCGTCGACCACCTCCTGGGCCGAAGCGTTGTCCACGGAGCGCACGCCGCCAGCGTACACAGGCGCCCATTGCCCGGCGATCAACACTGCAACCAGTGCCACCGAGGCGATAACCGCCCTCATTTGCCCTCCCCGCCGGAGGCATCCGGCTTGCCAGCAGCTGACCGGAGCCTGTCGTCCCGTGCCTCATCCCATCCCATCCAGACATATTCGGGCTCGATCATCGGATCATAGTAGCCCGGCTGGGGAACAGGGAAGAAAATCGCCTCCGCCGCTCCCATGAATCCCCGGTAGACAGTCATGCCGACCCCTTTGAGCGGACCGACCACGTAGCCGACGGCGCCGCGATCCCTCACACTCAGATACGACTGTTTGGGGAGCTCCACAATGGCCGTGGCGACATTGGTGACACCCCGGACGAATTTGTAGGCCATTTTCTCCACGATGAACTCGGGCTTGGGTCCGTCCTGGGCCAGAACGGGGGCAGAGACGGACAACACCAGGGCAAGGGCGAGCAACAGTGCGAAAGCGCGCATGTTTTCTCCTTTTGCTGCATGGTTGCAACCTGCTGTCCCTTGTAACACACTTGGGCCGAGGTGGCAAGCGGCAACAGGCCGCGAATGGCGGAGAAACCGTCAGTCGAACAGGGTCCGTTCCCGGGGGAGAAAGGGGGCAAATTTTTTCATGAGCTGGGCCAGCTTGTCGACATAATAGTCCACGTTCTCGTCGGGACGGGCCGGGTCGTACCGGAAGACCGGTGCGCTCTGCTCGTAGACGGTTACCCCTTTCCCCCGTCCCGTGACGTAATAGCTGATCTGATCGCCGGCCCGATACGGCCGGTCGGCGCGGAGCGCTATCTCGAAGGCCGCGGAGGGATTGCGTTTTCCGGCGCGGACCTTCTGCTGGTACGTGGCCGGCGACTCGCCGAGGGTCTCGGTGCGGACGAGCCATTCCACAGGAAACCGGTGTTCGCGGATACGGTGGACGTAGTCATCGTACAGGACCGGTACCTTCTGCGCCTCGTCCGTCAGGAGGAGGCGGATCATCTCCCCCATGAACTCGCGCAGGTAGCGCTCGATCCCCCGCGAACGGAGGGCGCTCCCCCGCACGGTGATCCGGCCGTCATGGCCGAGCAGAGCGTAGTTTTTGGCTTTATAGGAAAACATGGCACGGTAGCGGCCGGCCAGCTCGACCTCAATGCCGGCCGGGAGCGTAGCGGAAAGGGCGCGGACCAGAGCGGACTCGGCCTCTTCGCCGCTTACGCCGGGGGGCGGAATAAAGTAGACGCCGTCCGTGTCCACCTCCACCGGGCGGGCACCCCTGTCCTGTAACCAGTCAAGCATGGCCCCGATGAGCTGCCGGCCCGCCCGGGTAACCTCGGCGGCGGCAGCCGGATCGGCAAAGTGGTGGAGGGGCGCGCCCAGGTAGCCATAAAAGGAGTTGATGAGAACCTTGAAGGTTTGCTGGAGCGCCGCGTAGTAGTCGCGCCGATGGGGATCTGACTCTTCCCGGGCGCGCGCCTTGGCTGTCAGCCGGAACCGGCGAAGCTCCTCCAGAAGGGGGAGGAACAGACCAAGGTGCTCCCGGGCCGGAGCGATCTTCCGGGCAAGCATGAGCGACGGATAGAGGGAGGTCACGTCACAGTGGACAATGGGACCGAGAATGCCGGTCTCCCGTAGCTCCACATACCCCCCTTCAAGACCTGCACCGTCACCCCCACCAGGCAGCGGCACCGCCTCGCGCCGGTGCAGGTACTCGCGCAGGAAGAGGGCATTGATCTTGGTGGCGTTCCCCCTGATGACCGATGTCTGGTAGGTGTAGGGAAAGATGCGCGCCTGGAGGAACCAGGGGTAGGACAGGAGCCGGGACAGGGCCAGAGTCTCGCGGGTGTCGTCCAGGTTGTAGCGCTTCATGCGCTCCGGATCGGAACGGAATACCTCGTCCATGGCCTGTCGGTCCAGATAGACCCGGTCCGGCGCGGCCAGGCCGAAGTGGATGGCCGCCTGCTTGAGACCGTAGCTTTCCAGATCCCTGCTCGACACGTCGTGGATCTGGACGAGGAAGTAGGTATCGATGACCGTCCTGCCGTAGACGTCCCAGCGCGGGTAGTCGATGAGCCGCTCAGCCACGGAGAAGCGCGAAGGGTGAACCCGGGGGATGCTCCCGTCCCTCCCCCAGGCAAGCTTTACCCCGTGGCGGGCAGCCCGTGCCCGGATGTACTCCAGGTCGAAGCGAAAGATATTGTGCCCCTCGATCACATCCGGATCACGTTCCCGGATGATCCCGCCCAGCCGTTCGAGCATCTCCCGCTCGTCCATCTCCGTCGCCGACAGGAACGCTTCGTACCCGCCCTCCTCCATCAGAGCAATGGAGAGAATCCGGTCATCTTCCCGGTCCGGGTTGGAGAACTCGAACCCCTCGCCGCAGGAGGTCTCGATGTCCAGGGCGAGCCGCCGCAGGTGCCCGAACTCAAATCCCTTGAAAAAGGTCTTGCCTGTGAGCAGAAAGTGCTGGTGGACCGGGTCCGACAGATAGAGGTAGGGGGCGCCGGGCGCCGACGGGTTTTGACCGGTATGGCGGGCCAGAAAATCACGGGCCGCGGCGCAGCCGTGCCAATCGCGAAACAGTGCCATAAACCGGAGCTCGCCCGGTCCGGAAAGCGGGTGAAAGGTCACCTCATCCCGGAATCCATCCAAGAGCGATGGGTCCGTCAGGAGGATGAACGGGTGGAAGGGATCGTCCCTGACCACGACCCCGCGGGGAGTCCGGATGAAAAGACGGACGAACCGCCCGGCCAGTTCCGCTGCCACGATCCCGGCGGTGTCGTCGGCGCCGAAGAGGAGACGATTGTCGGTCCGTTCCAGGTCGTTCATGTCATGCGCCTCCCCAAAAACAAACGGCACGGTGTGGGACCGTGCCGTTCATTCGGATGCACTGCGCCGGAGGCTACCCCACGGAGTGCTTTGCCAGGTACTCGGCCACGCCGGAAGCGGTCGGCTTCATGGCCTCGTCCCCTTCCTTCCAGTTGGCCGGGCAAACCTGATCGCCGTGGGTTTCCACGAACTGAAGCGCATCGACCATGCGGAGGGCCTCGTCAACGCTGCGGCCGAGAGGCAGGTCGTTGATCACGGCGTGACGGACAACCCCCTTGGTATCGATAAGGAACAGGCCGCGCAGGGCAACCCCTGCGCCTTCGAAGAGGACGCCGTACTGGGTGGCGATCTCCTTCTTGAGATCGGCTACCAGCGGATACTGGATGTTGCCGATACCGCCGTTCTCCACCGGGGTGTTCTTCCACGCCATGTGGGTGAACTTGGAATCGACTGAAACCCCGATCACCTCGCAGTTCTTAGCCTTGAACTGATCCAGCTTCTTATTGAATGCAAGAATCTCAGACGGGCAGACAAAAGTGAAATCAAGAGGATAGAAAAAGAGGACCACATATTTTCCGCGGTAGCTCGACAGCTTGACCGTGCCGAAGGTATTGTCGGGCATAACCGCGTCGGCGGTGAAGTCAGGGGCCTCCTTGGTAACAAGCGTACACATGCACATGGTATCGTTTCTCCTTTCTTTGAAATGAAGTTGCAGACAAGAAAAACTCATACCAGCCATACTGGGGCTTGTCAATCAAAAAAGACAAAAACAATCCTTTTTATCCACTATGCCCCCTTCAACTCACCACTGATGCCCACGGTCACCTCGCGCAGGGGGATATCCTTGCTCGATGCCGCCAGGGCCTGGCGGGCCGCCATGACGATACCGCCGCAACAGGGCACTTCCATTCGGACCACGGTGATACTTTTAAGGTCATTGACGCGGATCAGCTCAGTAAGCTTCTCGGTGTAGAAACGATTGTCATCCAGCTTGGGACAGCCCACCACCACCGCGCGGCCGTCCAGGAACTCCCGATGAAAATCGGCATAGGCAAAGGGAACGCAGTCGGCGGCGATGAGCAGGTCCGCGTTCCGGAAGTACGGGGCGGAGGTCGGCACCAGGTGCAGTTGGACGGGCCACTGACGGAGCCGGCTTTCCTGGCGCGGAACATCCCGGACGCTCTCCGTTGCCGGGCGATCGAGGACCATGGCTCGCGACCCGGGACAGCCGCCGTGAACCGGAGCCGGCTGATGGGCGGCGTGATGGGATTCGCGACTCGTCTGGCCCAGGTGAGCCTCCACCGCCGCCTCATCGAACTCGTCCGCGTCCCGCTCGATGATCCGGATGGCGTCCAGAGGACACTCACCCAGACAGGCGCCGAGGCCGTCGCACAGATTGTCGGCAGCCAGCACCGCCTTGCCGTTTTCTATCCTGATGGCCCCCTCGGCACAGGCCGGAACACAGATGCCGCAGCCGTTGCACTTTTCCTGGTCAATCTCCACGATCTTTCTGATCATCGTTCTCTCCCTTTCGTCTTGTCGTTTTGCTATATGGTCTGAATCAAAAGAAATAGTGCCAGAGGTAATCGAGCCGGCCCCGCATGATCATCCGCCGCCCCGAAAAGGCCATCACTTCGCGGATTTTTGCCCGGTATTCCCTGCTGTAGCAGTGGATGCGGCAATGCTTGCACGACGGCTTGGGGTCCAGCGGACACTTTCGCCGCTTAGCAATGCCGTGGTAGAGGAGTGCGGCGCAATCCGGGCAGAGCCTGACGCCTTTGCGGTAACGCCTCTCGAGCTCCGGCGGAACCGCGAAGGGTTCCCGCGCAGCAGGGTCGTGGTTGGCGTGGCAGTAGACCCTGACAAAATCGATGAGGACTTTGAAATCCTTCTGCTGACCGGGGGTGAACGTTTCCATGGGTGTCATCATAGCCCAAAGGGGGTCTCCATGTCATGACGCAGGTCAAAAGGCGCATTTTTGCTTTTCAAAGGATTCTGTGTTATGAATCCCCCCATGAGCATCGAACCGGTCATCATTCCCCGCGCCAACCACCCCATCTCCCGCTCCCTCGTCAGCCCCAACGCCCTCCGGGTCCTCTACCGTCTCCGGGACAACGGCTTTATCGCCTACCTGGTGGGGGGATGCGTCCGGGATCTGCTGCTGGGGCGCGAACCCAAGGATTTCGACGTGGCAACCGACGCCACGCCCAACCAGATCAAGCGCATCTTCCGCAACTGCCGGCTGGTGGGGCGCCGTTTCAGGCTCGCCCACATTCACTTTACCGACGAAATCATCGAGGTGGCCACCTTCCGCGCGTTGTCTCCCCCCGAACAAGGTGAAGGCGAGCCGGTTGCCGATGAGACTGGACAACGGGGTGGAGATGAAGCGGAACGCCTCCGTCCGCCACGCCACCTGGTGAGCGACGAGGGAATGGTCCTGCGGGACAATGTTTTCGGAACCCCGGGCGAGGATGCCCTGCGCCGGGATTTCACCGTCAATGCCCTGGCCTACTGCATCGCCGACTTTTCGATCATCGACTACGCGGGGGGCATGGAAGATCTGCAGCGGGGGATGATCCGCACCATCGGCGATCCGCGGGTCCGCTTCACCGAGGACCCGGTCCGGATGCTCCGGGCGGTCAGGTTCGCTGCCGTGCTGGGGTTCGCCGTGGAGGAGGAGACCTGGCAGGCGATGCTCGATCTGGCACCGGCAATTACCAGGGCGACGGCGCCGCGGCTTTACGAGGAGATGCTCAAGCTCTTCCTGTCGGGGGAAGGTGAGCGGGCCTATCAGCTCCTGCGGCAGACCGGCCTCTTCGCGCACCTCTTCCCCGGCTTCGAGGCGTGGCTCGGCGAGGAAACCGACGGGTTCCCCCACGCCCGGACCGGCAGTGCCCTCGAATGGGTAGACTCACAGGTGGGCAGCGGCGAGCCGGTGTCACCACCGCTCCTCCTCGCGCTCCTCTTTGGCGGGTACCTGGAAGAACAGTCCGAACGCTTCATGGGCCAGGGGGCTTCTCCCCTGGACGCGGTGAGTGCCGCCGTGGCGGCCTTTCTGGGTGAGCAGGCGCCGCTGGTGGCAGTGCCGCACCGGATCGGGCTTGCCATGCGCGAGATTCTCGCCCTCCAGCAGCGACTGCACAGGATACCCGGCAAACGCCCCCAGGCGGTTCTGGCCCGGGCCAGCTTTGCCGAGGCAATGGCCTACCTCCGCTGCCGTTGCGCCATGAACGGCGAGGACAGCCCGGTTCTCGCGTGGTGGGAGCGCTACGCCCGCGACAGCGTCATGCCTCCCGTGGAACCCTGTTCAGCCGGAGGCGAGACAAAGAAACCACGGCGGCGTCGCCGGCGGCGCGGCGTCAGGAAGGCGGCTCCGCAGTGAGTCGAGTCTCTTGCAAAACGTTATGAGGACGCCGGGATGCCAGGCGCAAGCGAGCGAGGAAGCGAGGCGTACCCGTCGGTACGTTGAGCTTTCGAGTGAGCGGCAACACCGCCGACCGGCCCCGCGGTAGTTTTGCGAGAGCCTCAGCCGGCAGCCGGCTAGACATGATTGCGCAGCATCAGTTCCAGAGGAGTGGGACTGAGGTAGACCTGCTTCAACAGATACTCCTGGCCGTACTTTTTCACGTAGTGTCTCAGCAACGTCACCGGCACAATGAGGGGTACCAGGTGCCGGTGGTACTCCCCGATGACCTCCTGGAGTTCAGCCTTTTCCTCCCGCGTCAGCTGTTTTTTGAAATAGCCGGCGATGTGCTGAAGCACGTTGGTGTTCTTGCGCACCGTGGCATGGAGCGACAGTGCCTTCATGAAAAGCTCCTGGTAGCAGGCGAACAGATCGTCGCATCCCAGCTCTTTGCCACGGGCCACGAGTGCTCCCATCTCCCGGTAAACCTCCGGACTGTGGGCCATGATCAGGAGCTTGTGGTCGGCATGGAACGCCACGAGGCGCCCCAGGGACTTCCCTCCCAGCAGCAGATCCTTCCACCGGCGAAAGGCAAAGACCCGTTCAATGAAATGCTCCCGTAGCCCCATATCATGGAGCCGCCCCTCCTCTTCCACGGGCAGCAGGGGAAAATGCTTCGTAACCGCGTCAGCAAAGAGGCCCCGCCCTGCCTTGGTCGGCATCCCCCGGCGATAGAGTTTTACGTTGAACAGACCGGAACTGGGGGAATCCTTCTTGAAGATGAAACCGCACAGGTCTTCACTCTCCAGCTCAAGCACCTTTCTGCGGCAAAAATCGAGCATCTGCTCCGTCTTGTCTACCCTGCTCCTGGACGTAACCAGCCGAACCTCTCCCCCATCCGCCTCAAGCCTCATGGCCTCGCGCGGGATCGGCATGCCACACTCCGCTTCGGGGCACACGGAGACGAATTCGAAGAACCTGCCGAGCGTATCGGTGATGTAGCGGTCATGCTTGTGGCCTCCGTCATAACGAACCTTCTCGCCGAGCAGGCAGGAGCTGACCCCGATTTTGATGGGTGTGGGCATGGATTCCTCGCAGCTTCATAAATTGTTAATGAAATACTCCAGAATGCCGAAGAGACATGGGACGGGCAAACTCGCAAAGATTCGGGGGGCAATTCATTAATAAACCGCCGTGATCATTCGGTCATTCGCCTTGAAAATACAGCCCCAACTGGTATAATTGTGCCGCTTCCCACGATAAAATCAAGCCCGGGAGATACCCAGTGGAGTGGAAGTGCTGCTGGAACAGAAACGTTATTGAGCCGGCCGATTGCCCAAACATCGGCGAAGGCGAGGAAATCCTCTTTTCATCCCTCCAACGCAGAGTGATCGAAAAATGCGTGGATTGCCCGCTGTTCGCCGAAGACCTGAAGGCACTGCGCGACTCGGGGCACCCCCTCGCGGCAGTGCTCCCCATTGTGGTGGCTGAGCTCCAGGAACAGCGGAGCCGACTCCAGTCCATGGTCGGCTTCCTGGACAGCAAGGATCGGGAAATCAAGTTCCTGCACGAAATCAGCCTCGTGCTCCAGACCTCGGTGGACCTGGATGAAGTGCTGTCGGTGGTCATGACCGCCATCACCGCCGGCAAGGGGTTCGGCATGAACCGGGCCTTTCTGCTGCTGACCGACAAGGAGCGCAAGCACCTGCGGGGCTATCTGGGGGTTGGGCCGCGGAACTACGGCGAGGCGTGGTTCATCTGGGATGAGATCAGCCGCGACGACTTCACCCTCAAGGAGATGGCGAAGAACTTCTACCAGACCAAATTCACCAGTGAGAAGCAGAAGTTTCACGACATTCTGGAAAACCTCACCATCCCCTTGTCGGAACATGATCACATCTTGGTCCGTGCGTTGAGGGAGAAGAAACCGCTCCTGGTCGAAAACGCTTTCCACAATCCAGACTGCGACTACTCCCTGACCCAGACCCTGGGGGTCGACACCTTTCTCATCACGCCGCTGGTCTCGCGCAACCGGAGAATCGGCGTCATCATTTCCGACAACTGCGTGACCCATAAACCGATTACCCCCCAGGATGTCCAGTCCCTGGAGACCTTCGCCTTTCCCGTTGCCTTCGCCATCGAACGGGCATCCCTGTACGAACGGCTCCAGGAAGAGCTCCTCAAGGTGACGGCGGCCAACGTCAAGCTCAAGGAACAGCAGGAGCTGATCGTCCGGATGGAACGGATGGCGCTCGTGGGCAAGATCACGTCGAGCATCGCCCACTCCATCCGCAACCCCCTCATGATCATCGGCGGCTTCGCCCGCACGCTTCTCAAGGGCACCGATGAGGGTGACCCCCGGCGCGAGTATCTGGAATCCATCGTCCGCGAAGCCCGACAGTTGGACGAGGTGCTGGACGAAGTACTCAGCTACTCCGACTCCCTCTATCCCACCCTGGACTCATGGGACGTGAACCAGTTGGTAAGCACCGGTTGCCGGGAGCTGGACAGCCGCCTCCAGGAGCGTCGCATTGCCTGCCGGCTCCGCCTGGACGCCGAACTCCCGTCCGCCCGCATCGATTACAAACAGGTCTCCTTCTGCCTCCGCTCAATCCTGACCTCCAGCATGGACCGAATGCCCGACGGCGGTGAGATTGTCATCGAAACCCGACTGGAAGGCGGGTGGATCGTCGTCGAGGTGCGGGACACGGGACGGCCCGGCTCCTCGAACGGAATGAGCACATTCTCTTCCTTCGCACCGCCCCAGGAACTGGGAGGTGGCCTCGGCCTGGAAGTCTGCAAGGCAATCATGGAAAAACATGGCAACAGCCTCATCATCGAAACGCCTCCCGACGGGGGGGCCCGCTACGTGCTCAAACTACCGGTAAACAGGGAGGAGGAACCCCATGGCACGATTGTTGGTGGTTGACGACGAAAACAGCATCCGGCTGCTCTATTCTCAGGAGCTGGCCGAAGAGGGACATGAGGTGGTGACCGCCGCCACGGCAGCCGAAGCGGTGGACAAGATCAGGGAGCACGAGTTCGACCTGATCGTGCTGGACATCAAACTGAAAAACGAGAGCGGCCTCGACCTGCTGCAGAAGGTGGTCAAGGAGCGGCACAACCTGCCGGTGGTCCTCTGCACAGCGTTCTCCTGCTTCAAGGATGACTTCTCCGCCTGGCTCGCCGACGGCTATGTGGTCAAATCCAGCGACCTGTCCGAACTGAAGGAAGAGGTCAAGCGAGTCCTGGCAAAGAGGAAGCCGGGCAAGGAATAACTCTCGCATTTCCCATTCAATATCCATGCAAAGGAGCATCCTATGAAAGCCGTGATCATGGCCGGCGGGTTCGGTACCCGCATCCAGCCCCTGACGAGCAGCATTCCGAAACCAATGATCCCCCTCCTCAACCGTCCGATCATGCTTCACATCGTGGAGCTGCTCAAAAAATACGAGATCACCGACTTGGTCATGCTCCTGTACCATCAGCCGGCGGTCATCAAGAACTTCTTCCGCGACGGCACGGATTTCGGCGTCAAGATCACCTATGTGACCCCACTTCAGGACATGGGGACCGCCGGTGCCGTCAAGTGCGCCGAGAAGTATCTGGACGAACGGTTCATCGTCATCAGCGGCGACCTCCTCACCGACTTCAACCTTCAGAAAATCATCGACTTCCACGAGGAGAAAGAGGCCTTGGCCACCATCACCCTCACCTCGGTAAAAGATCCGCTCCAGTTCGGCGTGGTCATTACCGACAAGGAAAAGCGGATCTCCCAGTTCCTGGAGAAACCCGGCTGGGGCGAGGTGATCTCCGACACCATCAATACCGGCATCTACGTTCTGGAGCCGGAAATTTTCTCCCATATCCCGGCCGAGGAGAACTACGACTTCTCCCAGGACCTCTTCCCGAAGCTGCTGGAGAAGCAGCAGTCCCTGTTCGGCTACACCGCCAAAGGATACTGGCGGGATATCGGCAACACCGACTCCTACCGTGAGGCCCACCACGACATCTTCAAAGGGAAGGTGAACGTAAGGATCGACGAGCCGAAGCAGGATCTGGTGGGCAAGGATCTGCGGCTCGGCTCCGACGTGAACCTGGACGAGCATGTGACCCTGGAGGGGACGGTGGTCATCGGTGATAACTCCCAGGTCTTCGAGAGCGCCCACATCAAGGATACGGTGATTGGACGCAACTGCACCATCGAGGCGGGGGTACGGCTCTCCCGCTGTGTGATCTGGGATAATGTCTACGTAAAGCGGGGGGCGAAGCTGAACGACAGCGTCCTCTGCGGCAACGTCCGCGTGGGGAACGGCGTGGTGATGGAGGAGGGGGTCATCGTGGCCGACGACACCTCCATCGGCGAAGAGTCCTACATCAAGCGCGACGTGAAGATCTGGCCGCGCAAGGTGATCGAGGCCGGGGCCACCGTCACCGGCAACCTGATCTGGGGTGAGAAGTGGAAAAAAGCCCTGTTCGAGGGGGCCCTCATCAAGGGTCTCACCAACATGGAACTCACCCCCGAGTTCGTGGCTAAGCTGGGCTGCGCCTACGGCACGACCCTTCCCAAGGGGAGCTTCGTGATTTCCGGCCGCGACGCTTACCGCTCCTCCCGGATGCTCAAGCGGAGCTTCATCGGCGGCCTTCTCTCCTCCGGGGTCAACGTCCGCGACCTGACCATGGTCCCGATGCCTGTGCTGCGCTACAAGCTCCGTTCCTTCGGGGAGGTGGGCGGCATCCAGTTCCGACAGGCTCTGGATGACCCCGCCTCCACCGAAATCATCTTCCTGGACGGCGACGGCCTCGACTTCTCCAGCTCAATGGGCAAAAACGTGGAACGGATCTTCTTCAAGGAGAACTTCCGCCGGGCCCACCACACGGAGCCGGGGGGGCTCACGGAAATCCCCCAGCAGGTGATGGATTTCTATCGTGAGGGATTCCTGCACGCCATCGGCAAGACGCCGCTCCAGAAAAAAGCGTTCAAGGTGGTCATCGACTTCAACCACTCGCCGGCCAGCCAACTCCTCCCCGGCATCCTTACTCAGATGGGGTGCGAAGTCATCAGCCTCAACGCGTACGTGGACGAGGAGCGGGGGGTCCAGGCCCTGTCGGATCGGGGGCAGAGTCTCTCGCAGCTTTCCAAGATCGTCGCCACTCTGGAGGCGAACGCCGGCTTCTGGCTCGACCCCACCGTGGAGGGAGTCATCATGGTCGACGAAACCGGGACGGTCCACGAGGGGGCCGACATCCTGCTGCTGATGGTCGGGCTCGCCCTTAAGGCCGGCGAAAAAGGGGTGTTCGCCATACCGGTCTCGGCACCCTCGGCCATCGAACGGATGGCCCAGGAACGGGGCTGCGCCGTTACCCGCACCAAGAGCGCCGACCGCTCCATGATCGAGGCGGCCCTCTCCTCGGAGGTCATCCTGGCCGGTTCCATGGATGGCCGCTTCGCCTTCCCCCGGTTCCAGGCAGCCTTCGACGGCATGTTCGCCATCGCCAAGTCCATCGAGATGGCGGCCCGCAGCGGAGCGTCCATCTCGGCAACTGCCGCGGAAATCCCCCGTCGGGCCTTCCTTCACACCCGGGTCCCCTGCGTCTGGGACATGAAGGGTGGAATCATGCGTAAGATGAGCGAGGACAGCCTCGACAAGGAGGCAAGCTTCATCGACGGGATCAAGGTCCATTTCGGCGAGGACTGGGCCCTCGTCCTCCCCGACCAGTACCAGCCCCACGTCCACATCGTGGCCGAGGCCCGGGACCCCAAGGCCGCCCAGAAACTGCTGACCGAGTACCAGAAAAAAGTGGAGCAGTGGAAGAAGGAGCTGTCATAAATGACGGAGCCGCTGCGCATCGTCTTTCTCTGGCATATGCACCAGCCGTACTACAAGGACCCGGTGAAGGGCGAGTACGCCCTTCCCTGGACCTATCTCCATGCCGTGAAAGACTACTATGACATGGCGGCCATCGTGGACGCCACTCCCGGTGCGAAAGCGGTCTTCAACCTGGTGCCGTCGCTGCTGGACCAGCTTCTGGACTACGCGTCGGGAGAGGCGACGGACCCCTGGCTCATGCGGGCACGCATGAGCCCCGCAGACATGACCGAGGATGACCGCCGCTTCGTCCTGGAAAACTTCTTCTCGGCCAACCGGCAGCGGTTCATCGAACCCCACAAGCGCTACCTGGAGCTTCTCTATCAGGCCGGCGACGGAACCAAGGGCAGCGACCGGCACCGCCAGTTCAGCGACAGGGACATCCTCGACCTCCAGGTCTGGTTTCTCCTGGCCTGGACCGGTGAGGCCGCCCGACGCCGTTATCCCGAGATAAAAGAACTGCTCAGGAAAGGGAGGAACTTCTCCCCTGGCGACAAGGAAGCGCTGCTGGCCCGCCATGTCGACATCCTCGGGGAGATCATCCCCCTCTACCGTAAAATCCACGACGAGGGAAAGGCTGAGCTGGCCGTATCTCCCTACTATCACCCCATTCTGCCCCTGCTCTGCGACATGAAGAGCGCCCTTGCCGCCATGCCCCGGGCAAACCTCCCCGCGGCCCGCTTCCGCCACCCGGAGGATGCCCGCAGCCAGGTGGCAAGAGGGATTGCACGCTTCCGGGAAATATTCGGCTTTTCCCCGGTCGGCATGTGGCCGTCTGAGGGATCGGTGAGCGATGAGGCCCTCTCCATCATTGCCGGCTGCGGCATCAAATGGGTCGCCACCGATGAGGACATTCTGGCACGGACCCTGCCGGGAGGGCTCGGCCCCGGCAAGGGACGTCTCTACCACCCCTACACCTTCCTCCAGGGCGCACGAGAGCTGAAGATGTTCTTCCGGGACCATCAACTCTCGGATCTGATCGGATTCACCTACTCTTCATGGGATACCTCGCGGGCAGTGGAGGACTTCATGGGCCGGCTCCGGGCGATACGGGAGCAGACCCCCGACGCGCGCGTGGTGCCGGTCATCCTCGACGGCGAGAACGCCTGGGAGTACTACCCGGAAAATGGCTACGGCTTCCTGAAGCGCCTGTACGGAACCATTGCCTCCGCGGACGGGTTCGAGCTCCTCACCTGCTCCGAAACGCTGGATCGCGAGCCTGAACGGAGAGTCATCGAACGTATCCACCCCGGCTCCTGGATCAATGCCGACTACGGCATCTGGGTGGGGCACCCGGAAGAGAACCAGGCCTGGGATTATCTGGAGCGGGCCAGGGAGGCGGCGGTCACCTCGAGCCCCGCCGTGGCTGAACGTCTCGCCGTGGGGGACGACCGCGGCGAGGTGACGGACGACAACGCGTGCCTGGTCTGCACCTCCCTCTACGCCGCCGAAGGGAGCGATTGGTTCTGGTGGTACGGCGACGATCACTTCTCCGCCCACAGCGACCGATTCGACCGCCTCTTCCGCAGGCACCTCATGAACGTCTATCGGCTGCTGGGCCTCGACGTCCCCCGTGAGCTTTTCGAGCCCATCAAGAAGACCACCCCCGCCGGGCTGGTGCGCGAGCCCGCGGCCCTCATCACGCCCCAGGTGAACGGCCGGGTGGATGATTACTTCGAATGGCTCGCCGCCGGGCTGTTCGACCTCTCAAAACAGTCATCCGCCATGCACGCAGCCGAAAGCCTGTTCCAGTCCTTTTTCTACGGATTCGATCGGAAGAACCTCTACTTCCGGCTCGACAGCCCTGCCCGACTGACGGAACTGCTGCAGCCGGACGACGAACTCCATCTGAACGTGGTCACGGGCGGTGAGTTCCGCCTTGACATCACCCCGGCCGCGACTGACGGACCGCTCCTGCGCCGCGGTGACGGCACCTGGTACGCGACCGGCTCCCGGGGGGCCTGGGCCATCGACCGTATCTGCGAAGTGGCGATCCCGCTGGCCCCCTTGGGATTGGAGCCCCGTGGAAAGCTCTTTGCCTCCGTCACCCTTACCCGCGGAGGCGAGGAGTTCGGCCGCTGGCCTGCCGACGCCCCGCTGCTTCTTGCCTATGCAGGGCCCGAACTGGAAATCGACAACTGGATGATTTAGCGGAGGACCAATGTCCGAACTGAGATGGGACCCCCTGAAGCAGCACTGGGTAATCATAGCCACCGAACGGGGGCGCAGACCCCGGGACTTCATGGTGGAGCACGAAACCACGGATGCGGCCTGCTGCCCTTTCTGCTACGGGCTGGAAGGAAAGACTCCGCCGGAAATTTACGCCGTACGCGACACGGGCGTCGCTAATTCCCCCGGGTGGAAAGTACGGGTGATCCCCAACAAATACCCGGCCCTGCGTATCGAGGGCAACCTCAACAGCCGGGGGTTCGGCCCCTATGACGTCCTGAACGGCATCGGCGCCCATGAAGTGATCATCGAAACCCCCGATCACGACCGGGATATGGCCGAGCTCTCACCGGCAGAGATCACCGAGGTCCTCAGGGCTTGGCGAGCCCGGTTTCTGGATCTGCGCCGCGACACCCGCTTCCGCTACATGGTCCTCTTCAAAAACCACGGCACCAAGGCCGGCGCCACCCTGTCCCACTCTCACAGCCAGCTCATCGCCGTCCCCCTCATCCCCCCGGTGGCGGCAACCGAACTGCGGGTATGCAAAGAGTACTTCTCCGCCAAGGAGCGTTGCCTCATCTGCGACCTGATCGACTTCGAACTGAAGAGCGGCGAGCGCATCGTCCGGGAGTTCGCCAACTACGTCATCATGACCCCCTATGCGGCCTGCTTCCCCTTCGAGGTGCGGCTCTATCCCAAGCGACACGCCTTTGATTTCGCTCTGCTGCCCGATGCGGAACTGGCGGAGCTGGCTGTGGCGCTCAAGGACATGCTCACCCGCTTGCGAAGCGTCCTGCGCGATCCACCCTACAATTTCATCCTCCATACCGCCCCGCCGCGCCATCCGCGCCTCGGCAAGCCCGGCTACTGGAGTTCCATCGAATATGATTACCACTGGCACATCGAATTGGTGCCGAGGCTGACCCAGATCGCCGGGTTCGAGTGGGGAACCGGCTTCCACATCAATCCGACGTCGCCGGAAGACGCCGCGGCATTCCTCAGGGAAGCGGGGGCATGACACGATGAAAGTCCTCATGGTTGCATCCGAAGTGGCCCCCTTCGCCCGGACCGGCGGACTGGCCGAGGTGACTGCGGCCCTGCCCGCGGCCTTGCGCCGGATGGGACACGACGTGCGGGTCATCATGCCCTTTTATCGGTGCGCTGCCCAGACTGAACTGGGGGTCCGCAAGGCGCGCAAAAGCGCCGAAGTCTCCCTCAATGGCGAGACGCACAAGGGATTTCTCCGCCAAGCCGCCCTGGGAGATGTGCCGGTCTACTTGGTGGAGAACCGGGAGTTCTTTTCCCGCGACTATCTCTACGGCACACCCGAAGGCGACTATCCGGACAACCCGCGCCGTTTCGCCTTTTTCTGCCGCAGTGTTTTGCAGTTTCTCAAGCGGATGGACTTTCGCCCCGACGTGATCCACTGCCACGACTGGCAGACCGCCCTGATCCCCATCATTCTGCGCCTCGAAGCGGCCGACGACCCGTTTTTCGCCCGTACGGCCACGGTCTTCACCATTCACAACCTGGCCTACCAGGGGCTGTTTCCCGCCCCGGCCATCGCCGAAACGGGGCTGCCATCAGCTCTGTTCACCACCGAGTGGCTCGAGTACTACGGCCAGCTCAATCTCATGAAGGGGGCAATCCTCACGGCGGATCTCATCACCACCGTATCCGAAACCTATCGCCGGGAGATCATGACCCCCACGCAGGGATGCGGCCTGGAGGGGGTGCTGGCCCGGCGCGGCGACGACCTGTTCGGCATCGTGAACGGCATCGATACCGACGAGTGGAATCCGGCCGCCGATAAGCGCATTTTCCGCAACTACTCGGCCCGGGCTCTGGCAGGCAAGGCCGCTGACAAGCTTGAACTCCAGCGGGAATTGGGCATGCCGGCAGCGCCATCGGTGCCGCTCATCGGCATGGTCAGCCGGCTCGCGGAGCAAAAGGGGATCGACCTGGTGCTGGAGCTTCTGCCCCGCCTGGCCGAGAGCGAACTTCAATTCGTACTGCTCGGCACCGGCAATGCCTGCTACCTGGAGCGCCTGAACTCCTTCCGCAGCAAAGGTGCTGCCAACATCTCCATCAACCTGGGCTTCAATGACCCGCTGGCACCGAAGATCTATGCCGGCAGCGACCTGTTCCTCATGCCGTCGCGTTTCGAGCCGTGTGGCCTGAGCCAGCTCATTGCAATGCGCTACGGGACGGTCCCGGTAGTCCGACACACGGGGGGACTCCGGGATACGGTCGTCGACGTCACGCGCCATCCCCGCGAGGGGACCGGCTTCACCTTCGAAGACTTTACCGCCGACGCCTGCTGGGAAGCCATCGAACGGGCGCTGGCCGGCTACCGGGACCGGGAGTCGTGGCGCAGGATCATGCGCAGGGGCATGCACAGAGATGTTTCGTGGCACAATGCGGCAGGCCGCTATGAGACGCTGTACCGAATGGCGGCGGACACTAGACGGGGGTAGCGGATGGGAGACGGGAAAGACGATCTTGAATCATTGAGCCGGGAGATTCGGAAGATCATCGACACCAACCGGCAATTTCTCGACCGGATCATGGACGACGACTTCGAGGCTGACGGCGACGAGGCGGGGGAACCGCACGGGGAAGCGGAAGAGGAATTCGAGGAATTGTAGCCTCATATCCGCCGACGCAACGAAAAAGCCCCCCGGAGAGCTCTCCGGGGGGCTTGCTGCTGCAGGCCGTGTCAGTGCTTGCCGGGGCCCTCGCCGCCGGCAGAGTCCTCGGCGGCCGCCATGTGGCAGTCGCTGCAGTTAACGTTATAGAGCGCATCGCCGATGTCGGCCGGGTGGACGAACTCCTTGACCACCTTTCCTTCCGGGATGTTCTCGCCCTTCTGGCCGATCATCTCGTGGCACATGTTGCAGTCCTTGGAAATGATCTTGCCGGTGGACGTCTTATGCTTGCCGTCGTGGCAACGGAAGCAGCCCGGCGTATAGAAGTGGCCGATATGGTTCGGATACGTGCTCCAGGTGACCTTCATCCGGGGGAAGAAGTTCCGGGAGTAAATATCCTTCACATGTGCCACGGCCTGGTTGATGGCCGCGGCTTTGACTTTGGCCACCTCGGGGAAGTTCTTGGCATAGTACTCGGGAAGCTTCGCCTCAATGGCCGCATGGGCCTCTTCCTTGGACTTGTAGGGCTGCTCGAGGATTTCCACGGCCACCTTTTTGATGTAGGGAAGCCCTGCGTCGATCTGGCCTGACACGATATGCTCATCCATCTCGCGGGCCGGTGAACGATAGATGTGAGTCGGCCGGTTGTGGCAGTCGATGCAGTCCATGCGCCGCTTCTCGGCCTTGGCAATCTCCTCGCGAGTAAGCGGCTTTTCGGTATCCATGTACTCGACGATGCTGCCATCCTTCTGCTTGACTGCCACATAGGGGATATCGAGCCGCTTTCTGTCGCGGGCGATGTAGGTGACCTCGGTGCCGATATGCCAGTGGATACCCATGGCATGGGGAGACTTGGGCGTCCCGCCGATCTTGATCAGCATGTTGATTTCGCGGGGGGTGTTTTCCTTGTTGGGCGCATAGTGATAAAACACTCGCTGCCGGCCGGAGTAGAACTTCTCCGGCCAGTGACACTGCTCGCAGGTGTCCCTCGCCGGCCGCAAATTCTCTATGGGGGTGGCGATGGGGAAGTGGTAGCTGTGGGTCAGCACCGCCCAGACCTGACGCAGGCCCGAAAGCTTGGCCTTCACGTACCACTCGGCGCCCGGTCCCACGTGGCACTCCACGCACTTGACCCGGGCGTGGGGAGATCCTTGCCACGCCTTGTGCTCGGGCTCCATGACCACGTGACAGAGCTCGCCGCAAAAGGTGGTCGACTCGGTGAACTCGAAGCCAAGGATAGACGCCACCGAAACGATAAGGACGAAGATGACGCTGGCCAGCACGAAGAAAATGAACAGCCGGCGCTTGTGGGGATCATTGAAATCCACCCGCGGGTAGGGCGGCACCTCTTCGGGCACTTCGGTCCGCCGCTGGTTACGGACGCGCCAGGCACCGATCGGCACGAGAATAAGGCCGAGGATGAGCATGCCCGGGAAGGCGAAATAGACCAGGAGCCCGATGTAGGGGTGGTCGATGCCGGTGATCATCTCCATCGCGATGAACGCGATGATGAGTCCCGTTGCCACCACGGCCAAGAGAAACCCGATCAGACTGATGGGGTTCCAGAGGTAACCTGCGGTTTTGCGCAATGTCATACATCTCCTCCACTTTGAAACGCTTTTTTACCAATTCACTATTGGTTCCACAGAAGCCTTACAAGCATGAAAGGGTAGACAATATAATCAGCTGATTCGTTTTGTCAAATGTTAAAAACAGTACCACAAAAAAGTGGTTGTGAAAGGGAACGGTTAAGAATAATCCCTCTGCAGTGGACCACATGAATCGTTTTTTAAAATATGGTTTTCTATCGGCACATGCCGTCCGCTTGACACTACCTGCTGATTTTGCTAGCTTCGAAGCCCACAACAGACTAAAAACCAACAGGTTCCCGAGCGAACCGACCCCCCAGACGGCCGGGGAGCGGCGACGGGAGCAGGAGAGAGTCCATGGCAAAAAAACTATTCATTCCCGGACCGGTCGACGTCCACCCCGAGATCCTCCAGGCCATGGCCTCTCCCATGATCGGCCACCGCATGCCCGAATACGCAGCGCTCCACGGGCGGGTAACCGCCGGCCTCAAGCGGGTACTGGCCACGGACGGACGGGTATTTCTCGCCACATCGAGCGCCTTCGGCGTCATGGAGGGGGCGGTACGGAACCTGGTGGCGAAGCGGTGCGTCAACTTCTGCAACGGCGCTTTTTCCGACAAATGGCACGACGTGACCAAGCGCTGTGGCAAAGAGGCCGATGCGGTCAAGGTCGAGTGGGGCAAGCCGATCACCCCCGAAATCGTGGATCAGGCACTGGCCACGGGCAAGTACGACGCTATCACCCTCATCCACAACGAGACCTCCACCGGGGTCATGTCCCCCCTGCCGGAGATTGCCCGGGTCCTGCGGAACTATCCCGACGTGGTCTCCATTATCGACACCGTCTCGTCCATGAGCGCGCTCCCCGTTCCCGTGGACGAACTGGGCATCGACTGCTGCATCTTCGGGGTTCAGAAGGCCTTTGCCCTGCCGCCGGGATTGGCCGTTTTCACCGCCAGTGACAAGGCCCTGGCCCGTGCCAGGACAGTAGAGGGGCGCGGCTACTATTTCGACTTCCTTGAATTCGAAGCCAACGACGAAAAAAATAACACCCCCTCGACCCCTTGCATCTCCCACATTTATGCCATGGACCGACAACTGGAGCGATTCTTCGCCGAAGGCCTCGAGCAGCGATGGGCACGGCACCGGCAACTGGCGGGAATGGTGCGCGAGTGGGTCACCGACCGGGGATTCGGGTTCTTTGCCGATGAGCCCTACCGCTCCGTAACCCTCACCTGCGCCCTCAACACCCGGGACACGGACCTGGCCCGGTTGAAGAAGATGCTCGGCGAACGCGGCTACGCCTTTGACGACGGCTACGGCAAGATCAAGGGTAAGACCTTCCGCGTTGCCCACATGGGAGACATGCAACGGACCGACCTGGAAGAGTTCCTGGCAACGGCCGATGAGTGCCTGGCAGAGCTTGGCTAGCCTATTGCTCGCGCCGATCGCGCCGGCCGCTTCCATTTGCCGTTCCTCATGGTACAAATTTGTGTTATGGTAGAGTTCATTGTGCCGCTCACCCCTATGTGCAGGAGGGCTTGAATGAACAGCAAAATGATCCTGCTGGTGGAAGACAATCCCGACGACGAGGTTCTGACCCTCCGCGCCCTCGGCAAACATGCCATTACGCCCGATGTGACGGTAGTGCGCGACGGGGTGGAGGCCCTGGACTTCCTCTTCGGGACAGGCTCCTACAGCGACCGGGATCTGAGCATCATGCCGAAGCTAGTGCTGCTCGACCTGAAACTGCCCAAGGTGGACGGCCTCGAGGTTTTGCGCCGGCTGAGGGCCGACCAGCGGACGCGGCTCCTGCCGGTGGTGGTCTTCACCTCCTCCAACGAGGAGCAGGACATCCTCGAATGTCACAACCTCGGCGCCAACAGCTACATCCGCAAGCCGGTGGACTTCAATCAACTCAGTGAAGCCCTGCGGCTCATCGGCACCTACTGGCTGAACCTCAACCTCACTCCCAAGTCCGCCGGCGCGGCACGATAGACGTCCCCGCGGCACGGGCTCACCCGTGCCGTTCCATTTTCTTCCCAAGGTGTCCCCATTTCCATGGAACGCTTCAGACTGGCTAGCGATTACGAGCCCCGCGGCGACCAGCCCCGGGCCATTGCCGAACTCTCGGAAGGGATTGTCAGGGGCGACCGGGATCAGGTGCTCCTGGGGGTCACCGGCAGCGGCAAAACGTTTACCATGGCCAACGTCATCGCCGCCGTGAACCGCCCCGCCTTGGTCCTGGCCCCCAACAAGACCCTGGCGGCCCAGCTCTATGGCGAATTCCGGGAACTATTTCCGGACAATGCCGTGGAATATTTCGTCTCATACTACGACTACTACCAGCCGGAAGCCTACATCCCCACCACCGACACCTTCATCGAGAAGGATTCCTCCATCAACGACGAGATCGACAAGTTGCGCCATGCGGCCACGCGGAGCCTGCTGACCCGGCGCGACGTGATCATCGTTGCCTCGGTGTCATGCATATACGGCATCGGCTCCCCGGCCGAGTACCAGGCCATGCACATCTTCTTTCACCAGGGGGACGAGTACGGCCGGGACGAACTGCTGCGGAAGCTGGTCGACATCCAGTATGAACGGAATGATCTGGACTTCCACCGGGGGACCTTCCGGGTGCGGGGGGACATCGTGGAGATATTCCCGGCCCACGAGGGGGAGCGGGCCTACCGGATCGAGTTCTTCGGCGACACGGTGGACGCGATCAGCGAAATCGATCCCTTGCGAGGCGTGGTGGTCCAGCGCCTGACCAAGTGCGCCGTCTATCCGGCTTCCCATTACGTGGCGACGCGCGAGACCCTGGACCGGGCCATGGAGGAGATCCGCACCGACCTGCGGGAGCGACTCCAGTGGTTCCGGGAGCGGAACATGCTCGTGGAGGCCCAGCGGCTGGAACAGCGAACAATGTTCGACCTGGAGATGATGGAGGAGATGGGATTCTGCCAGGGGATCGAGAACTATTCCCGCTACTTCGACGGCCGGACGCCGGGGGAGCCCCCCTACACCCTGCTCGACTACTTCCCCCGTGACTTCATCCTCTTCGTGGACGAATCCCACATTACCGTCTCCCAGGTAGGGGGGATGTACCGGGGGGACCGGAGCAGGAAAGAAACTTTGGTGAACTACGGCTTCCGCCTACCGGCGGCCCTGGACAACCGGCCCCTCACCTTCGGGGAGTTCACCGAACGGCTCAACCAGAGCGTCTACGTCTCGGCCACCCCGGCCGACTACGAGCTGCAGCAGAGCGGCGGCGTGGTGGTGGAACAGGTGATCAGGCCCACGGGCCTCCTGGACCCGGTCATCGAGGTCCGTCCTGCCACGGAGCAGGTGGACGATCTCCTGCACGAGGTCCGGGAGACCACGGCCCGGGGCGAACGGGTGCTCGTAACCACCCTCACCAAGCGGATGGCCGAGGACCTGACCGATTACTACCGGGACCTGGGGGTGCGGGTCAGATACCTCCATTCCGACATAGACACTATCCAGCGGATGCAGATCATCCGTGATCTGCGCATGGGGGAGTTCGATGTCCTGGTCGGCATCAACCTCCTGCGGGAAGGGCTCGACATTCCCGAAGTGTCGCTGGTGGCGATTCTCGACGCCGACAAGGAGGGGTTCCTCCGCTCCGCCCGTTCCCTCATCCAGACCTGTGGCCGGGCCGCTCGCAACGTGAACGGCAGGGTCATCATGTACGCCGATACCGTAACCGGCTCCATGCAGAGCTGCCTCGACGAAACCGCCCGGCGTCGTGCTCTTCAGGAGGCCTTCAACACCGAACACGGCATCACGCCCCAGACCGTGAAAAAGGGGCTGCGGACCATCCTGGAGTCCATCGAGGAGCGTGATTACTACACCGTCGCCGCCGTTGCCGAGACTCGGGAAGAGTACATCTCTGCCGACGAGATACCGAAAAGGGTGAAGAAGCTCCGCAAGGAGATGCTCGACGCGGCAAAGAAGCTGGAGTTCGAACGGGCGGCCGATCTCAGGGATCAGATCAAAAAACTGGAAGAAATGGAGCTGCGGCTGCGCTGACCGCTCCACGGGGGACATCCGATGAAGGAACCACGCGTACTGCTCGTTGATGACGAGCGATTCTTCCTGAATCTCCAGCAGGAGTTTCTGGCGGATTCCCCCGTGCGGGTCATCACCGCCCAGAACGGCCGGGAGGCGCTTGACATGATCCAGCGGGACCGGCCGGGCATCGTCTACCTGGATCTACGGATGCCTGAACTTGATGGTGCCGCCTGTTGCTCCGCCATCAAGAACAACCCCGATCTCAGGAACACGCCGGTGGTCATGGTGGTGAGCGAGGGTAAGCCCCGCGATCGGGAGGTCTGCCTGGATGCCGGGTGCAACGGCATCATCAGCAAGCCGCTGGACCGGATTCAGTTCCTGTCGGTGGGTCGGCGGCTCTTCCCGGCCATTGAACGCCGCCAGCCCCGCTATCCCTTCTCGGCCCTCGCCTTCTTCCGGATCCGGGATACCAGCTTCCACGGCACCATCGCCGACATCAGCCTCGGCGGCGCCTATATCGCGTGTCGCTGCGACCTCGCCGCAAAGGAGGATATCCGTCTCGGCTTTATCCTCGACAACACGGCGGTCGTCGAATGCCGGGCGCGGGTCGCCTGGACGAACCAGGGGGGAATGCGCCCCCGCAAGAGCCTTCCGGACGGATTCGGCGTCCAGTTCCAGGCCATGGAGCCTCCTCACCAGGAGGTTGTCCGGCAGCTCGTGGCGAGGCTCGGATGATCCGCCCCGCCTGGCTCACCCGCCCCAGTCTCTCCTGGGCACTCTACGACTTCGCCAACACAATCTTCTCCATGAGCGTGGTGACGCTCTATTTCCCCTTGTTCCTCGTCCAGACCCTGGGCTACCGCGAGTACTGGCTCTCCCTGGGGCTATCGCTCTCCATGGGACTTGCCGCCGTGGCCAGCCCCTTCGTGGGGAGCGCCTCCGATCGGCGCATCGGCAAAAACGTGATACTGGCGGTCGCCACATCCCTCTGCTGCATCGCAACCCTTCTCATTCCCGCGTCGGGGCATCTGGCAGGCGTCCTTGCCGCCTTCGTGGCCGCCAACTTCCTCTACCAGGTATCCCTCGTGGCCTACGATTCACTCCTCCCTTCGGCCACCGACGAAGGGCACTATGGACCGGTATCCGGATTCGGCGTTGCCCTGGGCTACATCGGAACGTTCCTGGCGTTGATCATCGGCAAACTCTTGGTGACCACCCCGGCGGACAATGGCCGGGTATTCCTGCCCACGGCGATCTGCTTTCTCCTTTTCGCCCTGCCCTGCTTCTTCGTCAAAGACCTGAAACGCAGCCAAACCTCCCCGATCCGGGTTGCCGACACGGCCCGGGAAATCATCCGCGACCGGGACCTGCGCTGGTACTTCGCCGGCCACCTGCTCTACCTGGACGCGGTGAACACCGTGATTGCCTTCATGGCCGTCTTTCTGGTGAAAGTGGGAGGGTTCTCCCAGGAAGCGGGGGAAGTGAACTATTTCCTCATGTTCTCGACCATCTTCGCGGTCATCGGCGGTCTCTTCTGGGGGTGGCTCGTGCGACGCCGGGGGGCGCGGGTGGGGCTCCTGGCGACCCTTGCCCTCTGGATCGTCGCCCTCGGCATGGTCTGCCTGCCACTGGCCAAGGAACACTACTGGATACTGGGTCCCCTTTCCGGCATCGCCCTGGGAGGGGTCTGGGCGTGCGACCGGCCGCTGCTCCTGGACATGGTCCCCCGGGAACGGGCCGGGAGCTTCTTCGGCTTCTACTACCTCACCGGCAAGTTCTCGTCGGTGGTGGGACCATTGCTGTTCGGCGCCATCCTCGCGCTCCCCCTCGGCACCGAGGCGATCCGCTACCGGCTCGCCTTCTTCTCGCTGCTTATCATGGTAATCGTCGCCACGGCCTGTATCGCCCGCATCCGCCCGAAGCAGGCCGCGCCGCAGCTTCAGGCCGGCGACCCGTGATACCCCATGCATGTTCGGAAAAGGAGTAATCATGAAAAAAGACATCCTTGAAAAGGGGGCCATCCTCCAGCGTGACCGGGAGACCTACGCCATCGCCCCCCACATCCCCGGCGGGATCACCGATACGGCAACCCTGCGCAAGCTCTGCGATGTGGCCGACAAGTACGGCGTGAAGGAGTTGAAGCTCACCTCTGCCCAACGCATCGCCCTCTTCGGCGTAAAGGAGGAGGATCTGGACGCCATCTGGTCCGATCTCGACCAGCAGCCGGGCGCAGCCATCGGCCTCTGCGTCCGGAGCGTCAAGATCTGTCCCGGCACCACCTGGTGCAAGCGGGGTGTGCAGGATTCGGTCTCCCTGGGATTGAAGATCGATGCCATCTACCACGCCATGGAACTGCCCAACAAAATGAAGATGGGGATTTCAGGATGCATGCTCAACTGCGCCGAGACCATGCTGAAGGATGTGGGAGTGGTCGGTACTCCCAAGGGGTGGCGGATCTACGTGGGGGGCAATGCGGGGGCACGGCCCCGCATCGGCGACCTCCTGGTGGAACTGGGTCCGGATGAAGACAAGGTTCTCGCCGTGATTGCGGACCTTGTGGAGTGGTACCGCTCTTCGGGCAGCGAGCAGCGGCTGGGCCGCGTGGTGGAGCAGATGGGGTTCGACGCCTTCAAAACCGCCGTGCTGGGAGCGAAAGCAACCCCCTGAGCCCCGCGGCTGACAGCGATTCCGCCGGTATGATCAAAAAAGGTCCAGCTGCTCCCCCTTCGGCTTCCGCCGGCCGCCACGGCCCGGCTCCGGCTGCCGGATCAACCGTCCAGGGATTTCTCCCGCGAAGCGGGAAAGCGGCCGCTCAGCAGGACTGACCCAGGGGCGTTCAGAGGAGGCGCTGAGCACGAGCGTCTCCTTCGCCCGGGTCATACCCACATAGAAAAGCCGCCGTTCCTCCTCCACATCCACGTCCCGCCAGAGAGTGCACGGGATAAGCCCCTCCTCGCACCCCGCCAGGAAGACCACGGGGAATTCCAGACCCTTGGAGGCATGGAGCGTCATGAGCGCCACCGCCTCGGCCCGCTCGTCATAAACCGTTTCGGCGGCATACTCCCGCAGATGCCGGTCAAAGGCGACGATGTCCCGGCCGAAGCTTCCGGCAAGGGCCAGGAGCCGCCTACAGTCGGCATGCCCCTGATCCGTGCCGAACAGGGTCAGGGCTTCACCCAGGGCCGGAGCAATTCCCTCACGACCGGCCACGGACCGGAAGCGTTCAAGGAGAGCAGTCAGCTCGGCCATCCGATGCGCAACAGGGGGCGGCAGCTCGACACCGGCCACGAGCGCCGGGAAATCGCCGGTCAGGGGAAGGGCCTCTTCCAGCCGGCGGATGGTACCCTCGCCGACCCCCGGCAGATCCTGTGCCAGAGCCAGCCAGTCGGCCAGCTCCGTACTCCCCGCCGCTGCTCGGACAAACCGGGTGGCCGCGCCCGCGACCGGGCCGAGGAAGTAGGGAACGGCGCCCACCAACTGGAACGGAATCCCCCGCCGGTCCAGGGCGTTGGCCAACTCGTCGGCCTGCCGCGCCAACCGGTAGAGTATGGCGATGTCGCCGAAGCTCCGGCGGCTGTCCTGGTCGCCGCCCCGCCCCGAGGCGATGGAGAAACTGCTGATCCCCCCCATGAGCTCCTCGATGCGCCGAACGATAAACTCGGCCTCCGCCGCCGGCGTCGGAGCCCTGTACAACTCGATCGCTCCCTCCCGCGCCGTGGTAGGCGTTAGACTGATGCCGCTCCTGAGCCGGTTGTGGGCGATGACGGCCGATGCGGCCTCGACGAGGGGCGCCGCCGACCGGTAGTTGCGGCTGAGGTCCAGCCGCCGGGTGGCGGGAAGGTCGGCGAAACGGAAGAAAAAAGAGGGATCACTACCCCGGAAGCCATAGATGGCCTGGTCTGGGTCGCCGATGGCGAAGATCGTGGCCTCTTCCCCCAGTATCTCCACCAAGGCGTACTGGGGAGCGTTCAGGTCCTGGAATTCGTCCACGAAGAGATGGGCGACGCCGGCGCACACCCGCCGCCGGAAGGTCTCGTCGCCTCTCAGGCGGCGGACCAGGGCCGGGACCACGTCGTCCAAGTCCATGGCGCCGCGCCGGGCCAGTTCGTCAAGATAGAAACGCACCGGCTCCGGTGCGTCCCCGCCATTGTCGCGATGCAGAAAATCGGCGATCTCCGCGGCCAAGCCGCTTCGCTCCCGGACACCGATTTCGGGAAAGAGGCGCCGCAACAGCCGCTCCCGGCTTTCGTCCCCCACCACGACCCGGTCGGGCTCCTCGCGCCTGAGCCAGTCGAGGCAGAAGCGGTGAAAAGTGCCGACAAACACCTGTCCGGCAGCCTCGCCCGCCACCGCGGCCAATCGCTCCCGCACCTCGGCGGCTGCCCGGTTCGTGAAGGTGATGGCGCAGACCCGGGCCGGGTCCGTGCCCGGCGCAGCAAGCAGTGCCGCAAGCCGCGCCACCAGGGTGTAGGTTTTGCCGGTACCCGGTCCAGCGGCCACCAGCACCCGGGATGCATCGCAGGCGAGCGCCTCGGCCTGGCCGGGATCGGGTCCCGCGGCAGGCGCCGGATCGGGCGGGGTCACCGATCTCCGCCCGCTGGCTGCCGGAGGCCGGCTGATCGCTTTGGAACGCCCCCGCCGGGATGGAGCGCCGTCGCTGAAAAGCCCCCCCTGTCCTGACAGCCGAGCCACCTCACCCTCCTCGAAGACCTTGATGGTTCCGTACTCGCCGTCAAAGCCCCCCTGGCGGATCACCCGGCCCTCCCTCATCCGGACGATCGCCTCGGCCAGAACCGGCGACACGACGGCAATCTCGCCAGGATCGACCCGGAGGAGGATATCCAACTCCGAACCGAACCGCTCGATCAGCCGGACGTAGTGGCTCATGACCTGCTTGGAGGCCGGGCCCACTCCGAGGATTTCTCCCACCACTTCCGTCAGCGGCGCCAGGCTGAAAAACGTAGGGGCATCGTCGGGAAAGAGCGGCGTATCCCGGTCGGCCAGTTCCAGCACCCGGTGGAGCACCCCCACAGTGAGGGGACGGCCGCACACGGGGCAGCGTCCCCCATGCCGGCGCGTCTCGTCGGGCTCGAAGCGGATGCCGCAGTCCCGGTGGCCGTCCATGTGGTACTTCCCTTCCTCGGGAAAGAATTCCACGGTACCGCGGAAGGTTTCGCGGTGGTTGCCCTTCAGGGCGTCGCGCAGTGAAAAGAAATCGAAGCCGGTGCTGAAGAGATTGGCCTCGCGCCCCAGTCGGGACGGGGAATGGCAGTCAGAATTGGAGATGAGGGCAAACCGGTCGAGGGCGGAAATCAGCCGGTTCATGTCCGGATCGGACGAAAGGCCGGTTTCCAGGGCAAAGACGTGAGGGGCAAGGTCGCCGAAGCACTCTTCCACCGTATCGAAGCCGGACTTGGAGCCGAACAGGGAAAACCAGGGGGTCCAGATGTGGGCCGGCACCAGGAATCCGTCCGGCGTGGCCTCCAGCAGGATTTCCAGCAGATTCCGGGAGTCGAGGCCTAGGATGGGGCGGCCGTCGGACTCGATATTGCCGATGCCGGCCAACCGGGCGTTGACCCGTTCGGCAGCGGCAAAGTCGGGGACGTAGAGGAGGTTGTGGACCTTGCGCACCGCCCCGTGCCGCTTGTAGATGCAGCTGATCTCCGCGGTGAGCATGAAACGGACCGGTGCGGTTGAAGGAGCGAGTCCGGCCAAGGGGGCGGGGGCATTCTCGTCCCGCAGCCTGAAGAAGCCCGGTTCGGCCGGCTCCAACACCTCCCGCAGCCGGGCAAACCACCCCGGATGGGTAAAGTCGCCCGTGCCCACCACCTGAATCCCCTTCACCCTCGCCCACCCGGCAAGCCCGGCAGGGTCGCACTCCTTGCTCGTTGCCCGGGAAAAGGGCGAATGGATATGGAGATCGGCGCAATAGTCCATGGCAGCGGTACCCCCTGGTGGTGATCGCTAAAGCGCGTCAACCGTACATGGTCAGACTATCACCTGTCCACCCCTTTTTCCCCTCACTTCTTATCGCAGCATCCCCCCTCGCACCCCTGGCAATGCCCCTTCTTCTTCCAGACGGAGCGGTAGAGGAGCCAAGCCGCCACCCCGAGGATGGCGGCCGAGATGATCATGTCGGTGGTTCCCATGGTTTACCCTCCCAGGCCAAGGAGTGTTCCCCCCTGGTAGACGATAAATGCCACCCCCCAGGCCAGGGCCGTCTGGTAGAGGAAGGCAACCCCGAACCACTTCCAGGAACCGAACTCCTGGCGCATGGCGATGGCCACCACCACGCACGGCATGTAGAGGAGCACGAAGCACATGAAGGCGTAGGCCGAAAGCGGCGTGAACGCCTGACCCACCGCAGCCTTGAGGGATGTCTGATCCTCCTCTTCCTCGGCCGCTCCGCCGATGCCGAGGGTTGTGGTGACTGCGGTCTTGGCCGCAACACCGAAGGAGACGGCGATCTCCTTCAGATCCTCGCCCAGGGTCGGGGCCGGGGCCTCACTCTTCTCCTTTTCCTTCTTCTCGGGAGCGTAGATCTCGCCCATGGTCCCCACGACGATTTCCTTGGCAATGACGCCGGTAATGAGGGAGGAGGCCGCCTCCCAGGTGCCGAAGCCCAGGGGTGCAAGAGCCGGTGCCACCACCTGGCCCGCCTGGCCCAGGCACGAATCCTTCTTGTTCTCCACTCCCCAGGGGAGGTTAAGGAGGAACCAGACAAAAATCGAAACCGCCAGGATATAGGTTCCCGCCTTGATCAGAAAGTGCTTCCCCTTCTCCCAGGTGTGGAGGCAGAGGCTCCTGAACGAAGGCATCCGGTAGGGGGGAAGTTCCATGATGAACATTGGCGCCTCGCCCCGGAAGAGCGTCTTCTTGAAGATGAGCCCCATGGCCATGGCAAGGACGATCCCCATGACATAGAGGGACCAGATCACCGTGCCGGAGTTGGCGGCGAAGAAGGTGCCGGCAAAGAGGACGTAGACCGGCAGCCGCGCCCCGCACGACATGAGGGGCAGCAGAAGCGCGGTCAGCGCCTTGTCCCGGGGATTCTCAAGGGTGCGCGTCGCGTAGATGCCCGGGACGTTGCAGCCGAAGCCCAGGAGCATGGGGATGAACGATTTGCCGTGGAGGCCGATGGCGTGCATGGCCCGGTCCATGACAAAGGCCGCCCGCGCCATGTAGCCGCTCCCCTCCAGGAAGGTGATGAAGAACATCATGGCAAAGATAACCGGGACAAAGACCAGGACAAATCCGACCCCAGCGATGACGCCGTCGTTCACCAGCGAGACGGTCCAGTCGGGAGCGCCGATCCCCCCGAGGATTGCTTCGGACCACCGCTTGAAGGGACCGCCCGCCATGCCGTCGATCCAGTCGGCAAAGGGAGAGGATAGGTCGAAGGTGAGCTTGAACACCAACCACATGGCGGCCAGGAAGATGGGTATCCCCAGGAACCGGTTCAGAACGATTCGGTCGATCTTTTCGGTGAGCTCCATCCGCCGCAGTTCAGGCTTTTTCAATACCTCGCGGGTGAGGCCGGATGCCAGGCCGTAACGGGCATCGGCCATGAGGGCTTCGATATCTTCGCCGTGAGCCCGGCGCAGGTGATGGAGCGCCTCGTCAAGCATGGCGTCGTGGCCGAAGTTCGCCTCTTTCGCAACGTGGCCGTCTCCTTCCATGAGCTTCAGCACCAGCCAGCGCGGCGGATACTTTTCGACGAGTTGCGGATGATTCTTCCCGAGGGCGCTCTCCACGAACTCGGCCGCGGTCTCGATATCCTCGCCATAGTTGAGGCGGGCCGGAGTGTGAACCGCGGGATCGTCCGCCGTCCTGTCAACCCCGGCCAGCAGCTCGTCAAGGCCGCTCCTCCTGGTGGCTGAGGTGGGGACGACCGTGATGCCGAGCATCTGCTCGATTCCTTTCACGTCGATAGCGTACCCCTTGGCCTCGGCCTCGTCATAGATGTTGAGGGCCATCACCAACGGGATCCCCAACTCCAGGAGCTGCACCGTGAGGTAGAGGTTTCGTTCCAGGTTGGTGGCATCCACCACGTTGATGATCAGGTCGGGGCGTTCGTGGACTAGGTAATCGCGCGCGATGATCTCTTCCTGGGTATAGGGGGAGAGGGAGTAGGTGCCGGGGAGGTCCACCAGCCGGATCTTCCGCCCCTGGAACTCGAAGGATGCCTCTTTTTTCTCTACGGTGACGCCGGCCCAGTTCCCTACCTGGAGACGGGTACCGGCAATGGCGTTGATCAGGGTCGACTTGCCCGAGTTGGGGTTGCCGGCCACTGCCACGGTTATCGCCCGCTTCGTCACGGGACGCAGGAAGGCCTTCTGCCCATCACCCTGTTCATCCTCCGTCAGGCCATTCCTCTTTTTCGCCTGCACGCTCATGCCATCACCTCCACCGCGATCCCTTCCGCCTCATTCTTGCGGAGCGACAGATTGTAGTTCTTGATCGACACCTCGATGGGATCGCCGAGGGGGGCGATCTTGATTACCCGCACCTCTTCCCCCACCAGAACACCCATATCCATGAGTCGCCGCTTCAGGGGGCCGATCGCTCCGATGGCGGTAATCCGCCCCTTTTCCCCCGGCCTGAGCTTTGCCAGATTCATCGTTTACCTCCTCACCATTATTTTCATTGCCATGCCGCGGTCGACGGCGATTCGCGATTCATCCACCTTTACAAGCACCGGCCCGCTGCTGTTGTTGAGCATCTCAACCCGCTTGCCGACGCGTAGCCCCATGTCCTCTACCCGGACATCGCCCTTCTCCCGTTCGTCCCGGCAGAGGCCGCTACAGTGGGGCTTGATGGTTCTGACTTCGACAATCTCCCCGTCCTCGCCGGGGTTCAGCAGTCCCAGGGGTATCATGGGAACTCCTTTCGTGAACATTCCGGCAGGGGGTGCTTCATTCCCCCTGCCGGGGTTGTCGGAATATGCCGTTAAAAACTGATCAGTGAGCGCAGCCCCAGTGCCACCACGTCATCCCTGCTGCTGTCCCCCAGAGGATTGATCAGGTACTGAACCACAGGCGCGATGCTGATCTGCTCGTTCACCTGGACCTTGTAGTAGAGCTCCGCCAGTTTTTCCTGTGAGTCAGCACCCACGGCCTTCACCTGTCCGTAGGCAAAGCCGAGGACATCATCCTTGCGCTCGGGAAGCAGCCCGGCGTACTGTCCGCCGGCGCTCCAGGCCATCTTCGTGGCATAGACGTCCTCGTCACGCTGGCCATAGCGCACGAACAGGGTCAGCTTGTCGGTCACCTGCTGGTCAGCGCTGATCCCGAACCCGAAGGCGTTTTTTTCCTGCAGCTTCACCTCGCCATCGGCACGCGCTCCGTCCAGGCTGCCATAGACGCGGTAGTTCCCTTCCAGTTCACCTACCTTGAGGGTGTAGTCCAGCTCGGCTATTCCGTAGCCGTGCGAGAACACATCCTCCGTGTCGGTGTCGCCGCTGCCGTAGCCGAGGCCGAAGGTGAGCGGCTCGCCCAGCTTTGCCTGGAGCCTGGCTCCCGGCCCGTTGCCGGGGGCACCCAGAACCGCCGAGTTCACGAAGGCTCCGGCCAGAAACTGGCTGTTCTCGTCGTTTGCCACGCCGTTGGCGTCGAAGTAGTTGGTCAGGTCGATCTTGCCGGCGGTTAGGATCAGGCGTTCATCGAACGCCGCATGCTCTACCCATGCTTCGCGGAAGCGGACCGTATCACCGGTGCTGCCGGCCACGGCGTTCAGCAGCGAGAAGCTGGGCACCCTGGTGTCGATGCCGTTGCCGCCGGTCGCCTCCACGTCGATCACCGCGATGGTGTTCTCACCCACCTTGAAACTGAAGACCAGGTCTCCCCTGCCGACCACGTCCACGTGGTCGGAGGGCTCATTGCCGATGGAGCCCTGGAGGACCCCCACCAGTCCCCCGCTGAGGGAGATGTTCTTGGTGATGGCGGTGAGCCTGGTGCCGAGACCCTCCCGGCGCTGCTGGAAGGTACGGGTGCGTGCCAGGAGCATTTCCCCGCGCAGTTCGTCCTGGAGCTCCGCCAGGAGCACCAGGTCTTCCTTGGCCACGGCGGCCGAGCCTTCCTTCACCACTTTCTCCGCCAGTTTCTCGGTCAGCAGCTCCAGCACCACCGCCAGGTCCGTGCGGGTGTAGCACACCTGGCCCGCCTCGAATTCCTTTGAGAACAACCCCTCCACCTGATACGTGGCCGCAAGCCGTAAGATCTCCTGGCAGGCCTTGTGCTTTACCTCGACCTTCTCGGGAAGAGCAAATTCCGGATTGCGCGCCTGGGCTCCCGTGGAGCCGACGACCAGACTCCCGAGCAGCGCGAGACCCACCACCAACACCTTCTTCATGTTCCGCATGTTCCCTCCTTGTCGTGTCGCTCCAGCCGGCAGATACCGCCATCGGCTCCGTCGACCACCATAAAAATGAATTCCATTTTCAATTGCTGAGCGTAAACTGTCCACGCATTCATGCCGATGCCCGAGGTCCAGTGCTGCTCCGGCCTTTGCGTGCGTCGTTCCATAAGTAATGTTTGTCAGGAATGGTTTTTCCGCCGACCCAGGTCCGGCCGATCCGATTCCCCGACATGGGCGACCGTGGCGGTAAGGCAACTCAGGCAATCCCTAAGCGTGCAGACACCACACGAATGGTGCATGAAGACTGGGATACCATTCTGCTTCGCCACGGCCATGGCCTCGTTCTTCACCCGGTGGGACACCTTGTTGGTGAAGATGACCAAGGCATCGAAGCGCTTCAATTTGACGGCGATATTGTTTTCCGACTGGGAGAACATTCGCAGCTCCACCCCTGAACGGACCGCCTCTTCCCGATAGTGTTTCTCCAGGCGGTCCATGCCGCCGATCACCGCAATGCACATGGCCTTACCCCCATAACTATGACTTTCAATTTCATCAAAACCGACAACTGGGCGTGGTGACCCGTCCGCCAGACAATCGAGCGCCGACGTGCATCTGTTCAAGCGTTCCGCCATCCGAGCCCGGCAACAGCGAAAGACTTCGGCAAGGCGCAGACTCTCCCTGGGATCGCCGAATATCTTCCACGGCCCCTGGCAGGCGAACGGAATCCTCACCAACCCCATGAATGCCGCCACATCTTTAAGGGGATAGCCTAGAAACACCCCGATCTCATGAGGGAATCGGTCACCGTCAATGCGAGTCGACAGTTCCGTCAGCACTTCATCAAGCCCGGTTGCAGCACCGTATCCCGCCCGCGCCAGCACTGCTGAAGCACTGGGGCGGCGCAGCAGCGCCTCAAGGGCTTCCGGGCGATAAAGAAGCAGCAACAATGAATCCCCACGGTCGGACAACTCCCGGACGGCAAGGCCGCTCTCGCCCAGCACCATCGCCCCCCACTGCTTCCAGAGGACGTAAAGGTTGCGGCCGCATGCACGGGTACGGTTGGCGATACCGATCAGGTTGGCGGGCTTTTCGCCCGCAAGCACCTCAGCCGCTTCCAGCGCGAGAAACGACGCAAGACACTCCCGGGGCTCATCGAACCGTTCCGCCAGATCGTGCCAGACCGGCCGCCGGACACCGTGCCGCATTTCCGAAATCATCTGCCCCATGGCAACCCCTTTCCCTCGTCAGTACGTGACCGTGATGGCGTTAAGCTCTTCCTTGGTAATGTCGGGCCATTTTTTGAGATTCCAGACCCCGACCCACGCCTTGAAAACCGCGAGGTTTCTTTGTCGTTCTTCCTCGGTGGCACCGAGATGCCGGTACATATTCCCCGGCTTGGCATCCTTGCTGTTTTTGCCGTCGTCAAGCCTGCGCATGAGGGCGCCGGTGTCAGGCCACGCCGTATAAAAAATCAGGTGGCTGTATGTGTCCATCCGCATCCCCTGCCCCTTGGCAAGCCATTTTTCCTTCTCGGCCTTGAAGGCGTGGTATTCGGGGGCAGCATCCGCGCCATGGCAGCCTGCACACCTGACATCGAAGATCGGCTTGATGTCCTTGCGATAGGTCACCTCGCCACCCCATGCGGTAGCCGCAACCAAAAGGCCCATAACAAGCGAAAGAATAGTTGTTTTTTGCACCGTGGACCCCTTGTTGAATTTGAAAATGTTTTTCACTTTTAACAAGGCCGGGGATATGTTGTCAATGTTTTTTTGCAGTCGGAGCCCCGGAACGTATTTAACTGTGCCTATAGGGAGGCGACCGCATTTCCATGATGTATTAAAGTGTTGATTCTCCGACGCCGGTTTCTTAGAATACGGCCAGCTTCAGGGAAAGCGGGGGACACGTGGTCACAATCCTACTCATTGCCGATCAAGCTCGGCTTGAAGGACTCTTCAGCTTCACGAAGGAGTCTTCTCAGATTCACTTCAGGATGTGTCGGACCCTGAACCAGGGCACCGAGGAGATGGCCGAATCCTCCCCCGACTTCCTCTTCATCCAGAACCATCTGTCGGGACTTTCGGGCGAAATTCTCGCACGGCACCTGATCTCGGGCCAAACGGACGGGCGACCGACGATCGTTCTGTTCGGCGATGCGACCGAGTGCACACCGGTGCCAGGCGTAATCGACTCATGCCTGGACCTCACTCAGGCGGATGTGGTCCTCTCCGCCGCCATTATCGGTCTCATTACCGGCGCCATGCACCGGCAGGACGTGCCGGCGGTGACGGAGGCAGGGGCCGAAACGGAGGAGGCCGCCACCCCATCCCAGGCGACGCAGGTGGCCGACGATGTCCCCCCGACTCCGGAACCAACGGAGCCGTCCCCCTTTGACCAGAAATTACAGAGTGTCTTGGAAGAGACCCTTCCCCCGGTGCCTCTAGCCGAGATCGAGGAGCACGTGGCCCTTGGCCGGCAGGCTGAACCTGCGCATGAAGACGCGCCCCAGGAACAGCCTGCCCGCAGTCGGCCCGGCGCCTTGCGGTCCACGGTCAGGCCGTTCGCTATCGGGATAGCTGTGTTGATTGTCGCGGCAGCGGTCATCTATCTCGCCGTCTCGCTTGGCACCAACTCCACAACGCACCCCACGCAGACCCCAGTTGCCGAGGTTAAACCTACGCCTTCCGGCACAGCGCAGCAGAAGCCAGCGTCGCAGCCGCCGGCACCTGCACCGGAGACATTGCCTCCGGCGATCGCTCCCGCCCAGACCCCACCGGCCGGCATGACCGAACTGCCCCCCTTCATCCCTCGCCAGAAACCTGACCGCGCGTATGGCGAAAAAAATCCCGGATGGGAGCGATACCTGGGCGCCCGCACCGAGTTCAAGGTCTACCGCGAGGCAGGTATCATCAAGGCGATCCAGTCCATCGACCGTAGCGGTGTCGGGATCCCCGAATCGTTCATGCGCGGAGCCCTTGAGCAAATGACCCGGGTACGACAGTTCTCAATCAACGGCAAGGAAACCAAGGGCTCTTTCCACGTGGAAAAGGGTACGACCACGGCCGGGGCCAGGATACTGATCTACCGGACAGCGCCCAAAGGCTCCATCAGGGCGTTTGTAGTCTATTTCCCCTGATGGCCCTGCCATCCCGCTCTCCGAGGAACCACATGAACACATGCCATTTCTACCGGGTCCAGTTGCTTCGTGCCTCTCTTCTGCTCATGGCCATTAGCGCCACGGCGTCAGCCTCCGCCACCTCTTTCGAACTCGACGTGAAGGACCTGCAGACCGTTGCCCCGGCCAAGCGCGCTCCCAAGCGCAAAGCCCCCGCTCCGGCCGCTTCTGCCGAAACCAAGCGCGATACCGTCCCTGCCGAAACGAAGAGGGGTGTTTCCCGTTATACCGTTAAGCCGGGTGACTTCATCTTCAAGATACTGATGCGGGAATACGGCCTTTCAAATGCGGCGGCTGAAGCGCTCATCCCTGAAATCCAGAGGATCAACAACCTGCGGAGCATCACTCGTCTTTCGGTTGGACAGACCATCCTCATTCCCCTTGAGGGGCCACGGGCTGCTGTACGCGTTCAGGAGTTCGGTGAACGCCGGGAGACGGCCGAACCCGCCGCAACCGTAGCAGTTGCCCCCCCTACGGAGCCATCGCCCCAGGTTGTTGAATCAGGCCCGGCTCCACCGTCTGAGCAGACAGCCCCCCCTGTTACTGAAGCCGCCGCTCCCGTGCCCCCCCGGCCCGAGCCGGCACCGGCAACGCGCCCCGCTGAAGCAGCACCACCGATCTCCCCGGCACCGGTCGTCGTTTCGGCGCCCTCCTCTTTCAGCCGGCGGCTCATCACCCTGTGGCAGAGCCTCGTCCCCGGCCAGGAAAGGGTGGAACCCATCACACTCAACGGCAGGGTGCTCCCGCCCGAGGAATTCCCCC
Organism: Geobacter sulfurreducens PCA; assembly: GCF_000007985.2. Lineage (NCBI taxonomy): Bacteria > Pseudomonadati > Thermodesulfobacteriota > Desulfuromonadia > Geobacterales > Geobacteraceae > Geobacter > Geobacter sulfurreducens. Next base: position 3,593,426 of record NC_002939.5, read on the forward strand.
TTCTTCTCGCCGCTGACGGTGGGAAGATACTGGTCGACATGAAAGGGACTCTGCTTCCCCGCGACAAAAGCACCTTGGCTGAAAGACATCCCGATATCCGGCTGGTCTCGCGCGGAGCCAGCAGTGAACGGGATTTTTTCACCGTCCTGCTGCGCACCGCGGAATTTGCCCACGTGGAAGAAGACGCCGTCGCCACAATAGGCTCCGATCCCCAGCTCACGGTCAAGGCCGACTACCGAATTACCAGGCTGCCGGCAGTTGCCACGCGTGGACCGGAAAATGTATTTCTCTTTCTTGAGCGTAACGGGTCCTGCCTCCCAGCAGCACTCATCTCGGCCCTTGCCGATAACGGGATCAACAGTGTGGAATTCTGCGATGTCGCTCCGCAGCCGCCGTCGGTACCGGGCTACGAGTTGAGGAGCGTAACCGGCACGACCCCGTGCGAATTGGCTGTCCAATTGCTTGGTGTCCTGGCCGTGAAGCTTGACCGCAACCGGATTGTATCGGGCTCCATGGGGGAGAATGCGGAGAGCCGGTTCAGCATCCGCGTGGATGGATATTTTGAAAACGACGGGAAGAAGTTCATCCTGAGCTGTAACGACAATGACTCCTACAACTACACGCTCTTTCGCCTGCTGCAGCTGGAAGGATACGGCATCATCCAACTGGGAGACAAAGACGACTTCGCCACCGTCGCGGACAAGATCCTCACGGTTCTGCGCTATCCCCACTCCTTCGGCCGCCATGATTTCACCCATGACCGTTATACCGTATCGGCGCTGGGGTTCAGGGTGACGCGGCTGGGGCCGGTTAGCGGCCGCATGCTGATCATCGATCGCCCCGTGGACCCGGCATTCGCAGAATTATTACAATGGGAACGCTAGCAGCATAGGGCAGAAAATGCAAAGAGGGGGGCGTCCGTCGGGACACCCCCCTCTTTGCATATGAACCGCCTGCCGTTCGGCTGAGTGGTTAGAGCGTTACTGACCGGCCATCTTGAGGAAGGCATCCGCACGATAGAGCGTTGCATCGGGGACCAGTGGAGAGGACGGATAACGGGCCAGGAAGCGCTCGAACAGCTCAACGGACTGCGAATAGGCTCCTGACTTGTATGCGCTCACTCCTTTCTCGTAGAGAGAGTGCTCGTTATCATCCGCCTTTCCCGTTTGAGGTCGGTGCGCTTCCGCCGCAGGCCGCGAAGGCACGGGGGGGGTGGCGGCCGCTGGTTCCGGCGTCCGCACGGATGTGGTCACAGTGGACTCCCGCTTTGCCTCCCGGTGGGCCGCGACCGGCGCAACCTTCTCCCGGGCGGGGCGAACGGCTGACTCTCTTTTTGCCGCGGCGGCCGGAACAGCGGAGGGCTGTTGGCTGAACACCGCTTTCGGACCGGCCGGGGCCACCGGCACCATGAGTTTATTGCCGGCGTAGATAAGGTCGGGGTTCTTGATTTCGTTGAAGAGAAGTATCTGGGGGTAGTACCCGCCCTTACCGTTGTACTTGCGGGAGAGGGAATACAGGGTATCCCCCTTCTGGACGGTAATGCTCTTGACGAGCACTCCCTCGTCCGGGCCCGAAGGACGGCTCCCTTCCGAAGCCCCGGGCGTATAGAGAAGGTATTCCCCGCCGGCCGCCAGGGAGGCCATGGAGAGGACGAGGGAGGCGGAAACAACCCTGAGTGCGCTCTTCATATCAGTACCTGTTCCCCAACTGGTCTTGATACTTCAGGACATTCTTGACCTGGATGCTCGTTCCCACGGCTGTGCCCGAACGGACGCGGAACGTTACCTTGATGGTGCGTTTCTCGCTGGCGCCCAGTTCGTCGAAGGTCCAGAGATAGTCGCCGTTGGCATTCCGGACGAACGACGGATCGGACGCCACCAGCTCCAGGTCCTTGGGCATGGTGCTTTGGAGTTCGACACTCTTGGCCATGTTTGAACCGCGGTTCGTGAAGTTCAGCTCGAAGGAGGAAACCTCGCCCGGCTTCAGGCGTCCTCCCTTGCCGCTCATAACCAGGTCCACCACCGGCCGTGAGTAGAGGAGGCGCAACGAGGCAAGAGCACCCCGGGCCTGGTCGGTTTCCGGCTCGAAGGCCAGGGACACTGTGGCGGCAGTCCCGTCGCTCTCCGAGAAGGGAGTGGACAGATCGAGGATCACGTACGATTCTTCCTTGGGCGCGAGGGGCCCTACGTGGTTGATGATCGGCTCGTTGTTCTGCCGGATGCCGTCGCGGTTCAGGTCCTGGTAGACGGTATAGGCCACGTTCGGCGGAAGATTGGGCTTGATGATGACATCCTCGCGCTGGTTGCCGGTGTTGGTAACCACCAGAGGAATCGAAACCTGCTGGCCGGGAATCACCACAAGTTTCTCGCTGGCGGTCCTGACGGCCACCCCGCTTACCGGTTTGACCACAGCCGCCGCAGAGATGAACGAATCGCGAGTCTGCAGCTCGCTGTTGACCAAGTCGGCGCGCAGGAAGAGTTCCTGACGTGCAATGGCCTCATCCTTGAGCTGGAACGTCACCTCGAACTCCCGGCTCTCGCCGGAGACCAGCCGCATGCCGTCCAGAACGAGAGCCGCCTTCATTTCCTGCTTGAACCCAGCCTCGCCAAAGCCCACCGGCTCATACTGGGGCGGGTAGTTCAGGCGAAGTGCCACGCCCTGGGCAGCGGCAGTGCCGATATTGAGGAGCACAACCCGATAGGAGACCTTCTCCCCGGGAAGCACCTGATTCTTGTCCGTCTTGACCACTGCCCGCAGGAGCGGAGCCGATGCGGTCAGAAAGATGTCCCGCGCCTGGGATGCCTCACGGTCGAGCCGCGAAGCGACCTTGATCGGATAGACGAGCTTCTGTCCGTCAATAGCTTCGCGCGGCACCGCAATGGAGAGTATCCCCCGGAATCGTTCCCCCGGCGCCAGGGAAGGTGTCAGATTGATCGGCATCTCCTTCCGGCCGGCATCGGCGAACTGGGCTCCGAATTCGGAGGGGAAACCCGATTCAAGATAGAAGCTGTCGGTTCCGTTGCCCCGGTTGACCACTTCAAAGGGGATCTCGTGGCGTTTTCCGGCCTCAAGGCCCTGGGCCGGGGCTTGAATCATCAGATCGGCATCGGCGAACTGCCCCACTTCCAGCGTGAGAATCTGGGCATTCTTTTCGGGGAGTGCCGGAGGGGCAGCGGCAACGGCCGGACTTGGCGCGACATGGGTGATTCCCATCTCCGCGAGCTTGGCGGCAGCAGCAGCGGCGGCCCGGGTCCCCGGGAAGCGGTCGATGAGCGATTTATACTCGGCAACGGCCTTCTCGCGCAGAGCGGCCCGCTTCTGTTCCTCGGCGCGGCGAACGGCGGACTGTTCAGTCTCTTCCTTCTGGCGGGCAGCCTTCTCGGCAGCCAGGCGTTCGGCAGCCTCCCTGTCGCGCCGGGCCTGGTCGGCGGCCACGCGCTCGGCTTCGACCTTGGCTGCCGCCGCCTGCTCCGCTGCTCTCAATTCTGCGGCAGTCTTCTCTGCGGCAAGACGCTCAGCTTCGGCTTTCTCGCGGGCGGCCTGCTCTGCGGCAAGACGCCCGGCAGCCGCCTTCTCTTCTGCGGCCTTCTGGGCGGCAACCCGCTCAGCCTCGGCCTTCTCACGGGCAGCCTGCTCTGCGGCACGGCGCTCGGCAGCCACCTTCTCTTCTGCAGCCTTCTGGGCAGCAACCCGCTCAGCTTCGGCTTTCTCGCGGGCAGCCTGCTCTGCGGCACGGCGCTCGGCAGCCACCTTCTCTTCTGCAGCCTTCTGGGCAGCAACCCGCTCAGCTTCGGCTTTCTCGCGGGCAGTCTGCTCTGCAACACGGCGCTCGGCAGTCGCCTTTTCCTGAGCGGCTTTCTGGGCGGCAAGCCTCTCTGCCTCCACCCGTTCCCGGGCAGCCTGCTCCGCGGCAAGGCGCTCGGCGGCCGCTTTCTCCTCAGCCGCTTTCTCCTCAGCCGCTTTCCGAGCGACAGCTTGACTCGCAGCGGTAGCGGCAGCAGTGGCGGCACCTACCGCCTCAGCAGTAGTGGTGGCAGCGCCAGCAGTAATGCTCGCCGCTTTCTGGGCAGCCTGCTCAGCAGCCTGGCGGGCAGAGGCGGTCTTTTCAGCCAGGACCTGGCGGGCAACCGAAGTCTCCGATACCGGCGCCTCGGCTCCACGCCGAGCCATTGCCGGGAGTTGCTCCCCCTTGTCGTAACGTGTTACGAGGCCAAGGAGATCGTCCTCCACGGTTCCCTTGAGAGGACTGTCGGGGTATTCCTTGAAAAACTGCGACATATAGCGGGCGGCATCCCGCTCGTACCCAGCTTTGAAGCTTGCCCGGGCAAGCCAGAAAATGGCCATGTCGCGCAACGGCGTATCGGGATACTTATCGAGGACCGTCTTCATCCGGTCGATGGCTGCTTGGTAGTCCTTCTTCTGATAGGCGTTGAAGCCGGCAATGAATATCTGTGAGTCTTCAGAGGTGACGGCAAAGGCGGGGGAGGTAAGAAGCGACGCGATTATGAGATATCCGGCAAGGCACCTGACAAAGGTAGTGCGGAAGGATTTCATAAAATTCACGGGCTTAACCTTTCCAGTGGCTTGCAAGGGGTGTAAGTAATCAGTTCAGTTACATAGCATCATAACTGTGGCTTGTCAACGGGGAATACCGGCGCGAACCCCTGTAATTACGCGATAAACGGCCCAACGAATCGACGGCTGCCCGTGGATGGCTTCGCCTTCCCAAAACTGCTGCCTGCCGCTATACTAGCATTCATGTTCGACACCAAGCGACTGACAACCCTCCCCGATGCACCGGGTGTCTACCTCATGAAGGGGAACGGCGGGGACATTCTTTACGTGGGAAAGGCCAAGAGCCTCCGTAAACGGGTCCGCTCCTATTTCAGCAAGGGGGGAGAGTCACGCTACCATATCCGGTTCCTGGTGGGCCGGGTCGCCGACATCGACGTAATCGTCACCGACACAGAGAAGGAAGCCCTCCTCCTCGAGAACACCCTTATCAAGGAACATCGCCCCCGGTACAATCTGGACCTGCGGGACGACAAAACCTACTTTTCCCTCCGACTCGACATGAACGAGGAGTTTCCCCGCCTGACCATCGTGAGACGGCCGGGCAGGGACGGAGCCCGCTACTTCGGCCCCTATTCCTCTGCTTCTGCCGCGCGGGAGGTCCTCAAGCAGCTGTACAAGCTCTTCCCGCTCCGCCACTACCCGCTGGAGAGCTGCCGCCGTCGCAGACGCCCCTGCCTCTTTTACCAGCTCAGGCAGTGCGCCGCCCCCTGTCACGGGCTCATCTCGGGCGAAGATTACCAATCACTGGCAGAAGGCGCGGCCTTGTTCCTTGCAGGAAAAAACAGCGACCTAACCCGCCTCTACAGGCAGCGCATGGCCGCAGCAGCAGCGGATGAACGGTATGAGGACGCCGCCCGCTACAGGGACTTGATCCGCGCCATTGAGGTCACCGTAGAGAAGCAGAAGATGGTAGCCGGCGACGGCGACACGGACGTAGTCGGATTCTTTCGCGACGCCACAGACCTTTCCGTCTCGATCCTCTTCTACCGCGGCGGCCGCCTCATGGGGAGCCGCAACTACCTCCTGGACTGGGAAATGGATGACGCCGAAGGGCTCTCGTCGTTCCTGTCCGGCTACTACAACAGGGATGTCGTCATCCCCGATGAAATCCTCATCCCCTTCACCGTGGACGACACGGACCCCCTCGGCGAACTGCTAACGGAACGGCGAGGGAAAAAGACCGTTCTCCGCCACCCCGTGCGAGGGACCAAGGCAGAACTGGTCAGGCTGGCGGCGAGAAACGCCGAGGCGTACCTGCATGAAAAGCGGGAAAAGGACTCCGGCATGGAGCAGGTCCTCGGAGAGCTCAAGGAGAAGCTCCACCTGACCAATCTCCCCCGACGAATCGAATGCTACGACATCTCCACCATCCAGGGACGCTATTCCGTGGGAAGCAGGGTCCGGTTTCAAAATGGCGCTCCGGACAAGGCGGGGTACCGCCGCTACCGGATACGGACCGTTCCCGGCACCGACGACTTCGCCATGATGCACGAAGTTCTGTCCCGGCGCTTCAGGGACGGACACGGCGGGGACGGTCGGCCGGACCTCATTGTGATTGACGGGGGAATGGGGCAGTTGAATGTGCTGACCGCAATCCTGGAGGAGCTGGGGCTTCACGGCATTGACGCCGTCTCCTTGGCAAAAAGCAGGGTAGAGCGAAATATGTCCGATAATGAGGTGGTCCGGAGCGACGAACGGGTCTTTCTCCCCGGCCGCCGCAACCCGGTGGTGCTCCGGCAGAACGGTGCACCGCTTCTGCTCCTGGCACGAATCCGGGACGAAGCTCATCGCTTTGCCATAACCTATCACCAGAAGCTGCGCGGTAAAGGATCGATCCGATCGAGCCTGGAAGGCATTCCCGGCATCGGTGAAAAGCGCAAGCGTGAACTGCTGAAACGTTTCGGCAGCATCAGGGCACTGCGCCAGGCGGACCGAGAACAGCTTGCCGCCGTCCCCTCCGTCTCCCCCGCCTTGGCGGATGCCATCTGGAAGGCCCTTCACGGCGAAGAGCCCGAGGCGCCATGACGCAGGCACTGAAAACAGAAGGCGGCCCCCCGTGTGGGAGGCCGCCTTGTATGCGGACAGCGTGAATAGAAGCGCCTTACTTCTCAGCCAGCAGCTTCTTCACCAGGTCTTCCATTTTTCTCAGGGTCTCATCGGAGCCGCCCATGAACTTTTCCGCCACGTTACCTTTCTTGTCGATGACGTACACCGTCGGCAACGACCGAAGCCCGTAATCGGTTTGAATGTCACCGGATGCCAGAGCCACGGGATAGTTGATCCGCTTGCTGAGGATAAAATCCTTGACTCCCTTCTCGTCTCCCTCGTCTAGAGAGAGGCCGAGAACCTGAAGCCCCTGTTTGCCGTACTTGCGATTGAGTGTTACCAAGTGGGGGATGGCATCTCGGCAAGGGGGGCACCACGTGGCAAAAAAGTCGACCACCAGCACATAACCCTTATAATTGGCCAGACTGATGGGCTGGCCGGAAGTGCTTACCACCTTGAGAGGAGGAGCCGGCTCACCCTTTTTGGGCAGGGCGAAGGACGGCGATGTGAATCCGCTCACGATAACGAAGGCCGCTGCTGAGACGACCCCAAGGACTCCGGTAACCTTCATAAGACTCCCTCTTGTGCCGATTACAGCGCTTTTTTGATAAGCGCCTCAAGTTGGGCTTTGGGCACGGCCCCGACGACCTGATCCACGACCTTGCCCTCCTTGAAGAGGATAACGGTAGGGATGCCGCGCACGCCGTACTTGCCCGGAGTTCCGGGGTTATCATCAACATTAACCTTGCCGACCTTCACTTTTCCGTCAAATTCGTCGGCAATGGCATCGATGACAGGAGCGATGGCCTTGCAGGGGGCGCACCAGGTGGCCCAAAAATCAACGAGAACCGGAACGGGCGACTTGAGCACCTCGCTATCGAAGGTATCGTCACTGAATGTGAGGACTTTGTCACTGGCCATGAAAGCCTCCTTTGCCGAAAAGAATAGTATTTTTAGAATATAGCCGAGCAACTTCAAAACATCAAGGAGGAAATCGGTCGCAATCACCGCGATTCCCTCCACCGGGTGCCGTTTCCGGCAAGCGCGTCACCCTTGGCAAAAACGGTGAAATCTGCTACACCAGGACCACTGCGGTGCATTTTGTTGGCACCAGGGAAACAAACTCATGACACTCCTCCCCATCAGCATCAACGTATCCGGGCGCCTCGTTACCATTGTGGGCGGCGGAGGGGTCGCCAGGCGCAAGTGTCTCTCGCTGCTGGAGGCCGGTGCCCGGGTGACGGTCGTTGCCCCCCGGCTTGATGAGCGGTTGATGAAGCTGGCCGATGAAGGCGCGATCTGCTTGGCGCAGCGGCCCTATGCCGACGGCGATCTGGCTGGGTCGGTCCTGGCCTATGCCGCTACCGACGATCCGGCTGTTAACCGGGCAGTGGCCGAGGAGGCCCATAACAGGGGGATTCCCGTTGACGTCACCGACGATCCCGAACGGGGGAGCTTTACCAGCCCGGCCGTCCTCAGACGAGGCGATCTGGTTATTGCAGTCTCCACCGGCGGGGGCGCTCCCGGCTTCGCAGCACGAGTCCGGGATGATATTGCCGAAATCATCGGCCAGGAATATGCTGAAACCCTACTCATACTTGGCGCGATTCGTGAAAAGCTGTTGACTGCGTCAAAAAACGCCGCATACAATAAGCACATTTTGCACGACCTGTCCGCCGCACCGCTGCCTGAAATGGTCAGATCGCGGAACTTCGAGGAACTGGACCGAACCCTCGCACGCATCGCCGGTCCCGACTTCACCCTGGAAAACCTGGGATTCGGGAGAAAGGACTCCCCATGAACGCCGTTCTTTTCGTCGCAACACTACTGCTCTACCTTGCTGCGACCGTCGCCTATCTCGCGTTTCTCGTCAAACCGCGAGAGGTACTCGGCAAGATCTCCCGATGGGTACTGACCGGCGGATTCGTGGTCCATGCCGTCTATACCGTGGACCGCTATATCGAGGCGGGCTACACGCCGATTACCAACCTCCACGAATCGCTCTCCTTTTTCGGTTTGGCGATCGCTGGGGTCTACCTGATCTTTGAGCGCAAGTACCGCACCATCATCCTCGGCTCCTTCGTTACCCCCCTCGTGCTCTTGATCCTGATCGGCTCCACCGGCTTCCCCTCGGCCATCTCGCCGCTCAATCCGGCTCTCAAGAGCCGCTGGCTCGCCGTCCATACGGTCATGGCGTTCCTGAGCTACGCAGCGTTCGCGGTAGCCTTCGGCGCCGCCATCATGTACCTGATCCAGGAGCATTTTCTCAAGAGCAAGAAGCTCGGCGCACTCTACCAGAAGCTTCCCTCCCTGGACGTGCTCGATGAAATCAACTACCGCTGCCTCACCCTCGGCTTTCCGCTCCTTACCTTCGCGATCATCAGCGGCGCCATCTGGGCGGAAAGCGCCTGGGGCACTTACTGGAGCTGGGACCCGAAGGAAACGTGGTCCCTCATTACGTGGTTCGTCTACGCTGCACTCCTCCACGGCCGGCTCACCACCGGCTGGCGCGGCAAAAAGGCGGCCTGGCTCGCCATCATCGGTTTTTTCGTGCTCCTCTTTACCTTTCTCGGCGTGAACCTTTTCATGTCGGGGCTGCACAGCTACACGTGAGAAAAGAGGCATACTGATATGAACATTGTTGTGGTGGGGCTCTCGCACAAGACAGCCTCCGTGGAAATTCGCGAGAAAATCGCTTTTGCCCCGACCCAGATGGAAAAGCCCCTGCGCATGCTCATCGCCATTGACGACATCGCCGAGGCGGTGATCGTCTCCACCTGTAACCGGGTCGAGCTCTACGCGTCGACCCGAGACGTGGCCGGCGGCATGGCGCGGCTCAAGCGCTTCCTGGGTGACTATCACGGTGTCCCCGTCGAGGTTCTTGAGCCCCACCTGTACAGTCATCACGGCGAGGCGGCCATTCGTCACGTGTTCCGGGTAGCGGCAAGCCTTGACTCCATGGTCGTGGGCGAACCCCAGATTCTCGGCCAGATCAAGACCGCCTACGGTTACGCCGCGGAGTTCAGGACTTCGGGCATCATCCTCAACCGCTTCCTGCACAAGGCATTTTCCGTGGCCAAACGGGTCCGTACCGAGACGAAGATTGCTTCGTCGGCCGTTTCGGTCTCATTTGCCGCCGTGGAGCTGGCCCGCAAGATATTCGGCGACCTTTCCGACAAGACCGTCATGCTCATCGGTGCCGGTGAAATGTGCGAACTGGCGGCGAAACACTTCCTGAACAACGGTGCGCGCGGCGTCATGGTCACCAACCGGACCTACGAGCGGGCCGAACGGCTCGCCGAAGAGTTCGAGGGAAAAGCGATCCACTTCGAGGATCTCTTCGACCAGCTCCACAAGGCGGACATCGTCCTCTCCTCCACGGGCGCCACCCACTACATCATCCGGCCCAAGGACATCGACGAGGTGATTCGCCGCCGTAAGATGAAGCCCATGTTTTTCATAGACATCGCCGTTCCCCGGGATATCGACCCCAAGGTGAACGACGTGGAGAACGTCTATCTCTACGACATGGACGATCTCCAGAATGTGGTCGCCTCCAACCTCCAGCAACGGGCCGAGGAAGCCAAAAAGGCGGAAGGCATTATTGAGGAGGAGATCGGCCAGTTCTACAAATGGATATCAAGCCTTGAGGTCACGCCGACCATCGTGGCCCTGCGCTCCAAATTCGAGGATGTCCGTCGGGCCGAACTGGAAAAGACCCTCTCGGCCTGGAAAGACCTGCCCCCCGACGGGGCTAAGCGGCTGGAGGCACTCACTGCCGCCATCGTCAACAAGCTCCTCCACCCTCCCACCGCCACTCTCAAGCGAACCGGCCAGGGGGGGCGAACCGATCTTTATGTGGACGCCCTGCGCACCCTCTTCGATCTCCAGACGGAGCTTCCGGAGCCCGAAGGAAGCCTGGAGCTTGAGGAGTGACCCGCTGCTGCATGTATGTTCTACCCCATTAACGAGACAGTAAGGAGACCGGAAACCTATGGCACTTAACCGCCTCAGAATCGGAACCCGGGCGAGCCAGCTCGCTCTCTGGCAGGCCAATTGGGTCAAGTCCGAGCTGGAAAAACGCTACCCCGGCATGGAGGTCGAGCTGGTCAAGATCAAGACCATCGGCGACAAGATCCTTGACGTCCCCCTGGCCCAGGTGGGTGGCAAAGGACTCTTCGTGAAAGAGATCGAGGAGGCGATGCTGAGGGGCGAAATCGACATCGCCGTGCACAGCATGAAGGACGTGCCGACCGAGTTTCCCGAAGGCCTCGGACTGGTCTGCATCACCGAGCGTGAAGACCCTCGTGATGCTTTCATTTCCAACGGCGTGACCTTCGCCAATCTGCCCCAGGGGGCGAAAATCGGTACATCGGCGCTGCGCCGCCAGGCCCAGCTCCTCAAGGTCCGTCCCGACCTCGAAATGGTAATAATCCGCGGCAACGTGGAGACGCGTATCCGGAAGCTCACCGAGGACAAGCTGGACGCCGTCATCCTGGCTGCCGCAGGCCTCAAGCGCCTCGGATTCACCGACGTGGTAACCGAATATCTGCCCGTTGATCTCTCCCTGCCGGCTATCGGCCAGGGCGCCCTGGGCCTGGAGTGCCGCCTCGACGACCAGGCCGTCCGCGAAACCATCGACTTTTTCAACCACCCTGACACTGCACACGCGGTACGGGCCGAGCGGGCACTGCTCTGGCGCTGCGAGGGGGGATGCCAGGTTCCCATTGCCGCCCACGGCCAGGTGAGCGGAGACTCCCTGACGCTGACCGGCTTTATCGCCTCCGTGGATGGCACCCGTTCCGTCAAGGAGAGCATCTCAGGGCCGGTGACCGACTGCGAGAAGCTGGGCATTGCCCTGGCCGAGAAACTCCTCGCCGACGGCGGGCACGAGATTCTTGCCGAGGTCTACCAGCGGGAAGTGTCCCGGGAGAAGGAAATCCCGGTTTAATCGTCCATCCGCTTCACCGTCTCCGGCCACAGGGGCATGGAGGAATTCAGAGGAGGCCTGCCGGACCTTCTTCCTCTGAAATCCTCTGTGCCCCCTGTGGTCGGCTTTTTTGCACAATGACCATGTCCACAGCTTCCCGCACCAATTGCCTTGTCTACCTCATCGGCGCCGGCCCCGGCGACCCGGGCCTCATTACGGTTCGGGGCCGGGAATGCATCGCACGGGCCGATGTGGTCATTTACGATTACCTGGCCAACGACGAACTCCTCTCCTTCGCCCGTCCCGATGCGGAACTCATTTATGCCGGCAAGGTTGGGGGGCAGCATAACCGGGCCCAGTGGCAGATCAATGAGCTCCTGGTCCGCAAGGCGCTTGAGGGACGCATCGTGGCGCGCCTCAAGGGTGGTGATCCCTTCGTCTTCGGCCGGGGCGGCGAGGAGTGCGAGGCCCTGGTCACCGCCGGCGTACCCTTCGAGGTGGTGCCGGGAGTGACTGCGGGAATCGGGGCAGCGGCCTACGCCGGCATCCCCCTTACCCACCGCAACGTCACCACATCGGTTGCCTTTGTCACGGGTCACGAGAGCCCGGGCAAGAAATCATCGGACATCGATTGGGAGGGGCTCTCCCTCGGCAGCGGCACTGTTGTGTTTTACATGGGAGTCAAGAGTCTCCCGCACATTACGGAAAACCTCATGGCCCACGGCCGGCGCGCCGACACCCCGGTGGCCCTCGTCCGCTGGGGAACCCGACCGGAGCAGGAAGTTCTGGTGGGAACGCTGGCCGACATCGCCGACAAGGTCCGCCGCACAGGGTTCAAGGCACCGGCCATAACCGTTGTGGGCGAGGTGGTCCGGCTGAGGAAAACGCTTCGCTGGTTCGACAACCGGCCCCTTTTCGGTCGCAGTATCATGGTCACCCGCGCCGCCGACCAAGCGGGCGAATTCAGCGTCATGCTCCGTTCCCTGGGCGCACGGGTGCTTGAGTGTCCCACCATCGCCATCGCGCCACCCGAGAGCTGGGATGACCTCGACAGCGCCATCAGCCGCATCGATACCTTTGACTGGGCCATCTTCACCTCATTCAACGCGGTTCGCTTCTTCTTTCAGCGGCTGGACGCCGCGGGCCGTGACTCGCGCGCCCTGGGAGCCTGCCGGATCTGCGTCGTGGGCCCGAAAACGGCCGAAGCCCTTGCGCCCTACGGAATCCGGCCCGACCTGGTGGCCGCAGACTATAAAGGGGAAGGGGTTATCGAGGCGCTTCGCGACGTACCGTTGGCCGGCAAGCGGGTCCTGTTTCCCAAAGGGGACCGGGCGCGGGACGTGATCCCCACGGGCCTTGCAGCCTTCGGCGCCCATGTCGAGGCGCCGGTCGCCTACCGCAACGCTGCGCCCGACGCCCTCCCGGCCGGCACTATCGAGGAACTGGAGGACCGGCGCATCCACTGCGTAACGTTTACCTCTTCTTCCACCGTGCAGAACCTGGCGGCCATTCTTGGGGAGAACAGAATGCTCCACCTGTTGGAAGGGGTTATTATAGCCTCCATCGGCCCCATCACCTCCCGCAGTTGCCGCGAGCTGGGGCTGCAGGTCCACATCGAGCCGCAGGAGTACACCCTGGCGGCTCTCACCGCTGAGATGGTCCGCCACTTCTCGGCACCCGCCTGAGCCACGTTCACGGGGCAGTAGAGCTGAATGGAGCCCTTGCTCACCGATACCCATTGCCATCTGGACGCCCCGCCCTTACGAGGACGCCTCGACGAGGTCCTGGCTTCGGCTCGCCATGCCGGCGTCGACCGGATCATCATCCCCGGCGTTGCCCCTGAGGGGTGGGATGAGATCGTCCACCTGTCCCACAGGTACCCCCGTGTCTTCGCTGCCTTCGGCATCCATCCCATGTACGCGGACCAGGCCGACGAGCAGACTCTCGCCCGGCTTGCAGGACTGGCGCGCGATGCCGTTGCCGTCGGTGAAATCGGCCTCGACTACCTCTGCGCCGTTCCCCGCCCCGTTCAACAGGCAGCCTTCAGGGCCCAGCTCCGCGTGGCAGCGGAGGCCGGCGTTCCCGTTCTGATTCACTGCCGCCGCGCTTTTGCCGACCTGCTTGCCATCCTGCGCGAAGAGAATATCTCCCGCATCGGCGGCGTGATGCACGCCTTTTCCGGGAGCGCCGAAATCATGGCAGAGTGCCTGAAACTCGGACTCCACATTGCCGTTTCAGGGGTGGTGACACGCCCAAACGCGGTCCGCCCGCCGGAAATCGCACGCATCATCCCGGCGGACCGGCTACTCCTGGAAACCGATGCCCCCGACATGCCGCCCAATTCCCGGCTCGGGTGCCCCAACGAGCCGGCATTCCTCCCGGAGACGGCCCAACGGCTGGCGGAGCTCCGGGGAACGACCGTCCGGGAACTCGCCGCCCAGACAACCCGAAACGCCCTCAGGCTCTTCCGCCGGATCGGTACAATCTAACCAATTGCCCTGGCAGCGAGGTATCCCATGTCCCTTCACCGTTTTTCACGCACCGAGATCCTGATCGGCCCCGAAGGACTTCAGCGGCTGCACGGCTCGACTGTGGCCGTGTTCGGCCTCGGCGGAGTCGGCAGCTTCGCGGCAGAGGCCCTCTGCCGCGCCGGGGTCGGCCGGCTGGTCCTCGTCGATTTCGACGATATCTGCCTCACCAACGTCAACCGGCAGCTCCACGCCCTGGACGGGACCGTGGGGAGGGCCAAGGTGCAGGTCATGGCCGAACGCCTCCGCCTCATCAATCCCCAAGCGGACATCGTCCCGCACAAGGACTTCTACGAGGCGGCGAACAGCGACTTCCTCCTCTCGGGGGGTCATGACTACGTGGTGGACGCCATTGACCACATCACGAGCAAGCTCCACCTGATCAGAAGCTGCAAGGAGCGGGGGCTGCCCATCGTCTCAAGCATGGGGGCCGCCAACAAGCTTGACCCGGCTCGGATTCGCGTGGCTGACATCGCCCAGACGAGCACCTGCCGCATGGCCAAGGTGGTGCGAAAGCTCCTCCGCAAGCAGGGGATCAAAAACGGGGTGAAGGTGGTCTACTCCACCGAAGAGTACCGTGAACAGGCTATGCCTGATGCCGGGTGCCGGTCCGACTGCATCTGCCCCAACAAAGAGGAGCAGCGCTTCTCCTGCGAGCACCGCCGGACGATCCTCGGCAGCATTTCCTTCATTCCCAGCATATTCGGCCTCACCATGGCCGGCGTCGTGGTGAACGACCTGCTGGAGCCCCGTTGAAAATTGCGTTGACCGGTTGAACGGCGCACAAGTGCCGCTATACTGTGTTTACACAATCGATATGATGGGATGAAAGGAGGAATACTTCATGGGTAAGGAATATTCGGTACAGGAAGCTCTTAAGCTGGCAATCAAGGGTGAAAAGGACAGCATGGACTTCTACCGCAAGGCAGCGACCGTTACCAAGAATGAGCGGGCCAGGAAAGTCTTCGACCTGCTCGCCAATGAAGAAGTCGGCCACCTCAAGGCATTCTTCGACCACTACAAGGGGGGCGATTTCGGCGACATCACCGTCTACATGGCCCAGCCGGTCGACACCAAGAATCCGACCTACATGGCGCTCGTGAAGGCCATCGACGAAGAAACCCACGAGCAGAAAGCGCTCGAAATCGCCCTGAAAGAGGAAAAGGCCTGCATCGACCAGTACACCGTCCTTGCCAAGGACATTATCGATCCCTTGGTCAAGGGAATCTTCCAACAGGTCATCAAGGAGACGGAAAAGCATCTGGCGCTGATCGAGGAGGAGTATCGGCACGTCATGACCATGGTCCACGAATCGGACCAGGACACGTACGTGCGGGAATAATCGAAGAGAACACCGGCGTTCTTTACCATCATGAAAAGAGCGGCCCCGCATCGAGGGGTCGCTCTTTTCGCGTCATGAATTCGTGCGGGCCAAGCTCACGGCTCAGCGGAGCGGGCCTCAGCCGCCGCCAATGGAGCAGGCGTGGCCGCCTGCCGGCGCGACGCCGGCCGAGCTCCCCACGGCAGGTGCGGAGATGAGTTTTCTGACCCGGTCGGAACCGCACGCAGGGCAGCATGTCTCTCGCTCACCCGCACCCATCTTCTGGAGTAAGGAAAACGTCCCGCCACAGTCCTCACAGCGATATTCGTATATCGGCATCTGGAACCTCCCGTTTCAATGTTACATTCAAATTACCATATGTCTTATGATTTAATCAATGCGATTCTGGGCCTGCCCACGGGACGAATAACCGGTGCGTTGAACGAAAAAAGGGCGGTCCCTTCAGGGACCGCCCTTTTTTCTGCAGATAGATAGTGCCGCTCGTTAGCCCATCTTGGCCAGAAGCGGCACGATGAGAAGCGACACGATGTTGATGATTTTGATCATCGGGTTGACGGCCGGGCCGGCGGTGTCCTTGTAGGGGTCGCCCACGGTGTCACCCGTGACGGCCGCCTTGTGGGCTTCACCACCCTTGCCGCCGTGATAGCCGTCCTCGATGTACTTTTTGGCGTTGTCCCAGGCGCCGCCGCCGGTGGTCATGGAGATGGCGACGAAAATGCCCGTAACGATGGTGCCGACGATCACGCCCCCCAGGGCCTTGGGGCCGAGGGTAAAGCCGATGATGACCGGTGCGGCGATGGGAATGATGCCCGGGATCACCATTTCCTTGAGGGCGCTCTTGGTGACGATGTCGACGCAGGCGGCATAGTCGGGCTTGCCGGTGCCTTCCATGATCCCCTTGATCTCGCGGAACTGGCGGCGAACCTCTTCAACGACCGAGCCGCCGGCCTTGCCGACCGCCTCCATGCAGAGGGCGGCAAAGTAGTAGGGCAGCATGCCGCCCAGGAAGAGACCGACGATGATGTAGGGATCGGCCAGGCTGAACTCGATGTTCTGCCCCGCCAGCTTCAGTTCGTCCACGTAGGAGGTGAAGAGAATGACCGCGGCCAGACCGGCGGAACCGATGGCGTAGCCCTTGGTGACGGCCTTGGTGGTGTTGCCCACGGCGTCCAGGGGGTCGGTGACGGCGCGAACCGAATCGTCCAGTTCGGCCATCTCGGCGATGCCGCCCGCGTTGTCGGTAATGGGGCCGTAGGCGTCCATGGCAACGACGATGCCCGTCAGCGACAGCATGGACACGGCGGCAATGGCGATGCCGTACACGCCGGCGCACTGGAACGCCACGATGATGCCGGCGGCGATGACGATGATCGGCATGGCCGTGGACTTCATTGAGACGCCGAGGCCGGCGATGATGTTGGTGGCGTGGCCGGTGGTGGAGGCCTGGGCGATGTGCTTCACCGGGGCGTACTCGGTGGCGGTGTAGTATTCGGTGATCCAGAAGATGGCACCGGTGACCACCAGGCCGACAATGGCGGAGATAAAGATGTTAGTGGCGGAGTACCCGGTGGGGTTCCCTTCGGGGAACATCTGAACCGTGACGAAGTAGAAGGCGATACAGGCGATGACGCCTGAGGCGATCAGCCCCTTGTAGAGGGCAGGCATGATCTTCTGGCTGGCGCCAAGTTTGACGAAGAAGGTGCCGATGATGGAGGCGATGATGGAGATGCCGCCGAGGATCAGCGGATAGGTCACCGCGCCTGAGAAGTTGTTGAAGGCGATGGCGCCCAGCAGCATGGCGGCGATCAGGGTCACGGCATAGGTTTCGAACAGGTCGGCGGCCATGCCGGCGCAGTCGCCCACGTTGTCGCCCACGTTGTCGGCGATGACCGCCGGGTTGCGCGGGTCGTCCTCGGGAATACCGGCTTCAACCTTGCCCACCAGGTCGGCACCCACGTCGGCACCTTTAGTGAAAATACCGCCGCCGAGACGGGCGAAGATCGAGATCAGGGAGCCGCCGAAGCCGAGGCCTACCAGCTGGCTCACGATGTCCTTGACCGGAGCGCCGGGCATCAGCTGCTGCAGGACCAGATAGTAACCGGCCACACCCAGGAGCCCGAGACCGACCACCAGCATGCCGGTGATTGCCCCGCCCTTGAAGGCCACGTTGAGAGCCTTGTGGATGCCGGACTTGGCGGCTTCAGTGGTCCGGATATTGGCGCGAACCGAAACGAACATGCCGATGAAGCCGGTCAGGCCCGAGAAAATGGCACCGATGGCGAAACCAACGGCGGTTTTCATCCCCAGCGTGGCGAACAGGGCAATAAACATGACCACGCCGACCACGGCGATGATGGTGTACTGGCGCTTCATGTAGGCGCCGGCACCCTCTTGGACCGCTGCGGCGATCTGGCGCATCCGCTCGTTCCCCTGGGGGAGCCCCAGGATCCACTGGGCCGAGGCGAGGCCGTAGACAACGGCCGCCGCGGCACAGACCAGGGCGAAATAGACTGCATACTGTTCCATGAACCAACCTCCTATGATAGATAGCCGAACAGGCCGTGTTTCCGCAAAAAAAGCCCCGCATCCGCAGAGCGAAAAACGAAAAATTGTTATAGGAAACCATGCGAATTGTCAACGTTAAAATGCCTCGCCCGCCCGGTGCGACGACAATCGTGCAAAGAGGCTTGTTGACTCGTGCAAAGCCTGATAGTATTGAACAATTATTGACGTAGACTCTCAAATGCAATAAAATACCAATTACATGAACGAGAAAATTCAATTCAAAGAATCAAAGCTTCAGGCCCTCGAAGCGGGGTGCCGCAAAAACGGGTTCGCCATGACCGTCCAGCGTCGGGTCATCATGGAGGCACTGGCGGAACGGACTGACCACCCCACGGCCGACCAGTTGTATGATACGGTCAAGGGCCGACTGCGCGGTATCTCTCGTACGACTGTGTATCGCGTCCTGGAAACTCTGGTGGGCATCGGAGTCGCGCAAAAGATCAGTAATCCGGAGGCAAAGGCCCGATTCGACGCAGACACCGAGCGGCACCATCACGCGGTCTGTTCCCGGTGTCAGCGGGTAAGCGACATTCACGACCCCCAGCTCAACTCACTTCCGATACCGGCCGGCGAGATCGGGGGATTCACAATCACCGACTATTCCATCAACTTCAGCGGGCTGTGCGCCGACTGTCGTTAGATCAGTCTCTGACAAAAGGAGGGATTTCATGAAAAAATGGCGTTGCGTTGTCTGCGACTACATCCACGAAGGCCCCGAACCGCCCGACGCTTGCCCCGTCTGCGGCGTTGGCCCTGATCAATTCGAAGAAATAACCTGAGATGACCCGGCTTCACTGCATGATGTATGCGTCAGCTGCGCCAGGGAGGGGTAGGTAGATGGAGTTCGCAACACTGGAAGACATTATCCGTTTCGCTGTTCAGCGGGAAGAAACCGCCTACCGCCTGTACAAGACGGCGGCAGAGAAGGCCACAAGCATAGCGGCACGCAAGATGTTCGAAGAGATGGCCAATGAGGAGGCGGGTCACAAGCACGCCTTTGAAAACCTGAACATCGAAGGGGCCGAGCACTACACCTTTGCAGAACGGCCCGACATGAAGCTGGCCGAGTACATGGTCGACCTCCCGTTCAGGGAGGACATGGACTACCCGGAGATTCTCCGCTATGCCATGAAAACCGAGGAATCGGCCTACAAACTCTACATGGCCGCGTCCGAGATGACCGACGACCCGAAACTCAAGCGGATGCTCATGGTGCTCGCCGACGTTGAAAAGGGTCACAAGTTGAAGGTAGAAGCCCTGTACGACGAAAAAGTCCTCACCGAAATGTAGCAGGAACCGGCGGCCTGGATGCAGAGACGCCTCCACGCCCCTCCGGCCCTCCCCTTTGGTGAGGGCCGTTCATGTTTCAAGAGCACGTGAATAATCATTCCCAACCGACATCAGAAGGAGGTTACGCCAGTGAAAGCTGTTGAAATAAAACAAGGTGTGTTCTGGGTGGGCGCTGTTGACTGGGCGGTGCGCGACTTCCACGGTTATGAAACCCCGCGCGGCACCACTTATAATAACTTCCTCATCATGGACGAGGAAATCACCCTCATCGATACGGTTAAGTACGATTTCGCCGACCTTACAATCAAGAACATCGCCGGAATTGTCGATCCGGCGCGGATCAAAAACATCATCATCAACCACATCGAAAACGACCATGCGTCCAGCCTCGACCGGATCATGGCGCTGGCCCCCCAGGCAACTATCTATATTTCCGACAAGGGGCGGAAAGGAATCGAACGGTTCTTCGATCTCTCCAACTGGAACGTGAAATCGGTCAAGACCGGCGACACCCTCTGTATCGGAGCCCGCACCCTCGAGTTCCTTGAAACCCCGATGCTCCACTGGCCCGATTCAATGGTGACCTATTCGCGCCACGACCGCATCCTGTTCACCCAGGACGCGTTCGGCCAGCACGTGGCCTCGGCCAGCCGGTTCGACGACGAATTCGAGAAGAGCGATTCGGCCGCCGAACTCGAGGATGCGGTCGTCGACTACTATGCCAACATCCTGATGCCTTTCGGCCAGATGATCAAAACCAAGATAGCGGAGATCCAGGCCAAGGGATTCGACATCGACATCATCGCACCGGACCACGGTCTCATCTGGCGAGCCAATCCCGGCAAGGTCCTCAGCATGTATATGGACATGGCCAACGGGAAGGCGAACGAGTCGGTTGCCATCATCTACGACACCATGTGGCAAAGCACCGAGAAGATGGCGGTCCCCATTGCCGAGGGAATCAGGGCCGAAGGGCTCGACTGCCGCGTCGTAAAGCTGCGGGCCACCCCCATGAGCGTCGCCATCAAGGAGTTCTGGAAATCGCGCGGCGCCCTTATCGGCTCGCCAACCCTCAACAACATCCTCTACCCCTCCGTGGCAGAATTCTTGACCCACCTGCGGGGGCTGCGGCCCAAAAACAGGATCGTGGGGGCATTCGGCAGCTACGGCTGGGGCGGCGGCGCGGTAAGAGACGCCTACGAAGAATTCAAGAAGATGGGACTTCAGGCAGTCGAGCCGGGATTCCAGATACCCTATCGTCCTTCCCGGGCCGACGAGGAGGGCGCCTTCGAATTCGGCCGCAACTTCGCCCGGCAGGTCATCGAGTACCACAAGGGGTTCTGACGCCCTCTGCCCCGTGAATCCGCACCTGAACGGGCGTGGCTCTGCGTGCCCCGCCCGTTCAGGCTTTCTTGCGCTTTGCTGCACGAACCTGTATCATCGAACCTCATGGACCTGAAGTACGGCGACACCTCATTTTCCCTGGCAATCCCCCCCGAACGGCTCATGGGAGTCATCCGCCCGTCGGTGCCCGCACCGGACAGCGATCCGGCAGCCATCATCTCCGAAGCACTTGACCGTTGCGCCGACGCCATCGCCACCTTCAGGACGGGCGAACGGGTCGTCATCGTCACCTCGGACATAACCCGTTACACCGGGAGCGAAATCTATCTTCCCCTGCTGGTGGAGCGTCTTGCGGCTGCAGGAGTCCGGGAGCGCGACATTGAGATCGTCGTGGCCCTCGGCATCCACCGCAAGCAGACAGAACACGAGCACCAGCGGATCACTGGCCCCCTCTACGGCCGGATTCGCATTACGGACCATGAGTGCGACAACCCCGGCAAACTCGTCCTGATCGGCCGAACATCCACCGGTGTCGACGTTGTGGTGAACCGCACGGTGGCGGAAGCCGACCGGGTGATCCTCACCGGGACTATAGGCTTTCACTACTTCGCCGGCTTCGGCGGAGGGCGCAAGAGCATCTTGCCCGGCGTGGCCGGCCGCGCCAGCTGCATGGCGAGCCACTACGCAGTCCTGAACCCCGGTGAAGGCACCGGCAGAAACCCTCTGGCCACCACCGGCAACCTGGAAGGCAACCCGGTCCACCAGACCATGGTCGAGGCCTGTGCCATGGTGAATCCTGAATTCATCCTGAACACGGTTCTCTCCCCCGCCAAGCGGATCATCGCCGCCTTTGCCGGCCACTGGCGCGAGGCCCACGAGGAGGGGTGCCGTTTCTATGCCGACCGGTTCTCCTTTCCCCTGAAGAAGCCGGCGGACCTGGTGGTCGTATCCTGCGGTGGCTACCCCAAGGACATCAACGTCATCCAGTCCCACAAGTCCATGGAGTACGGCTGTCAGGCCCTGCGCCGGGGAGGAGTCATGGTCCTGCTCGCCCAATGCCGGGACGGTTACGGCAATGCAACGTTCTTCGACTGGTTCCGGTTCCGGGAACTGGATGCCTTCGAAGCACGTTTGCGAAGCCACTACGAAATCAACGGCCAGACCGCCTTCTCCCTGCTGCAGAAGGCCCGAACCTTCAGCATCATCTTGGTCTCGGACCTCCCCCCGGAGGAGGTGCGGACCATGGGAATGACCCCCGCCAGAACCCTCGACGAGGCCATGACAGCGGCGGCGAGCCTGCTCCCGTCCGACTACACCGCCTACGTCGTCCCCGAGGGGGGAACGGTGCTGCCGATAATGATGTAGGGGCAAACCTCGTGTTTGCCCGATCTTGGGCGATCACAAGGATCGCCCCTACAAGGACATTGCAACAATGATTGATTCCCGCATCATTCAAGAAATGAAACTAATCGTCGGCACCGACAACGTGGCGACTGACCGCCAGGATCTGCTCTGTTACGGCTATGACGCCACCCAGATGGAATTTCTCCCCGACGCCGTGGTCCACCCGGCCTCGCCGGAGGAGATCGCCGCCATCCTGAAGCTGGCCAATGCGGAGCGCTTTCCGGTCTTTCCTCGGGGCGCCGGCAGCGGCTTCACCGGCGGCGCGCTCCCCAAGGGGGGCGGCATCGTCCTGGTCGTTACCCGACTGAACCGCATCCTCCGCATCGACACCGAGAACCTGGTCGCCGAGGTGGAGCCGGGTGTCGTCACGGAGCAGTTCCAACAGGAGGTGGAAAAGCTGGGGCTCTTCTACCCCCCCGATCCGGCCTCACTCAAGTTTTCCACCTTGGGCGGCAACGTGGCCGAGAACGCCGGCGGCCCCCGCTGCGTCAAGTACGGCGTCACCCGCGACTTCGTCATGGGTCTGGAAGTGGTGCTTCCCACCGGCGAAATCATCCGCACCGGCGGCGAAACCTACAAGGGAGTGGTCGGATACGACCTGACCCGCCTCCTGTGCGGCAGCGAGGGAACCCTCGGGGTCATCACCAAGATCATCTTCAAGCTGTTGCCACTGCCCGAGGCCAAGAAGACCATGCTGACCATCTTCGACTCCATCGACGGTGCGGCAAAGGCGGTCTCCACGATAATCGGCAACAAGATCATTCCCACGACCCTCGAGTTCATGGACCACGCCACCCTCCAGTGCGTGGAGAAGCGCTTCAATCTGGGGATTCCGGCAGAGGGGCGGGCGGTGCTCCTGATCGAGGTGGACGGAGACCGGGACCTGATCGAAAAGCAGGCGGCACGCATCCAGGACCTGATCAGGCCCCTGGGCCTCGTGGAATGCAAGATCGCCCGGGACGCGGCCGAGTCCGAGGCCCTCTGGAAGGTGCGGCGCCTGGTGTCGCCATCGTTGCGGGACGTGAATCCGGACAAGTTCAACGAGGACATCGTGGTCCCGCGCTCGAAGGTACCGGATGTTATCCGGGTCATCGACAAGATCCGGCAGAAGTACGACATTCCCATCGTCAACTTCGGCCATGCGGGCGACGGCAACATCCACGTCAACGTCATGATCGACAAGGCTATTCCTGGACAAGAGGAGAAGGCCCACCGGGCCATCGGCGAAATCTTCCAGGCCGCCCTGGACCTGAACGGCACCATGTCCGGCGAACACGGCGTTGGCCTGGCCAAGCAACCATACATCCATCTGGAGCTGAAACCGGCCCAGGTGGCGGCCATGAAGGCCGTCAAGAAGGCACTGGACCCGAACAACATCCTCAATCCGGGAAAGATGTTTCCCGCGTGATGCGGCGGCAGCCGCCAGGTACGCCGTGAGCGGCTTGCGGGCACAGATTCAGTTCCGCGCACTGCGCGACAAAGAAAGGTCGTAGATTTGGATCCGCTGAAACGCGTCGAAAACGAACTCAAAAAATGCGTCAAGTGCGGCGCCTGCCGCGCCCATTGCCCGGCCTTTGCCGCCTGGCAGCGGGAGCCGGCCGTGGCCCGAGGCAAGGTGGCCATCGCCCAGCACATCCTCAAGGGTGACATCGAGCTGGACGAGCAGACCTACGCGGTCATGTCCAAGTGCCTGCTCTGCGGCAGTTGCGTGGAAAAGTGCCCCAACGACGTGCCCACCGACGAGATCGTCGTCACCGCCCGGGAGTCCCTGGCCCGGCGCCGCGGACTCACCACCTTCCACAAGGCGGTGGGACAGGTCATTAAAAACCGCCGGCTGATGTCCTTCGGCGCTCTTGCCGCCGCAATCCTGGGGCCGCTCTTTTTCCGCAAGGTCCCCCAGACCTCGGGGCTGCGCCTCCGCTTCCCCCTTCCCTTCGTGGGCAACCGCCGCCACATCCCCCAGATCGCCCGTAAACCCTTCATGGACCGTCACCCGGAAGTTATCCAGGGAGAGCCGGGCAAACCCCGCGTCGTCTTCTATGTCGGTTGCATGACCAACTTCGTCTACACCGAGGTGGGTGAAGCGGCCCTGGCCCTTTTCCGGCACCTGGGCTGTACCGTCATCATCCCTAAGGGGCAGGGCTGTTGCGGTCTCCCGGGCATGTCGGGCGGCGACCTGGATACGGTTCGCGGCCTTGCTGAGCAGAATCTGGCGGCCCTTGAACGGTACGAGGCCGATTACATCATGACAGCCTGCGCCACCTGCGGCGGGGCGCTCCATAAATTCTACCCCGCCCTCATCGGCAAACGGCATCCGGAACTGGCAGCGCGAATCAGGACCATTGCCGCCAAAACGGTCGACGCGGCCCAGCTCCTCCAGCAGCTCGGGCTGCATCCGGAGGAAACGGGGGCGGGCGAACGCCTGAAGATCACGTACCACGACCCCTGCCACCTGCGGACCAGGAACATCACCCGCCAGCCCCGCGAACTGCTGAAAGGCTCTCCCGGGGTCGAACTCGCGGAGATGGAGGGTGCCGACAAATGTTGCGGACTTGGCGGCACCTTCAATGTCTATCACTATGACACGTCCCTGAAGATCAATGAGGGAAAGAGCGCAGCCATCGAAAAGACCGGTGCCGACGCGGTCGTCACCGGTTGTCCCGGCTGTATGATGCAACTCTCCGACGGGCTCAAGCAGCACGGTAACCGCACCCGGGTCATGCATACCCTTGAAGTGCTCGCCCGAGCGCTCAGAAAGTAACCGCTGCGGGGGAGCGGGACTCTCGTCCCGTTCCCCCGTCCACGCTCCCCCGAAAAAGTCGTTCTAATTCTTACCGCGCCCCGCGGAAACGCCCTCCCACCCCCTCTCGTTATCGCCCACCCACCGTGGACTCTTAAGCCAAGATAAAAATTCTTTTATTGACATTACACGGTGAATTGAGGTATTACACAATCGAATAAAAACCAGTTTTATTTCTTAAAACACAACGACGCGGGAGAAGAACAGGAAGCCGGCTGCCGGCGACGCTTCCTCCCGCCGCCGGCGTTGTGAGTGTTCCGGAGAGGTGGATGACCGAGTACAATATCGGGGCGAAAATCAAAAAGCTCCGTCTCGCCAAGAAGCTGACACTCCAGGCTGTGGCACGCGAGACCGGCTTTTCCCCCGCCCTCATCTCCCAAATCGAGAACAACAACGTTTCTCCGCCCATCGCCACTCTTTCGAAGATCGCCAAGTTCTTCGATGTGAAGATCAGTCTTTTCTTCTCTGAGGATGAGGAGGAGTATCGCTACGAAGTAGTGCGCCGGGGCGAACGCAAGGTCATTCCGCGCGTTATCTCCCGGGCCGGCACCAGCCAGGGGTACTCCTACGAATCGCTCTCCTTCCGCAAGCAAAACAAGAAGATGGAGCCGTTTCTGCTGACGGTCACCGAAAAGGCCGCAGAAGAAAACACCTATAACCATGACGGTGAAGAGTTTCTGTTCGTCATGAAGGGAACGGCGGAGCTTCTGCTTGAGGATGAGCGCGTTATCCTTGAAGAAGGTGACTGTGTCTATTTTGACTCCTCCCTGAAGCATCGCCTCCTTTCCAGGGATGGCAGTGAAGTGCAGGTTCTCGCCGTAGTCACCCGTTGAACGGGTACCATTCGAACAAGTTCATGGGGCCGGTCCGTTGCACGAGCCCCTTTTTTTGTACAACGCTCCGTATACGGCAGATGGATTCACGGGGCCCGGCCCGGAAGTGACGGAGCCCCGGTTCACTTATGTGGTTATTCATTAAGCAGAGGAGGATGTGTGAATGAAGTGTGTAGCACGGCAGTCGCATGTAGCTAAATCCACGTACCGGAAGGATTGCGGAGATGTCCATGAAAGCAATTAAACCATCATTGAACAACCCCTTTGACCCGCCCGAGAAAGTGGAGTTCACCATTCCGGGAGAGATTTCACGCACGACCGGACCCTACGAAGAGGCCATGAAAGAAGGTTACGACCTGATTCAGCGCCCCATCAAATCGGTCAGCATCGATCAGATCGAAAAGCAGCACTTCAAGAAAAGGATGACCGTCTGGGAGCGGATCAAGGTGCTTAGCGACAAGGAGCCCAACGTTCTCTACCAGAACTGGGGCAAGAACCTGGACGGCGCCTCGCTGGTGACCGCCATTCTCAATATCGGCGGCCGTGATGTGGCGGTATACGGCCACGACTTTACCGTACGCGCCGGGTCCATCGACGCCACCAACGGCAGCAAACTGGCCCGTCTCTTCAACATGGCCGGCGAAAAGGGGATTCCCCTCATCGGCATGAACGACTCCGCAGGCGCCTTCGTTCCGGCCGGGGTCGGCGGTCTCGACGGCTATGCCGAGGCGTTCACGGCGCTGCGCAAGATCAGCGGCGTAGTCCCCTCCATCATGTGCATGTTCGGCTTCAACGCCGGCGGCGGTTCCTACCTGCCGCGGCAGGGGAGCTTCGTCATTCAGCCCGCCGACACCTTCTTCGGCCTCACCGGGCCCGGCGTCGTCAAATCGGTTCTCGGCGAGGACATCACTCCCGATGAGCTTGGCGGCCCCAAGGTCCACGGCAAATCGGGCGTAGCCGACCTGACCGTCTCCGACGAGGTAGCTGCCCTCCGGACAGCGGTCCGGCTCCTCTCCTACATCCCTGACAACAACAGCGTGGGCGCACCGTTCCAGGAAACCAGCGATCCTCTGAACCGCAAAACCTGGGAGATCAACACCCTCCTGAAAAAGGCCTTCAACTCGCCGACCGGCTTCAACACTCCGTTCGACGTCTCCATCATCATCCAGCAAATCTGTGACCATGGTGACTACTTCGAACTGCAGCCTGAACGGGCAAAGGAAGCGGTAACGGCCTTCGGCCGCCTGGGGGGCCAAGTCGTGGGCTTCGTTGCCAACAACTCGGCCGTGGCTTCGGGTCAGATCGACTGCGACTCGGCGGTGAAAATTGCCCGCTTCGTCCGGTTCTGCAACATCTACAACATCCCCATCATCTTCATGGAAGACACCACCGGCTTCCTGCCGGGTCGCGAACAGGAAAGCCGCGGCATTGTCCAGGCCGGCCGCTCCATGCTCGACGCCATCGTCGACGTGCGCACCCCGCGAATCCTGCTGATTCTGCGCAACGCCTTCGGGGGCGCTTACGCCTCCTACAACAACTATCCCACCGGCGCCGACCTGGTGCTGGCCCTTCCCACCACCCGCCTCGCCGTCATGGGTCCTGCCGGCAAGGAATTCGTCTACAAGGACGAGATCCGCAAGATCCGCGGCGCCGTTGCCGACATGGTCAAGAAGGGGGTTGAAGAGCGCACCAAGGCTGGAATGGAGGCCGGTGCAGCCAAGAAGGATGCGGAGAAGGAAGCGGCCGAGTGGCTGAAGGGCCAGGAAGCCGCCCTGAATCAGCGGTACGAAAAAGAACTGATGAACCCGAAGGAAGGTCTGGCCCTGGGCTCCATCTCCTCCATCGTCATGCCGACCGATCTGCGCCAGGTACTCGGCGAAAACATCGCCTTCCTGATGCGGCACTACAAGCCGTCGCCCATGTGCGGCCCGCAGCGCGAATTCCACTAATCACTATTTTCTTTATCGAATTGGAGATAGAGACCAATGACCGACCTGTACAATAACAACCCCCTGATTCACCGGGACCGCCGGCTGAGTGCATCCGACTCCGAGTGGGTGCGCTCCTTTGCCTGTGAAGACCTGAAGCCGCTGATCGTCTGTCGTGGCCCCATCCGCAAGGAGGCCATGGATGTCTTCGAGGAGATGGGCATCTCCCACTACGGCATCCTCCTCTCGGAGAAGGACTCCATTGTCTACGCCAATGCCCTTGCCCCGGAACTGCGCCAGCTGACCGATTCCAACCGCGTTCACCGGGTGCCCGACTACACCGGTGCCACCAAGGAGGAGCGGATCGAACGGATTGGCCAGATCATCCAGATCGCCAAGGATAACGGCTACGATTCCATCTTCGCCGGCTACGGCTTCATGGCTGAGGACGAGGAGTTCGTGGCCGCCATTGAGAACGCCGGACTCTCCTTCATGGGCCCCAACTCCCGGACCCAGGCCGACGCCGGCAAAAAGGACGAGGCCAAGCGAACCGCTCTGCAGGTAGGCGTCAGCGTTACCCCCGGCATCAACAACGTCACCGCCCGGACCCTAGTCGCGAAGCACCCGACTCGCGAAGCGCTTCTAGCCCTGGTAAAGTCCGAGGGCCTCGACGTAGACGCCAAGGTACTCAAAGACACGAAACTTTCTCTTGAAGAGCTTGCCGACGAGATCCTCTACGCCTCCTACGCCAAGGGGATCGACCTCTACTCCATCGAGGAACTCTCGGCCCAGGTGCAGGTGGAAGTGGAGAACATGTTCCGGGAATACCCCGGCAGCCGGATCCGCCTTAAGGCCATCGGCGGCGGCGGCGGCAAGGGGCAGCGGATTCTCGGCGCGTCCCTCCTCAGCGTCAAGAAACCGACCAACGCCCAGATCAAGGACGCGGCCGCCGAGGCCCCGGGACTCGTCCGGGAAGTGCTGAACGAGGTGAAGGCCAATGGCGTGGGTGACAACAAAAACGTCCTCATCGAGCTCAACATCGAGCAGACCCGCCACAACGAGATCCAACTCCTGGGCAACGGCGAATGGTGCATTTCCATGGGAGGTCGCGACTGCTCCCTTCAGATGCATGAGCAGAAACTCCTGGAAATATCCGTCACCCAGGAAGGGCTGGCAGTTGCCATCGAGAAGGCCAAAAATGCCGGACGTAAGGCCGAAGTGAAGGCCCTGGAGAGCGACCTCAAGGTCCTCAAGCGGATGGAGGAGGATGCCGCAAAATTCGGCGCTGCCGTAGGGCTCGACTCCGCCTCCACCTTTGAGTGCATCGTCGACCGGGACCGTTACTACTTCATGGAAGTGAACACCCGTATCCAAGTGGAGCACCGGGTTTCGGAGCTCTGCTATTCCCTCAAATTCACCAATCCCAAGGACAAGAACGATTTCTTCATCGTCGAGTCTCTGGTGGAGGCCATGGCTCTGCTGGTGCGCCACAAGAAGCGGCTCCCCAAGCCGGAACGGATACCCCGGTTCGGCGCCGGCGCCGAGGCCCGCCTCAACGCCACAGACGCCTCCCTCTCTCCCCACGCCGGCGGTATGATCCGCTATTGGTCCGACCCCATAGTAGGAGAGATCCGCGATGATCAGGGAATCTGCCTGGTCAACCCCGACACCGGCATGTTCATGCGTTACAAAGTTGCCGGGGCCTACGACTCCAACATCGCCCTTCTCCTCACCAAAGGGGAGGACCGTCTCGACAGCTACCGGAAGCTTTCCGAAGTTCTGGGCAAGACCACCCTGAGGGGCACCGACCTGGCCACCAACCTGGAGTTCCACTACGGCCTCGTCAACTGGTTCCTTGGCCAGAACGTCATGGCCAAGCCGACCACCCGCTTCGTGGTCCCTTACCTGACCCTGGTGGGGCAGTTGAAGGAAGAAGCCAACAAGCTCGATACGCTCTTCGCCTTCATCCAGATGAAGAAGGCCTATGCCAAGAAAATGGCCGAGCAGTTCCCCGACGACCCGAAGATCGCCAAAGAGATGTCCTCGATCCTCGACCGCAAGGGGACCCTCGTCACCCGCCCCATGGACCGTCTCCTGGCAGATCCCCATCTTCTCTCCGGATGGCTCTCCACCAACCGGAAGAACTTCACCATGGAAAACGGAAAGGTGGTCTGGCACGACAACCCCTTCGTGATCCTGGGTGACACCTACGAGTACCTCAACATGTCCTACGACCCGGCGGCACCGGCTGCTGACGTCATCTGGAGCCACGACAGCGACCTGCTTCAGAAGGGGCTGCGCTTCTACACCACCCTGTCCGAAAAGTTCAACCTCGGACTCCACGAGTTCGATGCCCTTTCGGCTATCCTGGCCAACGAGAAGCCCCAGGGAGGGTTCTCCGCCGGTGAGTGGCTTGACATCCAGTCAGCTCACATGGGCTTTGAGGCGGGCCTTGAACTCCTCGGCATGCTCTTCATCATCGCCGAGACCGTGAAATTCTGGGACTTCAAGGTGGAGGAAGATCTTGAGGTCACCATCCCCGACCACCTGAACGATCCGGAACTCCAGACCCGGATGAAGAAGGTGCTGGTCCCTCCCCCTGCTACCAAGGCCGACGAAATCGTTGCCATGTGCGGCGGCATGTACTACGGTCAGGAAGCGCCGGGCATGCCCCCCTTCGTCTCGGAAGGGATGCACTTCGAGAAGGGGCAGCCGCTCTACATCATCGAAGTCATGAAGATGTTCAATACGGTGCGGGCAACCTTCTCCGGTACCATTGACAAGATCATCATGCAGGGGGCCGACGGCAGCATCGTCCAGAAAGGACAGCCCCTTTTCAAGGTAACGCCCGACGAAAAATTCGTGGAAGTGAACCCGGAAGAACTGGAGCAGATCAAGCGCGAACGGACCGCAGCCTATCTCAAGGCTGTTCTCTAGGCGCGGGGCGGATTGATACGCAGAGGGCTCCGCTCACCCCGGAAGCCCTCATCGTAGCTGCCGACCCTGCCCGAAAAGGCGGGGTCGGCTTGTATGGGGAGCAGGACGCCAGCGGCACCGCACGCCATGGAGTCCGCAGGCACGATTCTGGCGCCGCACAGCCCCGACGAATACCACTTACCGCTATTGAGGAGGATACCGTGAGAAAAGGGAAACTGATCGTTATCGAGGGAATCAGCGGCTCCGGCCAGCAGGTCAAGGCAGGCATCGTGGCGCTCCACAACACCCTCGTGGAGAACAAGTACGATGTCGTCGAATGCGCCAATCCAGATTCCGGGCGGGCAAAGGAACTGGGAATCACCAATCTGCTCAACTGGCCCTTCGGCAGGACTCCCCGGGCCGACTTCCTGTTCGAGAGTGCGGTCCGGACCGAAGTATTCAAGAATGTCGTTGAGCCTGCGCTGCAACAGGACAAGATAGTCCTCTGCAAACAATCGAGCGTCTCATCCCTGGCAAACGCCTGGGTCAGCGGTTACACCAAGCATTTCGATGTCCTGCGTCATATCGACAAGATTTCCAGGGGATTTCTCTTCGAGGATGAAATTTTTCCGGACCTGACCATCTTCATCGACGTGCCGGCCCAGGAAGCCTTCGAGCGGATCGAGGATGTTCTGCAGATACACCACGAGGGGGGAATCGACTACTACAACCAGATGCGCGAGTTCTATCTCAAGGAAATTTCCCGGTGGCGCGGTGTCAGAATCGACGCCTCCGCCGGCAGGCATCCTGAAATAATCAATGCCGAAATCTGGGACGTGGTCAAAAAAATCCTCTAGGGCACGCCCATGCACCACACCGCAGCTCTGACGCCCCGGACGGGGCGTCTCTGCGTACGGTGCTATGACTCTGCAGAGCACTCAGAGACTCCCAACGCATCAGAAGGAGATATCCATGAGCATCAGCGAAAAGAAACAAGCATGGCAGGATACTGTCGTGGCCAAGAATATTGCCAAGGCCCCGGAGCGGAAGCCCGAATTCCGCACCACCTCGGGCATCGAAATGGAGCGCTGCTTCACCCCGACCTTCGAAGGCTATGAGGGTTACGAAGAAAAACTGGGGTTCCCGGGTCAGTACCCGTTCACCCGGGGAGTCCAGCCCACCATGTACCGCGGGCGCTTCTGGACCATGCGGCAGTACGCGGGATTCGGCACGGCAAAGGAATCCAACGAGCGCTACAAGTACCTCCTCCAAGCGGGCCAGACCGGTCTTTCCGTCGCGTTCGACCTTCCCACTCAGATGGGCTACGATTCCGATGCCGCCATGGCCGCCGGTGAAGTGGGCAAGGTGGGGGTCGCCATCGACTCCCTGGCCGACATGGAAGTGCTCTTCGACGGCATCCCCCTTGACCAGGTTTCCACTTCCATGACCATCAACTCCACGGCCGCCATCCTTCTTGCCATGTATATTGCCGTGGCCGAGAAGCAAGGCGTGTCGGCCGACAAGATTTCCGGCACCATCCAGAACGACATCCTCAAGGAGTACATGGCCCGCGGCACCTACATCTACCCCCCCCGCGAGTCCATGCGGATCATTACCGACATCTTTGCCTACTGCAAGGATTGTGTTCCGAAATGGAACACCATCTCCATCTCCGGCTACCATATCCGTGAGGCCGGCTCCAGCGCAGTGCAGGAAGTAGCGTTCACCCTGGCTGACGGCATCGCTTACGTGGATGCCGCCATCAAGGCAGGCCTGTCGGTTGATGAATTCGCCCCTCGTCTCGCCTTCTTCTTTAACGCACACAACAACCTGCTGGAAGAAGTGGCGAAATTCCGGGCCGCCCGCCGCATGTGGGCCAAGATCATGAAAGAGCGCTTCGGCGCCAAAGATCCCCGGTCCATGATGCTGCGCTTCCACACTCAGACCGCCGGCTGCACCCTCACCGCCCAGCAGCCCGACAACAACATCATGCGGGTCACCATCCAGGCTCTGGCGGCGGTGCTTGGCGGCACCCAGTCGCTCCACACGAACTCACGCGACGAGGCGCTGGCGCTGCCCACCGAAGATTCGGTCCGGATTGCGCTCCGCACCCAGCAGGTCATTGCCTATGAGTCGGGTGCCGCCGATTCCATTGATCCTCTGGCAGGCAGCTTCCTCGTGGAATCCCTTACCGACCAGATCGAGCAGGCCGCATTCGACTACATTGAGAAGATCGACCGCCTCGGCGGCGCCGTAGAGGCTATCTCCCGCGGCTTCCAGCAGAAGGAGATCCAGGACTCGGCCTACGCCTACCAGCGTGCCATCGAAACCGACGAAATGATCATTGTCGGGGTCAACCGCTTTACCATCCAGAACGAGCCCCAGCCCGAACTTCTCAAGATTAAGGAAGAAGTGGAGATCGCCCAGAAAAAGGCACTCACCGACATGAAAGCCAAGCGGGACAGCGCGAAGGTCCAGGAAGCCCTCAAGGCGCTTGAGGCAGCGGCCCGGGGCACGGACAACCTGATGCCTCCCATCCTGCAGGCCGTCAAGACCTATGCCACCCTCGGCGAGATTGCCGATGTGCTGCGTGGCGTCTTCGGCGTCCACCGGGAGACGGTGGTCCTCTAAGTTGTCTCGTCGGGACAGCTCGCCTGAGCTGTCCGACGAAGGGAAAGGACAGGATTAATGCTCAGCAAAATCAACCATATCGGCATTGCCGTAACATCCCTCGACGCGGCCGTTCCTTTTTACCGCGACAATCTCGGCATGGCCTTCACGGGGACTGAAGAAGTGGCAGAACAGAAGGTGCGGGTTGCCTTCTTCCAGATCGGCGAAACCAAGATCGAGCTCCTGGAGCCCACGGCTGAAGACAGCCCCATCGCCAAATTTCTGGAAAAAAACGGCAACGGAATTCATCATATCGCCTATGAGGTTGATGATATTGAAGCGGCAATCGCGAAACTGGTCGCGGACGGGGCCCGGATGATCGACAGTTCGCCCCGCAACGGCGCCCACGGAGCACGCATCGCCTTTGTTCATCCGAAGAGCAGCGGCGGCGTTCTCACGGAACTATGCCAGTCAGGACACTGAGCCGCTGGAAGGTCTGTCGATGCAGTATGCCACTGAATTTTCACTTGACTTTTGTCCTGCTTTGACTATAGTTGCGATAATTTTAAAACGCTATTTTGTTTCGAGACAATGTCAATGAAACACGGCTGCAACATGAAACCGGAATGGGTTTCGGCTGCCCACCCATGATTACAGCTATTTTGGCGTTGACAGACAAACTCGGAATAAGCAATAGTTAATCGGCTTGAGGACCTTGATGCTAATGTATCCGGATAATCATGCGATCCTGCATAATGTAACGAGAGAAAACCCTTTCCGCGCCTGAATTTCGGGGGCGCAAAGGGTTTGTCTTTTGGAGGGGGTACCATCGGGATACGTATCCGATACTTGATCTGAAAGGTGGTGATCAACGAGGTTTCTCACGCATTCAGGCAGTTTTAGCCAGTAATCCATGCTGTTTTATCACCAATGAAGGAGGCAACGATGAAAAAGAAGATTTTTGCTGTGGCCGCCGCCGGCGCCCTGACCGCTGCGACGGCAGTTCCGGCCCTGGCGCTGGAGAACGAGTTTCACGGGATGTTCCGGGTTAACGGTTTCATCTCCAACTTCGCCGACGGTGCTTCGGGCGCAACCAAAATTACCGCCCAGGACCCCAAAACCAGAAACTTTCTTGAGCAGCGCGCCCGCCTGCTCTACATGGCCAAGGCCAATGACGATCTCAAGCTCATTACCCACTTCGAGATCGACTCAACCTGGGGCAAGTCCTCCTACGTAGTCGGAAGATCGAACGATGGCGGCGCTCTCGGCGCGGACAGCGTCAACATTGAGACCAAAAACGTTTACCTCGACTTCAACATCCCCTCGACCCCGCTGAACGTCAAGGTCGGTATCCAGCCCATCAGCGACTCGTACAAGGGCGTCTTCATCAATGCCGATGCGGCTGCCGTCCTTGCGGCCGCCAAAATGGGCGATGCCACCGTCGCACTCGGGTTCGCACGTCTCGACGATGCCGATACGTTCACCATCGGCTCTGCTGCGAACCGCTCTGCCACCACCCCGGGCAAAGCTACCCGCGACCTCTACATCGTCGACGGCAAATACAACATCTCCAAAGACCTGAAGGTCGGCGGCTCCTACTATGCCCTGCTGGCGGACCAGAATGACACAACTCTCAACTTCGCTCTCCACACCATTGGTGTGAATGCCGAGTACAAGTTCGATCCCGTGACCATCGACGGCTTCCTGCTCTATCAACGCGGCCGGACCAGCGGCACCGCCAAGGTCGACTTCGGCGGATGGGCCGCAAACGCCACCGCCAAGATGAAAGTCGGCCCCGGCACCCTGAAAACCTCCTTCCTCTACGCCTCCGGAGAGCAAAACGCCAATCCGGACAACTCCTCTTACATGGGCGTGACCAACGAGACCTCCGGCGCCAACGGCGAGCACAGCTTCTATGAGTCCGAGATGATGATCATGTTCCGGAACAAGTACAACATCGGCGACCGCGCTCTTGTGTACAACGTACAGAACGTCATCGGCGGATTCGTCGGCTACAATGCGAACATTACCTCCAAGGCATTCGCCATCGCCAACGTAGGCTTTGTTGCCGCCGACAAAGACAACACCACCTATGGCAATGCGCGCGTAACCGGCGAGGCGGGTCACAAGAGCAAGTACCTCGGTACCGAACTCAACGCCGAAGTCGGCTACAAGGTGTTTGACAACCTGACTGCCAGCGTACAGGGCGCCTACGTGATTCTCGGCGACTACTTCAAGGATACCGCCGGCACGGCGGCAAACCCCGAAGATCCCCGGAATCCGTACCTGACCCGCGTCATGCTGAACTACGCATTCTAATTGCATCACCCCGTGTGCCGGGAGAAGATCGTTCTTCTTCCGGCACACTGCCACTTGACATGGCACCGACACCTGATTAACTTGACTTCATCACAAACCCAACATTCCGATTCGGAGGTTATCTCATGAAAAAAATGGCCATTATGGTTATGGCAGCCTTCATGATGTCGGCTACAGTGCCGGCTCTCGCCGCTGAAATGACCAAGGAAGAAAAAGACATGTGCCTCCTGGCCTCCAAGAACTGCGCCACCGAGGTTGACTCCCTGCAGAAGAAGATCAAGAAGCTCAACGCCGAGATCAAGAAGGGCAAGAAGGTCTACTCGGCCGACGAAATCAAGAAGCTCCAGCAGAAGCTGGATGAAGCCAACGATCTGCTCGACTCGATTCTCAAGGGCGGCGGCAACTAGGCCTAGTACGACACGGTTGTCCCCCGAGGGGAGAGGAAACTCTCCCCTCTTTTCGTTCAACACCCTGCACTGCCTGCATTTTTGCCACTATTGCTTTGACATGGCTGGTGCGGTTTGCAATAATCTGCCGGTCACGGGTTCAGCCTACGTATCCAATTACAGAGCCTTCGGGGGCCACGATGAAAAAGCTTGTCATTTTTGCCTGTTCCATGCTGCTTCTCATCCTTGCTGCCGGCATCGCATCCGCAGCCCAGATCAAAGTGTACGTCTCGGAGTTTGCCATAACCGGTGCCGCCAACAAGGATGAACTGAAGACAACCCTCCAGACTCTTCTCGCTTCCCGCCTGAGCGGTGACTCGCTGCTGTCGGTGGATTCTCCGGCCGGCGCCGATGTCCTGGTAAAAGGGAGCTACATCGCCTTCGGCAAAATCTTCAGCATCGATGCAGTGGCACGAGACGCCGGGGGCAGGGTTATCGCCCGGTCCTTCCAGCAGGGAGAGAGCCAGGATGAGCTGATCCCTGCAGTGGGCAAGCTCGGGCAAGGGCTTGCAACAGAGATTGCCGCCAAGGCGGTCGCCGCCCCATCCGCGCCGACACAGCCCCTGCGCAGCATGCCGACACCTGTTGCGCGCGACATCGAGAAACCGGAGCAGGCAAGCGGCGGCGACATCGTGCGCGCCCCCTTGGCCAGCGATATTGTGAAACCCCAGGATGTTACCAGGACAGCCAGCGGCGGGTGGCTCAGCCAACGGCTCACCGGCGAGCTCATTGCCATCACCCCCGGCAAGCTCATGGCCGATGGCTCCCAGGACTTCTACCTAGCCGGCGACAAGTCCCTTCGGCTGTATCGCAAAAGCGACAACCTCAAGCTCCTGGCTGAGGTAACCTTCGGGGCGCGGGAGAAGGTGCTCGGCATCGATTCGGCCGACCTGGACAAAGACGGCATTCCCGAGGCGTATGTGACCATCATGGACGGCGAATCCCTCGCCTCCCAGGTCTGGGTCGCCGACGGCAACAATCTCAAGCGGGTCGCGGCCAAGCTTCCCTACTATTTCCGCGGCATTGCCCTGGAAGGCGGTGAGCAGAAAATCTTTGTGCAGCAGATGAGCAACGACCGCGATTTCTACGGTGATATCTTCGAGCTGGTCAAATCGGGCAATTCCTACGAGGCAAAGAATCCTTTCAAGCTCCCCCGGTTCGGGTATCTCTACAATTTCAACCGCTTCCGCGACAAGACCGGCGCTGAAAACTGGGTGGTAATCAACGAAGACGGCTACCTCATCGTCTACTCCTCGTCCGGCGAAGAGCTATGGCGCAGCAGCGACAAATTCGGCGGCAGTGAAACCTACTTTCTCCGCGAAGACCTGGCCAACGTGCGCACCACCGGCGATCCCAACCGCTGGATATTTCTTGAGCAGCGCATCACCGTGACACCTGCGGGCGACGTGATCGTGCCCAAGAACGACGGCATGTTCGTGATCGGCAACAACCGAGCCTACAAAAAGAGCTCCATCTACTGCTTCGCCTGGAACGGCTCGTCGCTTGACGAAAAGTGGCATACCAAGCAAAGCCAGAACTATCTGCCCGACTATTTCTACGATCATAGCCGGCGGGAGCTGGTCAATCTCGAGATTGTCAAGAAAGAAGGGCTCCTGACCGGCGGCGCCAGCATGGTGGCGGTGCGCAAGGTCGAATGACCGCCTCCACCCGGACGGTAGTGCGCACTCAAGGGGCCCTTACGGCCCCTTTTCCGTGTGCCGACGCGGGGATATTATCATTGACATGACCCAGCTCAACTGCTAGGATTTTCGGGTTTTTCGTCCACTTTCCCCTCACGGGCCCCGACAGACAGGTCAACACACGTGACTCCGATAACCCCCATAGAAGCCCCCCTTCCCAAGGGGGTTACAGACTTTCTCCCTGAAAAAGCCGACAAGATCGGCTACATCGAGGGCAAAATCCGCAAAGTCTTCGAACTCTGGGGGTTCCGGCGGATCATCACGCCGCTCCTGGAGTTTGAAGACGTCATTGCCGCCGGACTCGGCGACGACCTGAAGGCAAAAACCTTTCGCTTCGATGACCGCCAAAGCGGCAAACTGATTGCCGTTCCTTCCGACATCACTCCCCAGATTGCCCGCATCGTAGCAACTCGGCTGAGAGGCTACCCCCTGCCCCACCGCATCTGCTACAGCGGTAGGGTGTTGCGTCACGCGGAACTCCAGTCGGGCCGGAGCCGCGAGATCTTCCAGTCGGGCGTAGAACTCATCGGCCTCGACTCACCCGAAGCGGACGCCGAAATGGTGACCATGGCGGTGGAAGCCCTCAAGGGACTCGGGTTCAGAGACTTCAAGATCGACCTGGGACACGTGGGATTCATTCGGGGAATCATGACGGCATCCGGGCTCGAAGTGGCGGTACGCAACCGGCTTCAGGAGGCCATCGGCAAGAAGGACGTGTCTGCGGTCAGGTCGATCCTGGCGGAGTCGCCCCTCTCTGATGCGGCAAAGGATGAACTGGCCGCCCTTCCCCGCCTGTTCGGCGGCCGCGAGGTGCTGGACGAAGCCGGACGCGTGGCGACCAACGACACGTCGCGCCGGGCACTGGACAACATCTCGCAGGTTCTGGACTTACTCGATATTCATGGAGTTTCAGATCATTTGACCATTGATCTGGGCGAAGTTCGCGGGCTTGACTACCATACCGGCCTCACCTTCGAAGGCTTCGTGACCGGCATGGGCGAGGCCGTCTGCAGCGGCGGCCGCTACGACACGCTCACGGCACGCTACGGTTTTCCGGCGCCGGCCACGGGCTTCACCTTCAACGTTCTGGCGCTCCTGTCGGCCCTTGAGAAAAGGCCCGACGTGGAAGCGAGCAAGACCCGGGACATCCTCATCTTCAATCAGCAGGACGACCGGCGCGAGGCGCTCGAAATCGCCCAGCAGCTGCGGCGCCGGGGATACACCACCGCCCGCGACATCATACGCAGAAATTTTGACGATTCGCTTGACTACGCGCGCCGCATGAACATCCTTCACATGATGGTGGTCGGCGGCGATCAGTGCGGGCCGGACGAGGTCTACCTCGTTCGTGTTGCAGACGGACAGGGACAACGGATAAAGAAGGCAGAGGTGTTCAGCGAACGGTTTTCGCTGGACGCCGGACCTGACAAGGAGTCTTAAATGGCTAACGTGGTTGTGGTTGGTGCCCAGTGGGGCGACGAAGGCAAGGGCAAGGTCGTTGACATCTATACCGAGCATGCGGACGACGTGGTCCGTTACCAGGGGGGAAACAACGCCGGGCACACCCTGGTCGTTGGGGAAGAAAAGGTGGTCCTGCACCTGATCCCCTCGGGCATTCTCCACGAGGGTAAACGGTGCATCATCGGCAACGGCGTGGTTCTCGACCCCGAGGTCTTCATCCAGGAGATCACCCGCCTCAAGGACAAGGGCCGCCTCAAGGACGACCGCGCGCTCCTGGTCAGCGAATCGATCCACATCATCATGCCCTACCACAAACGGATCGACATCGCCCGCGAAGCCAAGAGCGGCGAAAAGAAAATCGGTACCACCGGCCGGGGGATCGGCCCCACCTATGAGGACAAAATCGGCCGGCGCGGTATCCGGCTCATGGACCTCCTCGATCGCGACGTGTTTGCGCGCAAGTTGAAGGAAAACCTCGAAGAGAAGAACGTCATCCTCGAAAAACTCCTGGGCGACAAGCCCTTTACCTTTGAGGAGATTTACGAGCAGTACTGCGGCTACGCCGACATCCTCAGAAACTACGTGGCCGACACAAGCCTCATCCTTTACAACGACAGCAAGGCCGGCAAGAAACTCCTCTTCGAGGGAGCCCAGGGGACACTCCTCGACGTGGACCACGGCACTTACCCCTTTGTCACATCCTCATCCACCTGTGCAGGCGGTGCCTGTACCGGCACCGGCGTGAGCCCCCGGGACATCCACGAGATCATCGGCATATCCAAGGCCTATGTCACGCGGGTCGGCAGCGGTCCGTTCCCCACTGAACTCCTTGACGCCGATGGCGAGAAACTGCGGCAGGTTGGCCACGAATTCGGCGCAACCACCGGGCGGCCGCGCCGCTGCGGCTGGTTCGACGCCATGGTGGTCCGCTACGCGGTACGGGTCAATGGCCTCACCGGCGTGGCACTGACAAAGCTCGATGTCCTGAACGACTTCGAGACCATCAAAGTCTGCACCGGCTACACCTTCGAAGGCAAACCCTTGGCCGACCTCCCCGCCAACCTCGCCGTGTTCGAAAAGTGCGAACCGGTCTACGAGGAGCTGCCGGGCTGGATGAGCGACATCAGCGGTGCGCGCACCTTCGAAGAGCTGCCCGAGAAGGCGAAAAGCTACGTGAAGCGCCTCGAGCAACTGATCGGCTGCCCCATCGTCCTCGTCTCCATCGGGCCGCGCCGGGACCAGACCATAATCATCAGCAACCCGTTTCAGGATAAAGTGTAAAAATTACTTGACCGACTGCAAAGACTCTGCTAAAACTTGTCTTCTCTTTGCGAGCCGCTAGCTCAGATGGTAGAGCACCTGACTTTTAATCAGGTGGTCGTTGGTTCGATCCCAACGCGGCTCACCAACCAGACACAAAGAACCCGGCCGAACATTCGACCGGGTTCTTTTCCCTTCGTCCCCTTCGTCTAGCCCGGCCCAGGACACCGCCCTTTCACGGCGGCGACGGGGGTTCAAATCCCCCAGGGGACGCCAACTGCAAAAAGGACCGCTTTTCCTCGGAGAAGCGGTCCTTTTGCATTATGCTCCGCCTTGCCTTCCTTCTCTGCTATTTCAGATAGCGCAACGCCTCATCCCCCAGGACCCGTTCCACGGCGAGGGGGAGCAGTTCCACCGAGTCCCGCTCGGTTGCGGCCATCATCTTGAGGGCATAGCGGGCGATGTTGATGCCGTCCCTGACCGAATAGAGTTCGTCTGCCGCGTGGGCACGCTGAAGAAAATCGACGACATACGCAAGGATGCGGCTCGGGGCGAAGGGGAGGTTTTCCTTGAGGATCAGGAGTTCCTCGTCGGCCTCGGGAAAGTCGATGAATATCTGGGGTTGGAGCCGCGAGTGGATGTATTCGGGGACTTCAAAGGTCGAGGAATCCTCGTTCATGGTCACCACGATTCGGAAATCCCGGTGGGCCGGCACCCGCAGACCGGTAATGATCGACTCCACGTAGCGCCGGTCGTCAAGCAGCGGGGCCAGCGACGCCCATGCCTTCTCGCTCATGCGGTTCCCCTCGTCGAGGATGAGAACCCCGCCCTTGAGCATGGCCGACACCAGGGCCGACGCGGCATACTGGATTTTCCCGTCAGGACCGATAACCGGCGTAATGATCAGGTCTTCAGGCCGGGTGTCCATGGTTGCCTGAAAGAGGTACACCGGCCGGTCCAGACGCCGGGCGGCCGCGTAGGCCAGCGTTGTTTTCCCCACCCCCGGCTTGCCGATCAGGCGTGGGTTGAAGGGGATGTCCTTCTCGTCGATAACCATCCAGGCGGCGAGTAGTTGTTTCAGGAGTTCATCCTGGCCGACCCAACGCAACGTCAGTTCCACGGGGCCGGCGAGCGAAAGGGATATGCCGTCGATCGTTGTCTGTTCCATGGGTGTGTTCACCTGTCGATAACGTACATCATGGCAAGTTTGGCCCGGTTCTCCAGGCAGAGGGGGCAGAGGGAGCCGGCATCGTTCCAGAGCTCGGCCGCAAGCCACTCCCCTGCCTCCTCGAAGAGGGAGCGAAGCTCCTTCGGCGTGAACACCTTGCCGCAGACCGCACAGATTTTCTTCTCCCCGTCCATCATCATTCCCTGTGTATCACAGCAGTTTAC
This sequence comes from Geobacter sulfurreducens PCA, assembly GCF_000007985.2. Classification (NCBI taxonomy): domain Bacteria; kingdom Pseudomonadati; phylum Thermodesulfobacteriota; class Desulfuromonadia; order Geobacterales; family Geobacteraceae; genus Geobacter; species Geobacter sulfurreducens. The sequence goes on from NC_002939.5 coordinate 3,635,115, forward strand.
ATAATTGCAATCAACCTGTGATTGCCTATACTTGGACAGATTCGACACGAAGGAGGGTCATTCATGCTGACCATGCAGGAAATAAAGGCTCATTATCGCTTCACCGACGAGGATGCCGAGTTGCTCGGCTCGCTCTTTCCCTTGGCCGAGACCAATAAGGAACGTCTGGCGGACCAGTTCTACGACTACCTGCTCGGCATTCCTGAAACCGCCGAGTTTCTCAAGGAGGACCTGGTCCTGCAGAAGCTCAAGCAGACCCACCAGGACTGGTTCGTGAGCCTCTTTGCCGGCTCGTACGACAACCGCTACATCCACAACCTCCAGAAGATCGGTCATGCCCACGTGCGGGTCGGGCTCAACGCCCATTACGTGAACGTGGCCATGAACGTGGTGAGGCAGTTCACCCTCTCCATCATCCAGGACAACTTCCCCGACCCGGAAGAACGCCGCCAGCGCCGGGAGGCTGTGGAAAAAATCCTCGACATCAATCTCGACATCATGTCCGCCTCATACCGCGAGGAGGAGATGCGCAAGTTCTTCGTTTCTCACCGGCTGGAGTCGAAGCTCATCACGGCGACCGAACGCTTCACCTATGGGCTCAACCTGATCCTGGTCCTCGCCCTTGCCGGGGTGTCGGTTTCGGTGGTGGGGCTCTTCATATGGGACATCGGCCACATCTTCCAGGGAAGCGTGGAAAAGGGCATCCTCTCGGCGCTCGGGTCGCTCCTCATTCTCTGGATGATGATCGAGCTGATCGAAAACGAGATCAAGATCCTCAAGGGGGGACGGTTCAACATCCTCTTCTTCATCGGGGTCATCATCGTGGCGCTGATCCGGGAGATCCTCATCTCCACGCTCCGCCACGACCCCCTCACCACCCAGGTCTTCCTGGCGGGAACCCTGCTGGTCCTCGGGGTGGTCTACTTCCTTGTTTCCAAGAGCCAGCAGCCCTACACTCCCCACTGAGCTTTGCGCCTGCGCCGGCGGCTGGCTCCGTCCCCCCCTCAGCCCTCCACCCGCCGCACCAGATCCGCCAGGCAGGAGATAAAAGTGGGCGACGTGTTGAGGGAAGGGCTCCGCCGGAACCGGGAATAGCCCAGCTTATGCGCCTCCTGGGCATACTCGATGTCAATCTCGTGCAGGGTTTCGATATGGTCCGAGACAAAGGAAAGCGGAACGATGAGCAGGTTTTTCACCTGGTGGGCCGCCAGGTGCTCCAGCATCTCGTCGGTTGAGGGTTCCAGCCACTTGACCGGCCCTGCCCGGGACTGGAAGGCCAGATGGTGGGTGACCCCCTCGAACCGCTCCATGACGAGACGTACCGTCTCCCGGATATGGTCCAGGTAGGGGTCACCCTCGTCGATGAAGGATTGAGGGAGCGAATGGGCCGAAAACAGGACCTGCACCTCGGCCAGGGGGTGGAAATCGTCGAGCCCTTCCCGGATTTTCTCTGCCAGGGCATCAATGTAAAGGGGGTGGTCGAAAAAACGGTCCACGTACATCATCTGGAACTGCACACCCGATTGAGACAGCACCCGCTTCAGTTCATTCACGCTCGAGCCGGTGGTGGCACGGGAGTAGTGGGGGTAGAGGGAAAGCGCAATCACCCGCGAAATCCCCTCCCTCCTGATGGCCGCCAGCGCCTCCATGGTTGAGGGTTTCCAGTAGCGCATGGCCACGAAGCAGCGATACCCGTCCCCCAGCACATCCTCCAGTGCCCGGGCCTGGCTCTCGGTCAGCTCGCGGATGGGTGATTTGCCGCCGATCTCCTCGTATTTGCGCTCCACCCCCGGCGAGCGGCGCTTGGCGATGAGCCGAGCGATGAACGGCTGGAGAAAGGCGGGACCGATCCGGATGATGTCCCGGTCGGAGAAAAGGTTCAGCAGGAACGGCTCCACGGCGTCGAGGGAATCGGGACCTCCCATCTGGAGGAGCAGGACAGCGGTTTTGTCGGACATGGTCACCTCCGGCATGGCAAACGGACAATTTCATGACACCCACATCTTCCTCCCTGATACCCTAATGAACGACTGCGGTCAAGGCGGAAACGGGGTGCCTACCCCTGTCACTTCCCCCGGATGACCTTCCACCCGCTGGATGCCAGGTCAACCAGGCCGTCCATGGTCCGCTGGTAGAACTTCCTGACCGGCATCCGGTTGACGAGGATATGCCCCTCGCTCCGCTCCAGCCTGACCCGATCCCCCGGCGTGAGGGCGATGAAGTTCTCGTGATTTTCGCCGCCAATGCCGAACAGAAAGCGATACTGGCGCCCATCGGCCGCCCGGCAGGCAACGATCAGGATGATCAGTTCGGGCTCACCCGTCTTGAAGTGGTAGCGCACGGTACCGCTGACAAAGGTTCCCTCGACCGACCCGGTGGCGGCCAGGAGGTTTTCGACCGTCACCTGCCGGGGCTTGAGGTGCCCCAAGGAGGGGAGCCCCCAGGGCTTGAACGGTTCGTGGGGCCGGTGCCTATAGTGGTTGCTCCGTTCCAGCAGAATGACGATGTTGTTGTTGATGGGGCCGCCGATGGAGTGGGAAAGACCGGCCGTGAAACGCCCCTCCCTGATCATGCGGTGATTCTCCACCACCTGGATCATGCCGGTGGCGCCAAGGGGGTGTCCCCTCCCCTTGAGCCCGCCGGTGAGGTTGGTGGGAAAGGGGCCGTTCTCGCCGGTATAGCCGTCATCCAACAGGGCATCCAGGAGGCGGCCACGGGGGACGAAGCCCAGGTCCACCAGATTGATGGGGCCGAAGCCGTTGAAGGGGTCATGCATGTTCACGTGGATCTTGCCGGCGAACTGCCGGATGTCCCTGATCCCGGCCATGCCGTACGCCTCCGCCGCGGCGGAAACGGTGGCGGGAAAGGAATGAAAGTAGTTGCGGTCGGCAATGGTGGGAATATCGGTGGCGCTTCCCACCCCGGACACCATCACATCCTGGGGATCGCTGGTGAGGACCACGGCGGCCACCCCGTCTGACATGGGGCAGAAGTCGTGGTAGCGCAGGGGCCACCAGTAGGGATAGTTCTTGCCGGTGACGATCTGGCGGTAGTACTCCTCCAAGGGGATCTCCGCGCTCAGGTGAGCGTCGGGATTCAGGGCCGCATAGCGGTGGGCCCGCTGGGTCAGCAGAGCCGAAAAGGCGGTCCACTCCTCAAACGAGAGCCCGTACCGCTCCATCAGGGCGCGGGCCACCAGAGCTCCGCAGGCCGGCATGGTCAGCCCGAACTCGGCTTCGTCCCGGTCGATGACTCCGGCCACGATGCGGGTTGCCTCGGCGGTGGGGGCATCGCTCATCTTCTGGATGCCGATGGCGAGCACATGGTCGCAGCGGCCCGAGGCGATCTGGAGGCAGGCGTTCTCAAAGGCCGAGGCTCCCGACGAGGATGCGGTGTCGATCAGCACCGATTTGGCGCCGGAAACGCCGACCACGCCTGCGATCTTGGCCGCGGTATTGTCGACCCCGGAAAAGGCGACCGGGCTCTGGGAGCCGACCACCACGGCCTCGATGTCGCGGGGTCGCACGGGGCATCCTTCGAAAACCGCCCCGGCCAGCTCTGCCATCTCCAGGAACGAAAGCCGGGCGCGGTGTCTGCCGTCGTAGCGCCCCACCGGCGCCATCCAGGATGCGGCCACGTAGACCGGCCGTGGACTGAAGGGAATATGTCGCATGGGAACTCCGTTTCTCCCGCCGGGAGATGGTGTGATCGTGCCCTTATTGTAAACCATGTTCCTGCCGGGGCAACTGAAATGCAAAAGGCCCGCGCCATTACTGGCGCGGGCCTTTTGCGGTGTATCCGGACGGAGCGCTAGCGCGCGCCGCTTCCATCCAGGGGCACTTCCCGGATCGGTGCGGGTTCCGGGACCGCCACCACCGGCTCCGGGTCCGATACGGGCTGAGGAGATGCCACCTGAGCCGGCGCAGCCGCAGGCTGCGATACGGGCCGCTCAACCGGCCGGACCGCCTGTACGGACGGCGGAGCAGCTGCCGCGGGCGAGGCATCCTTCTTGTCCTTCCTGTTGAACAGGTCCATGGGTGGCTTGAGCAGCCCCACCATGTCGTCAAAGAGGTGGTAGTAGGGAGCAGTGGCCTTGCGCTCACGGAAAAGGATATCCTTTTCCTTCTTCCCCAGATAGCGGGTAATTCCCGGAATGGTCTTGAACTTGACCTCGACCCGCTCATCCATGTTGGCCGCTGCCTGGTCGAAGTCGGGATATTGAAGTTCCGCCAGCACCGGCGTAGACGGGCTGCCGACCCGGAAATTGGGGTACTCCCAGAGGGCCGTGCCGTTGGCGTCCAGTACCTGGGCGGTCATGGTGAGAACGTTGTAATCGGTATCCAGATACTTCACCAGGTTGCTGGCAAAGGTGCGGTCTCGCATGGTGAGGCCGCTCACCACCACCAGAAGCACGGCATCGACACTGTTCTGGGTCACCAGGGTCCTGATTTCCTCGGGCTTATAGAAGTGTTTGTTATAGACCACCCCGGCATCGTCGCGGCGCTCGGACCGGAAGAGAAGCGTGCGGAACAGCTCGTCAGGAGCGGCGGCCTCGATGGGGCGCACCATGAAGTAGGCACCGGACTCCCGGAGCATGTTGACGAGTTCCTTCTCGTTGACCCGGTTGTATTCCCGCACCAACGTCACCAGCGTATCCCGCTCCGGATGACGGATATCCGAATCGGCGTCCATAAAGATGGGCGCCACGCCGAGAACTTTGACCCGCTGCTCGTAGTCCTCACGGGGAATATTGAAGGGGTTGTGGGCACACCCGGCAGCCACCAGTGCCACCAGCGCCACGAAAAACCACTGTCTGACCCGGCTCATCGATCTCCTCCCTGATGAATTCATGTCACGGTTCGGTCGGTATCGTCCGTTCGATTTATAGCAGATGCTCCCCGCTATGACCACCCCTTTCACCGGGGCGAGGTGTCGCGGGCGAAGAGGAACAGGGTTACGGCCACAGCCAGCCCCGTCACCGGTACCAGAAAGGCTGCGTGATAGGCCTCGGCCGGATAGCCCATCGGCCCGCGCGGGAAACGCCCGATGATGAACCCCATCACTTGCTGTACCACGGCCGCGCCGGTCAGGACGAAAAAATTGAGTGCAGTGGTAGCCGTTGCCGACAGAGTGCTGGGAAACATCTCCCGGATCATGGGATAGATGGCCACGCCCGATGAAACCGCCAGCCCCGCTGCGAAGAAGAAGGCGGCCAGAAGCCAGCGGGGCACCTGCTCCGCCGGGCCGAGGGTCAGAACCAGAAGCAGAAACAGCAGAAGGCTCTGCCCCGCCACAAGGGTCCATTTACGGGACTTGAGCAGCCGGTCGGTCACTTGGCCGATGAAGAGGCAGCCGGTCATGAACCCGACCGAGGTAAGCAAAAGCAGGTTACCGGCGCCCTGGCGCGAAAGGCCCATCACCTCCATGAGCCATGGCCCGCCCCAGAGGCCCTGGAGAGCCATGTAGCCGGCGTACCAGAAAAACGAAAGGAGGGCCAGGAGCCAGAAGGAGGGACGAGAGAAAACGAGACCCCACCCCGCCAGGGCTCCCACCGGCCGGTGGGTCGCGGCCAGGAGGGGCTCCTCCTCTGCTATCCCGTCGGCGATCGGCCGATCCCGCACGACCCGGAAGAGGAGCAGGGTAAGCCCCAGCTGGAGAGCGCCCACCACCAGGAAGGGAGAGCGCCACCCTCCAAGCGATACCGCCAGGGCCAGAGGGGCCGTGGCACAAAGATTTCCAACATTCCCCACGGCAATAATCAGGCCCGAGATGGTGGCATACTCCCGGGAGGTGAACCAGTTAGTGAACACCTTGAGCGCCCCCATCAGGACGCAGGCAGTGCCCATGCCGATGAGGATGCGCCCTGCGAGCAGGGCGCCGTAGCCCGGAGCCAGAGCAAAGGTGATGGAGCCCGCCACCGTAACGAGCCCGGCCAGGCTCACCACGATGCGGCCGCCGAAACGGTCCAGCAGCGGGCCGAGCGGTATCTGGGCCAGGGCGAAGGCGTAGAAGAGCGCCCCCGAGAGCATCCCGATCCGGGAGGCGTCCAAGACGAGATCGGCTGCCAGGTCACGGGCAATGACCGCCATGGATACCCGGTAGAAATAGGCGACCAGATACATAACCGCAAATACGGCAAATATCCGCCAACGTTTCGTCATGGCATGCGCATCCTGAAGAGCATCAGTGCGTTCCCTCCCGCGAGACTATCCCGGATGGAGCCGCGACACAAGCCCTTATCCACGGCGCCCCTTCCCTTCTCCCGAGGGATGTGCTATAGCCGTTGGCCATGAAATGGCTCCTTGTTGCCTCGGCGGCACTCTATCTCTTCGGTTCGTTCCGACGCCCCCTCTTTGCACTGGGTCTCGGCGCGGGGCTCGCCTATCTGGCCCTCCGCGGCATCTCCCTGGGCCGGTTGCCCCTGGTGGGCCCCCACGACACCATTGCCTTCTTTTCCGCCTCCATCGGGCTCATGACGCTGCCGTTCCTCTTTTCGCCCTCGCTGCGGAACTCTTCCGCCTTCCCTTGGGCAACGGGGGGAACCGCCGCGGTTTTCGCGCTGTTCTCCCTGGCATTTCCCGCCCTCGCCATGCCGCTGCCGCCGATACTCAACACCCTCTGGTTCGAGCTGCACGTGGCGCTTGCCTTCTTCGCCTATGCGCTCTTCACCATCGGGGCCATCATGGGCGTCCTCTTCCTGGCCGGCGGAGAGCGGCGGCTCCTGGATCTCCAGTACCGGGCGGCCCTCGTGGGATACACCTTTTTTTCCGGCTCCATGGTTGCCGGCGGCATCTGGGGATACTATGCCTGGGGGACCTACTGGCTCTGGACGCCCAAGGAGCTCTGGACCTCCATCCTCTGGATATTCTATACCTTCTGGCTCCATCTGCGCCTGAGAGGAGCCGGCGGAGACCGGCTCCTGGCCTGGACCGGCATCCTCGGCTTCGGGGTCATGCTCTTCACCTACCTGGGGGTGAGCATGCTCATGAAAAGTTCGCACAGCTTTTAAAGGGGACTGCACCACGCATGCTGACCAGAATCTATCAATCCCTTGCATCCCTCTGCCTGGGCCTCTGGCTCATGGGAGGAGTCATGGCGCTCCTGGCCGTCGGCTCCTTCGGCGGTGAAGAGGCAGCAGCCCTGAACGCAATGCCCCTCTACGTCTGGCTCACCCGTGCCCCCCTCGCCGCCTCCTGGTGGCTCTGGGGGACCCTGGCGCTCCTGACGCTTCTCACCATCAACACCATCCTCTGCAGCATAGAGGCAATCCGGCTGAGGTTCGGCAAAAGCACCCTGCCAGCGCTGGTGGCTCCGCAACTCATGCACCTGGGCTTCCTGCTCATCGTCCTGGCTCACCTGCTGAGCGCCACGGGGGGCGCCAAGGAGGCCATGCAGGTCTACCAGGGCTCCTCCATCGGGTTTCCGGACGGGAGCACCCTCCATGTGGGGCCCATTTCGGTTGCCACGGGTCCCATGGGGATGCCGGCCGACTATCGCGCCCAGGTGCGCGCCGTGACCGGCAGCCGGGTCGAGGAAGGAACGGTGAGCCCCAACCATCCGTTCTTCCACGGAGGATTCGGCGTCTATCTCAAGCACGCGGAGGAGCACCCCTTCCCCGTGGCTGTCATGGAAATCCACCGGGAGCCAGGGGCCGGCTGGGCCCTGGCCGGCGCCCTCCTCTTCACAGCCGGTAACGGCATGCTCCTGGCGCTCCGACGGGAACGCCGCTAACGAGACTTCCTCTTGCATCGCTACGCCGATGTGTTAGTATGAAACCTCTCATTTTTGCGGATAAAATGCATCGGCTGTACCGAGGAGTCGTCCATGTCCAGACCATTGACTCGAACCGTCGTCGCGCTTGCCCTCCTGGCGGCCTCCTCAGCCGCCCACGCAGACGGCGGCCCTGCGGCAGGCGGTCTCGCCGAGGGCTCGGTCACCTATAGCGCAATCGCTCCCAACTCCATCACCAACAGTAAGATCGTGGACGGCGCCGTCACCGACGCCAAGCTCGGCTTCGGCGCCGTCACCACTCCGAAAATCGCCGACGGCGCCGTGACCGACGGCAAGATACGCGGCCCCATCGCCGGCTGGAAAATCGGGCCGCACGGCCATGACGCAACGGACATCGTCCAGGGAACCATCGATGCCGCGCGGCTTCCGGTGGGAACCGGCCCGGGTACCGTTGCCGCCGGCGACCACACCCACGAATTCCTGCCGAAAAAACCGGCCACCCTGATCGTGGTGGCCCCCACGGGCGGCGACTATGTCAGCCCCATCGACGCGCTCAATGCCATTACCGATGCGTCCGCTGAGAAGCCCTATCTGGTGAAGATCATGCCGGGAGTCTACGACCTGGGGATCGCCACCATGGTCATGAAAGAGTATGTGGACGTGGAGGGCTCCGGCGAACTCGCCACCCGGCTCAGGGGAAGCGCCGCCGACGCCGGCGTGGTGGCCTGCGCCTCCCGGGCCGAACTGCGCGGCCTTTCCATCGAGGCGGCCGGTGCGGAGGGGAATATCGTCGGTATTTTCAACGGCAGCAGCGCACCCCGGATCAGAAACGTAAGCGTCACCGTACAGGGAGGAAAAGGGACCTTCGGCATCTACAACCTGATGGCAGAGCCGCTCCTCGACTCGGTGACCGTAACGGCCCACGGCGGTGACGCAGGCTTCGGGATCTTCAACATCCATTCCTCCCCCGTGATCAGGAACGCCACCATCTCTGCCGGCAACGGCGTGTACACCACGTCCTCCGGGAGCGCCACCGTGGAGGGGTCGATCATCACCGCCACCCTCTTTTCCATCTTCAACGACACCGCCACCACCACCCGCGTCGCAAACACCCGCCTGGCGGGTGGGAGGATCGTCAACAGCGGCATCATGAAATGCGCCGGGGTCTATGACGCGGAATTCGACCCGGTCCAGTGCCGCTAGTCTTTCGAGTGGCCCGCTCCCGGGACTGCCTGCTCGAAACAGAACGGCATGCTGAAACAGGGCACCAGTACAAACGGGGCGCCGGAATGCTGAATTCCGACGCCCCGTTCCCGTTTATTCCCAAGCTCAACCGGATCAGTACCGCATCCTCACCCGGTAGGTAAGCTTTGCCTCCCCATCCTTCGGTACCGGCACCAGGAACTCGGCGGCCCGGGCATCCCCGCCGGTCGGCTTGAGCGACGAGGTGAGAATTCGCCAGTCCCCCGGCACCGGTTCCACCACCCGAACGGTTATATTCTCGGCCTTGTGGTTGCGCAGAGCAATCTCAAAGGCGGCCTCATAGGTGTCGGACGCCGTCTTGCGCCATTCGGTCTGACGCCGCTCGGCCACCACGTCAAAGGCGTCGCCCAGCTTCACCCGCACCGTCTCCTTTTCCGGGGTATGATCGATGCTGTCCTCGCCCACGAACTGAAGGCTCCCGTCCCCATCACGCTTGTAGACCCGCGCCACCCCCCGGGGGAGCGGCATACCGAGCCCGCTTTCCCGCCGGTTGCCGAACTCGGTGTAGACCGCCACCTTTTCCTTCCGGGGCTCGCCGGCAGGGCCGTGGAAGAAGTAGCTTTCTCCCCGCAGGAGGAATTCCTTGCGGACCGGAATCTCCGCAGCCGTGACGAGACTGATCTGCTTGGTCTGGTTGTCCTTGATGGTGGAAGGGCACTGGAGGGTGTAGAGATGGTATTCAAAGAAACTCTCCTCCCGGAAGGCGGGTGCGGCGGCCATGGCCTCGGCCCGCATCATCTTGGCACGCCCCTCGTCCTCCCGCACCCGGTTGATGTCGCCGGCCACGAGTTTCAAGGCGGCATCCCGGTAGGTGGCGCCGCTGCGGTTGTCGATGGTTACCCACCCGGCCAGATCGGCCCGGTCGTCCTTCTCGGCCAGGGTCACCACGTAATCGGCCCGCCAGCTGATGCCGTTGGTCAGGTAGGTGGCCTCCACCTGCCGCGCCGCCTCCCGACCGCTCTCCAGGAGCCAGACCAGGGTCGGCCGGGCAATGAGATCGTCGGGAACGCCGGGAAAGATGATTCGCCCCGGATGCCCGAAGGTAATCTCGTCGCCGATCCGGAAGACCGGCCCCCCCGTGGTGGAGAGCAGCGTGGCCGCAACCACTTCTTCCCGCTCGGTGGTGGGATTCTTCTGGTAGAGTTTCACCTCGCGCCCCACATACTTGTCCATGAGCTTCTGGGGGGACAGGAGATCATACTCGTAGTTCTGCTCCAGGACCCGGATTCCGTCGCCCTCGGGCGCAGCCATGGAAACACTGGAGGGAATCACCTGGGCCGCCACGTCCATGAAGCGGAGTTCGCCACTCCCCTTGGGGAGCCTGATCTCGCGCCGATCCTTCACAAGGCCCAGGTTCTGGTTGTAGATGGTGAGAGAAACTCCGCGCTGGTCGGCTTCGGTGGAAACGACGGGAGCGGCGGCGCACGGAACGGCAAGGGAAAGGACCGCGAACAGAACGGCAATACGGTGTGGTTTCATGACATACCTCGCCCGGTGATCTGGCGGCAGGGCCGCACCTGGAGGTATATCACAAAAAAAGGCGCCCGTCAGGGCGCCTGGTGGTATGCGAGTCGTAGTGCCGGGTTACCGGATCTTGACGGAGGTGATGACCACCGGCGTCACCGGTATGTTGGCGAAGAGCATGTTGAGACGCTGGGTGGGGGAGGCGGCAATCTTGTCAACCACATCCATCCCCTCGATCACCTTGCCGAACACCGCGTAGCCGTAGCCGTCGGGGCGGGGACGGTTCAGGTTTTCGTTGTTCACCAAGTTGATGAAGAACTGGGCCGTGGCGCTGTCGGGGCTGGCGGTGCGGGCCATGGCAATGGTACCCCGGTCGTTCTTGAGGCCGTTGTCCGCCTCGTTCTTGATCGGAGCCCTGGTCTCCTTCTGTTTCCGGTCGGTGGTGAAGCCGCCTCCCTGGATCATGAAGCCGGGGATGACCCGGTGGAAGATGGTGCCATCGTAGAAGCCGCTCTTGACGTAGTCGAGAACGTTCTTCACCGTGGCCGGCGCCTTGTCCGGGTAGAGCTCCACGGCGATCTTGCCGAGGCTCGTCTCCATAACCACCACGGGATTGGCGGCCTTGGCCGCCTTGTCGGCGGCATCGGCGTTGCCGGCCAGGAGCAGTGCGCCGAACAGCCCGCTCATGAGCAGGGCGATGATCAGTCTCTTGAACATGTACAACCTCCGGGAAACCTAAAGACGGTGTGCTGCAAACGAATTATTATATAGGCACTTCCCCGGGAAAGGTCAAGCCTTCCGCATGACCAGGGTGACGTAATCCTCCATGATCCGCAGGTCGGTCTGGATGCATCCCAGGTTGGCAAACCGCCGCTGCACGTCGAACTTGTCCTGGAGCGGAATCCCGGAGAGGAGCAGCCAGCCGCCGGGGCGGACGCGCGCCACCATCTCTCCGGCCAGGGCCAAGTGGATATCGGCGTAAATATTTGCCATAAGCAGGTCGTAGAGTCCCCGCCCCACAGAGGCCAGCTCACCGCAGACCGTAAAGACCCGGTCGGCCACGCCGTTCAGCCGTACGTTGGCGGCGCAGGAGGCAGCTGCCTTGGGATCGATGTCCACCGCCACCACCGAGGCCGCGCCGAGCCGCACCGCCGCGATGGCGAGGATGCCGGTGCCGCTCCCCAGATCGAGCCCGCGCATGCCGGTCAGGCCGGGTATCCGCTCCAGTTCTTCCAGGCACGAGGCGGTGGTTTCATGTTCACCGGAGCCGAAGGCCCCTTTTTTCCCCATGATGAGGGGGATGTGCTCCCCCAGAGGCAGGGGCGCGTCCTCCGGCACAATGATGAATCCCCCGACCGTGAAGGGGGTGAAGATACGACCAATCATGGCTCAGTGCTCCGTTGATGAAGTGGTCCCAACCATACTCCATTTCGGCGGTCGGGGGAACAAACAAATGGTTGACTTGACGGGGGGATGTGCGGAAAATGTCGGGTTACCGGCCCGATGGCCGCAACCATACCGACATTGCAGGAGGATTTGATTCCGTGCAGATAACATTCGGCACCGACGGCTGGCGGGGGATCATCGCCCGGGAGTTTACCTTCGACAATCTCTCCCGGGTGGCCCAGGCCACCATGGATTACCTGAAGCGGGAAGGGCTCGCTGCGCGCGGGCTCGTCGTGGGGTATGATCGCCGCTTCCTCTCCCGGGACTTCGCCGACCGCGTGGCCGAGATTGCCGCAGGCAACGGCATCCGGGTCTGGCTGACCGACGGTCCGGCTCCCACTCCGGCCATTTCCTGGGCCGTCCACGAGATGAAGGCGGGCGCCGGCGTCATGATCACCGCCAGCCACAATCCTCCCGCCTATAACGGGTTCAAGGTCAAGGAATCCTTCGGCGGCTCGGCCCGCCCCGCCACCACCAGGATTCTGGAGGAGATCACCGCCGCCAACACCGCTGCCGGCCGAGGCATCGAGGAACGTCCCCTGGCGGCGGCGCTGGCCGATGGTACCGTAACCATCTTCGACCCGCGTGAGGGTTATTGCCGTCAGCTCGCCCGTTACGTGGACCTGGATCTTATCCGCCAGGCCGCCATCCCCCTGGCGGTGGACCCGATGCACGGTGCCGGGGCCGGCGTCATTCCGGAACTCGTGCCCGGCGCCCTGGAGATCCACGGGGATGAGAACCCCGGATTCAGGGGAGTCCCCCCCGAGCCCACCGAAGAGCACCTGCAGGAGCTGGCGACGCTCGTGCGGGACGGCGTCTGCCGGGTGGGACTGGCCCTCGACGGCGACGCGGACCGGATCGGCGCCGTGGACGAAAACGGCGAGTTTTTCTCCTCCCACCGGATCTTCACCGTGATCCTTCGGCACCTGGTGGAGCGCAAGGGCCTCACCGGCGGGGTGGTCAAGACGGTCTCCACCACACGGATGATCGATCTGCTGGCGCAGAAGTACGGGCTTCCCCTCCACGAAACCCCCATCGGCTTCAAGCATATCTGCGAGCTGATGCTCGAGCACGACATCCTCATGGGTGGCGAGGAGTCGGGAGGGCTCGGGGTAAAGGGACACATCCCCGAGCGGGACGGGGTCCTCATGGGGCTCCTGCTTCTGGAAGCCATGGCCATGAGCGGCAAGGGGCTTCGCCGGTTGCTGGACGAAACCATGGACGAAATCGGCGTCTTCCACTACCAGCGGCTCGATCTCCCCATCGAGGATGCCCCCAAGGCAGCCCTCATTACCCGGCTGCGGGAGGAGCGGATCGACGCCATTGCGGGACGGCCGGTGGCCGGCACCAATTTCCGCGACGGCTTCAAGTTCATGTTCGAAGATGGCTCCTGGCTCCTGATCCGCCCGTCAGGGACCGAACCGGTGCTGCGCCTCTACAGCGAGGCCGGCACGCCCGGGACCGTTGGGGAACTACTGGCGGCCGGCCGGGAAATCGCAGGGGTCTGACCGGAGAGGGCAGTGGCCGCTTGACCCCTGCCATCCTTGCATCTACAATCGTTGTAACGTGGCAACATCCTGAATTTCTGGCAGAAAGCGGTGCACTATGATCAAGGCATACCTTCGCGCGGAAGACACCTTCAGACCGGTGGCAGTGGAGTCCGATGAACTGGCGGAACTGGACACCGATACCCTCGTCTGGCTCGACCTCATGTCCCCCACGACCGAGGAGCTGGCCACGGTTGAGCGTTGCCTCAAGCTGGAACTGCCGACGCGGCAGGAGTCGGAGGAGATCGAGTTCAGCTCCCGCTACTGGGAGGACGAAACCGGCATCGACATCAACACCTACTTCCTCGTGAAGCAGGATGACAAATACCATAACGAAACCGTTTCGTTCATCCTGAAGCGGCACTTCATCGTCACCATCCGGTTCAGCGACCACCGCATCTTCACCGAGTTCTCCCGCCGTCTCCGGCTCAATCCGCGCGCCTTCCGGGACGGGGCCGACATCCTCAACGGGATTCTCGCCATGCGGGTCGACATGGACGCCGACATCCTTGAGGCCCTGTCCAAGTCCATTGCCAGCATCGGCCGGAAAGAGCCCCAGTCCTTCGACAATCCGACCACGTTCCTCGAATACATCACCGACTACGAGGACATCAACATCACCATCCGCGAAAACCTCACGGACAAGCACCGGGTACTCTCGTCGCTCCTGAAGAGCACCATGATCAGCGAGCCCCTAAAGAAAGAATTCAGCATGATGATGAAGGACGTGAACTCCCTCATCATCTCCGCCAACTTCAACTTCGAGCGGCTCGACTACCTGCAGAACCTCTTCCTGAACCACATGAGCGTGGAGCAGAACAAGGTCATCAAGATCTTCACCGTCATGTCGGTCATCTTCCTGCCCCCCACCATGATCGCCAGCATCTACGGCATGAACTACAAGCACATGCCCGAGCTGGAGTGGGTGTTCGGCTATCCATTCGCCCTGAGCCTCATCGTCCTCTCAGCGGTATTGCCCCTCTACATCTTCAAGAAGAAAGGGTGGCTGTAGCATGCCGCGCAAGGCACAGGCAGCCGGGACCGGCGCCCCGGAACCGACTGGCGCGCGCGCCCCGGAGACGAGCCTTGCCTCGCCCGAGCTCTACCTGAACCGGGAACTCACCTGGCTCGAGTTCAACCGGCGTGTCCTCCACGAAGCCGAGGACACCCGCACCCCTTTGCTGGAGCGGGTCAAGTTCACGGCAATCGTGAGCTCGAACCTGGACGAGTTTTTCATGAAACGCATCGGCGGCCTCAAGCAGCAGGTCGGGGCCGGGTTGCAGCACCCCACCGTGGACGGCCGCACCCCCCGTCAGCAGATTGCCGAATGCTACGCCGTGGTGCGGGATCTGGCCGAACGCAAGCGGCGGGTGTTCGGGGAGCTGCTGGGTCTCCTGCGGGACGGGGGCATCCGGATTCTCGGCTACAGCGAGCTGAGCGAGAAAGAACGTAAGGGGCTGCGGCAGCACTACCAGCGCAATATCTACCCCCTGGTGACCCCCCAGTCCATCGACCCGGCTCACCCGTTCCCCTTCATCTCCAACCTCTCCCTCAATCTCCTGGTGACCTTGCGCTATCCGCGAGAGCGCGAGACGTCCCTGGCCCGGGTGAAGGTGCCGGTAGGAGCGGGCATCCCGCGCTTCATCCGCGTGGGAGACGACGACCGGTTCGTCCCCCTGGAAGAGGTGATGCGCCACAACCTGGACATGCTCTTTCCGGAGATGGAGGTGACGGCGTGCGAACTCTTCCGGGTGACCCGCAACGCGAACACTGAACGTAACGAAGAACAGGCGGACGATCTGCTGTCCCTGATCGAGTCGGAGTTGCAGGACCGCCGGTTTGCCCCCATCGTCCGGCTGGAGGTGGGCGCGGACATGGACCCGGTCCACCGGGGGATGCTGGCCGCAGAGCTGGAGCTGACCGAAGCCGACGATGTCTTCGATGTCGAGGGGATGCTGGCCTTTCGCGACCTCTTCGAGATCGCGGCCCTTGGCTACCCGGAACTGCGCGATCCTCCCCACCATCCCGTCGACCACCCCCGACTCATGACCGACCGGAACATTTTCCACGTGCTCCGCGACGCCGGGGCCATCCTCTTGCAGCACCCCTACGACTCCTTTGCCACGTCGGTGGAGCGCTTTCTCATGGAGGCAAGCGAAGACCCGAAGGTGCGCGCCATCAAGATGACCCTCTACCGGACCGCCTCCGACAGCCGGATCATCGACTGCCTGGTGAACGCGGCCAACAACGGCAAGCAGGTGGCCGTGGCGGTGGAGCTCAAGGCCCGCTTCGACGAGGCGGCCAACATCAGGCTGGCGGAGCGGATGGAGGAGGCGGGAATCCATGTCACCTACGGCGTGGTGGGACTCAAGACCCACTGCAAGGTGATCCTGGTGGTACGGCAGGATTACAACGGGCTGCGGCGCTACGTTCACATTGGAACCGGCAACTACCATCCCGGAACGGCCCGGGTCTACTCCGACCTGGGACTGCTCACCAGCGACGAAACCATCGGCCAGGATGCCACCGAGCTTTTCAACTATCTCACAACCGGCTATACCCCGCGGCGCAACTACCGGAAACTGCTGCCCGCTCCGAAGCACCTGAAGCGGGCGCTGCTGGCCAGGATCGAGCGTGAAGCGGAACTTCACTCGGAAAAGAGCCCGGGGCTCATCCAATTCAAGATGAACGCCCTGGAAGACGCCGATATCGTTGCAGCCCTCTACCGGGCAGCACGGCAGGGAGTGCGGATCGACCTCATTATCCGTGACAGTTGCCGCCTCCGGCCGGGCGTACCGGGGCTCTCGGAATCGGTGCGGGTGGTGAGCGTGGTGGGAAGATTCCTGGAACACGCCCGGATCTACTACTTCCGCAACGGCGGCGACGAGGAGTACTTCATCGGTTCCGCAGACGCCATGAAGCGCAATCTTGAGTACCGAGTCGAAGTCCTGGCGCCGGTGGAAGCGCCGGAACTGCGAAAGGAACTCCGAACCATGATCGACGTGCAACTGGGAGACCGGCGGAGCGCTTGGGACATGCGGCCCGACGGCAGTTACGTGCAACGGATGCCGGGCGAAGGGGACGATCCCCGTGGAAGTCACGAAATTCTGGTGGACTTGGCTGAAAAGCGTCGCAAGGCCGGGGCGCGCCTGAAAAAGAAAAAAGCCCGGGGAGTCGTTCGGCGCCCTGTCCGGTAATACCTCGGTTTCACCTTACTGCTGGATCTTTCCGTTGCACTGCAGGGGCTCCGTCCGCGCCCCGCTCGCTCCTCCCGCAGCGGCAACCGCCCCCCTATCCCACCGCCCCCTGTCCGCAACAATGCGCCGGAACCCGGCATGGCGTGGCCACAGACGACCATGGCCCACCGGGGCCGTGGGACCTCATCCAGTCCGTACATCCGGCCGCGGTCGGGGCACTGCGGGCTACAGCTTCACGTTCCGCCAGACCTGCACCACCGTGCCGATGATCCGGGTGTCGGGATCGGGATGGAACGGGGAATAGGCGGCATTGTCGGGGGAGAACAACAGTTCGCCGGCCTTGAGGCGATAACGGCGGAGAATGGCTTCTCCCCACCGGTTGGTGACGAGCACGATCTCGCCCGGCGCTGCCGGCCGTGCCGGGTCGAAGAGAACCATATCCCCGTCGCGGATTGTGGGAGCCATGAAATCGCCGTAGGCGAGCACCGCATAACACCCCTGCGGCATCCCGGGGAAGACAATCCGACCCTGCACCACATCCCCCGGAATATCCTCGGGAAATCCCTGGGGAACGCTCTCCAGCAGCGGAGTCCCCTCGCCTGCCCCCTCGCCCGCGCCGTCAGGGGGGGCGTTCATGGCGCCCTTTCCCTGGAGAAGCCAGGTCACGTTGACTCCGTAAGTCCGGCAGAGCGCAATGACGAGCGTGTCTGAAGGGACCTTTCTGCCCCGTTCGATACTGCTCAGAAACCCCTGGACGATGCCGAGGGAGTCGGCAAACGCCTTCTGGGTCATGCCCCGTGCCTGACGAAGTTTCCTGATGCGCCCTCCCAGGGGCGACTCTGCCCCGTTTCGCGCACTTTCCATGACATTATCTCCCTGATATACCAGCGGCGGGCTTTATCTACACTGAACATTACTGACAGATAAAGTATTGCAAGTCAATATATCATCTCTTTGGGACTGCACCATTGACGGGGACAGCGCGAAAGCCCCTCAGCAATTCGATTATGTGGTATAGTGAGCTCTTGCGTCCGGCCCTCCGGCGCCAGCATGCATTACCCACGGGAGCACCATGGCACACGACACCATCATCGTCAAAGGCGCGTGCGAACATAACCTCAAGTGCATCGACGTGGAGATCCCTCGGGACAAGCTCGTCGTCATCACCGGCATTTCCGGGTCGGGAAAATCGACCCTGGCCTTCGATACCATCTATGCCGAAGGGCAGCGCCGCTACGTGGAATCCCTCTCGGCCTATGCCCGCCAGTTTCTGGAGCAGATGGAGAAGCCCGACGTGGAATCCATTGAGGGGCTTTCCCCTGCCATCTCCATCGAACAGAAGACCACCAGCCGCAACCCCCGCTCCACCGTGGGAACCGTCACCGAGATCTACGACTACCTTCGGCTCCTCTTCGCCCGCGTCGGCCACCCCCACTGCTATGAATGCGGCAAACCGATCACCTCCCAGACTGTCTCCCAGATGGTGGACCAGATCATGGCCTTGCCCGCCGGAACCAGGCTTCAGCTTCTCTCGCCCATGGTCCGGGGTCGCAAGGGGGAGTACCGCAAGGAACTGGCCCAGTTGCGCAAGGACGGCTTCGCCCGGGTCATCGTGGATGGCGTGCAGCATGAGCTGGCCGAGGAGATTCACCTCGACAAAAACAAGAAACACGATATCGATATCGTGGTGGATCGACTCATTATCAAGGAGGGAATCGAGCGGCGCCTGGCCGACTCCCTGGAAACGGCCCTGAACCACGCGGAAGGGGTGGTAAAGGTCCAGGTCGTGGACGGCGACACCATCCTTTTCTCCGAGGCACTGGCCTGCATCGACTGCGGCATCTCCTACCCCGAGATGACCCCCCGGATGTTCTCATTCAACAACCCCTACGGCGCCTGCCCCGACTGCACCGGCCTCGGCACGCGGATGTACTTCGACGAGGAACTGGTCGTGCCGAACCCGGAACTCTCCATCCGCGAAGGAGCCATCGCCCCATGGGAGAAACGGCTCTCGGCCTGGTACCACATGACTCTGGACGCCCTGGCCAAGGCCTTTGACTTCGACATCCGGACCCCCTTCAAAGAGCTCTCTCCCCGGGTGCGCGAGGTGATCCTGCGCGGATCCAAAGGCGAAAAAGTTGAGTTCTGGTGGGAAGAGGACGGTGGGCGGCGTCACACCTACACCAAGGAATTCGAAGGGGTCATCCCCAATCTGGAGCGGCGCTACCGGGAAAGCGACTCGGAGCAGGTGCGGGAAGAGCTGGAGCGCTACATGAACGTAATGCCCTGCCCCACCTGCCAGGGGGCGCGCCTGAAGCGCGAGGCCCTTCACGTGAAGGTGGCGGAGCGGGACATCCGTCAGGTAACCGCTCTCTCCATCAAGGACGCCTTGGAGTTTTTCGCCTCCCTCACGCTCACCCCGAAAGAGGAGGAGATCGCCCGCCGCATCCTGAAAGAAATCAGGGAGCGGCTCCACTTCCTAGTTAACGTGGGACTCGACTACCTGTCCCTGGACCGGACCTCGGGCACCCTCTCCGGCGGTGAAGGGCAGCGGATCCGGCTCGCCACCCAGATCGGCTCCAGCCTCGTGGGGGTTCTCTACATCCTGGACGAGCCCTCCATCGGCCTGCACCAGCGGGACAACGGCCGACTGTTGCAGACCCTCAAGCACCTGCGCGACATCGGCAACACGGTGCTGGTGGTGGAGCACGACGAGGAGACGATCCTGGAGGCGGACCACGTGCTCGACATGGGGCCCGGCGCCGGTGAGCACGGGGGCCGCGTGGTGGCCCAGGGAACCCCGGCGGAGATCATGGCGAACCCCGAGTCCCTCACGGGCCGCTATCTCTCAGGAGAGCTCACCATCGCCGTGCCTAAAAAGCGGCGCAAGCCCAAGCGCTTCATCACCGTGGAGGGAGCCGCGGAAAACAACCTGAAGGATGTCACCGTCGACATCCCCCTCGGTGTCATGACCTGCGTCACCGGGGTGTCCGGGTCGGGCAAATCGACACTCGTGATCGACACCCTCTACAAAGTCCTGGGCCAGCGGCTCTACCGGAGCCGGGAGCGGGCCGGCGCAGTACGCGACATCCGGGGACTGGAACAACTGGACAAGGTCATCAACATCGACCAGTCGCCCATCGGCCGCACGCCGCGCTCGAACCCCGCCACCTACACCGGGGTCTTCGCCGATATCCGGGATCTCTTCGCCCAACTCCCCGAATCCAAGGTGCGGGGCTATAAGCCGGGGCGCTACTCGTTCAACGTGAAGGGGGGACGGTGCGAGGCCTGCGCCGGGGACGGGATCATCAAGATCGAGATGCACTTTCTCCCCGATGTCTACGTCCAGTGTGAGGTCTGCAAGGGAGCCCGCTATAACCGCGAGACCCTGGAGGTTACCTACAAGGGGAAATCCATCGCGCAGGTCCTGGACATGACCGTTTCGGAGGCCCTGCGCTTCCTGGAGAACATCCCGAAGGTCAAGGCAAAGCTCCAGACCCTGGAGGAGGTGGGGCTCGGCTACATCCGCCTGGGCCAATCGGCCACGACCCTATCCGGCGGCGAGGCCCAGCGGGTGAAACTGGCCAAGGAACTGGCGCGCCGGGCCACCGGCCGAACCATCTACATCCTCGACGAGCCCACCACCGGCCTTCACTTCCACGACATCGCCAAGCTCCTGGAGGTGCTAAGAAAACTGGTGGAGGGGGGAAATACCATCGTCATCATCGAGCACAACCTGGACGTCATCAAGACCGCCGATTACATCATCGACCTGGGCCCCGAAGGGGGCGACCGGGGCGGCGAGGTGATCGCCACCGGCACACCTGAGGAGGTGGCCAAGGTGACACGGTCCTACACGGGACAGTATTTGCGGAAGATGCTGTGAAGAGGCGGGATAACGGCGGGGGAAGGAGAGCTACTCCTCCCCCTCGGGGATGTCGATCGGCATTTTCTGCAGACGTTTGAAGTAGAAGTTTTGGCCGTAGAGCACGGCCACCGGGTTGTGGCCGGTAACCCGGTCCTTGCAGACCAAGGTGGTGACCGGGGCCGCGGAATGCTTGGTGAACAGCATGTCGTGGCCCACGCAGAGGCCGACGATGATGTTCATGTGGGTGCCGCAGCGGTTCAGAACCTCTGCCTGGGCAACGGGATTACAGGCGGGCTCGAACGTTCCGGGACGGACCTTGTCGCTTTCGTCCAGGCCCAGTTCCAGCTTGTCGATGCTGCCGGCCTTGCAGCAGACGCTCACCGGCTCCAGTCCCTGGGCCTCCAGAATCGTGGCCAGCTGCCGGGTTTCATCCAGGAGCCCGATGCAGGTGGCGATGCCCACCTTGCTCCAGCCCATGAGCTTCGCCAGGGCTATGGTGTCTTCCACCCGGGTCCAACGGGCCACCACGGCGTCGCTTCCGGTCATCTTCCGGTAGCAGAGCCCTTCAACCCGGGCCGCTACCCGGGCAAGCCGGGCATCGTCGCTCTCGCCGCGGTATTCGTCGAAGCTGGAGGCCACGATGTCGCCATGGGCCGAAGATGGGCAGTCCGCAGGCCGGCCGGGCCGGTTGTCCGGGTTGCTCCAGCAGTTGGTGGTGCCGCTTTTCTGCCAGACGGCGCTGCAACGGGCACAGGATGGTGGCGGCGGCGTATCGTTCATTGTTTCTGCTCCTGGATCAGGACATAGGGACTGATGATGAGGGCGGAAAAACTGATCTCTTCATTGGCGTCCCAGGCCGAGATCTGCTCGGCCGAGGGCTTGGCCAGGAGCCCGGTCTGGATCCAGTCTCCCACCACGGCGGTATCGTCGGAAGCAATGCTGACACCCACCTCCACAAGGTCGAGCCCCCGGTTCACGACGATGAGCCCGCCCCGCTCCAGATGAGCCCGCAACCAGCTCCACTGGGCCACGTCAACCTGTACCGCCAGTTCCTCCCGCGTTATCTTCACTGCGTGCTCTCCCTCATGTTGATATTCATTGTGCAGTTGTATCAGCATATCAGGATTATCAAAAAATGCCACCCATGACCGTCAACGCCGTCACCGGTCGAACTCCGGCAGGTGACGACGGTGCTTGAGAGGAAGGTGCTGCCGCTGCAATTCAGGGTTACGACGCTCCTCGATGGCCAGCCGGTCGAAATAGCGCTGCCAGAGATCGCGAAACAGGCGCTCCCCGTTGGACAACTGAAGTGGGCCGGTCACCTCCAGTTCCGCGTCGGTCCATGTGCGGCGGGACGGATCGAAGATAATGGCCTCGCCCCGGCGGGGATCGTGAATGATCCAGCGCTGGTCGGCGAAACGGTCGGCAAAATGGGGAGCCACCAGGGGGAGGATGCGGTGTTCCGGCTCGATTGCGGCATACCAGATATCGCCGTCCAGATGCTGGAAACGGACAAGCCCTTTGTAACGGTGCGCCTCGCGCCCCACGGCCCGAGCAAGTTTCCACACGGGCACGACCCGCTCGTGGGCGAGCATCCCGTCGAGTTGTTGTCCCACCACAACCCCCAGTTGCAGAAAATGGAAAAGGAGCAGCTCTTTGCCCGGTTCCGCGGCACGGAAGGCAAGGCGGAACGTGTGCAGAGCACCTGGGGTAAGGGTTCGGCGCAAAAGTCCGTAGAACGCCGCGGCACGCTGCCGGTCGGTTGCCACCTCCTCAACCGCGGCGAAGAGCGCCTGCTGCTCCGGTTGTTGGTCGATAATCGCCTCGGGCTCTACTCCCCGTTCCCGGGCCAAGGCAACAGCCGTGAGGAAGCCCGCAAAGGTGCCGTCGTAACGAAGGATCACAACTCACCCGTGATGGTGGACCGAATGTCCATGCCGGCCCCACCGTCGAACAGGGACGGCTGGCTCCAGCGCTCGCGCCGAAGTGGTTTTTCGGTGAGACGCAGCCGGAGGCCTGCCGCATCGGGAGTCAGATCGGCGGCGAACCTCCCTCGGGCGGTAATGAAGTAGCGGGCGCGCTTCATCACCACCCCGAGCCTGGGCAGGTCATCCAGGGACAGATGGCTGCCCCGCCGCGCCAAGACGATCCGCTGGGCCGAGCGGACCCCGATTCCCGGCACCCGAAGGAGCGCCTCGTAGTCGGCCCGATTCACCTCGACGGGGAACAGGTGAAGATTTCGGAGCGCCCACCCAGCCTTGGGGTCCAGCGAGAGATCCAGGTTGGGGCGCTCTTCGTCCAGGAGCTCGCCGGCGGCGAAGCCATAGTAGCGCATGAGCCAGTCGGCCTGGTAGAGGCGGTGTTCCCGCGCGAGCGGTGGGGTGCCCACCACGGCGGGAAGGCGCTCGTCCCGGTTCACGGAGATGAAGGCAGAGTAGTAGACCCGCTTCAGGGAAAGCCTTCCGTAAAGCCCCGCCGCCAGCGAAATGATCTGCAGGTCAGTCTCCCCCGATGCGCCGACGATGAGCTGGGTGCTCTGCCCGGCCGGGGCAAAGGGGGGCATCTTCCGGGAAACCTTGCGCTCCTCCCGGGTCTGGACGATCAGCTCCCCCACTCGCTTCATGGGCCCCACGATCGACTCCCTGCTTTTGTCGGGCGCCAGGAGTGCAAGGCTCTCGCGCGACGGGAGTTCCATGTTGATACTGACCCGGTCGGCATGGCGACCGAGTCGCTCCACCAGGGCGAGGTCCGCGCCGGGCACCACCTTTACGTGGATGTAGCCGTTGAAGCGGTACTCCTCGCGCAGCTGCCGGGTCGCTTCGATGAGAAGCTCCATGGTGTAGTCGGGATTCCTGATGACCCCGGTGGAGAGGAAGAGCCCTTCGATGGCATTGCGGCGGTAAAAGCCGATGGTGAGCTCCGCCACCTCGGCGGGAGTGAGCATCACCCGCCGGATGTCGTTGGAGCGACGGTTCACGCAGTAGGCACAGTCATAGATGCAGACGTTGGTGAGAAGGATCTTCAGGAGGGATACGCAGCGGCCGTCGGCGGTCCAGGAGTGGCAGATGCCGCACTGGGCGGCGTTTCCGATCCCACCCTTGCCTTTGCGGGAGCTGCCGCTGGAGGCGCATGAAACGTCGTACTTGGCGCCGTCGGCGAGGATTTCGAGTTTTTCAGCCAGAGTTGGTTCCGCCATCGTTCCCCTCAAAAAAGGCAAGGCCCGGGCAATCCTCTCCCGGACCCATGACGGAATACGTCGCATTCCTCCCGTTACAGAGAAAACTCCCGGCTCTCCCGCTCCATCTTGTCCACCACGCAGCAGATCCCCCCCTCCTTGAGCCCCGGCTTGAAACAGCCGTTGCATGAGATACAGCGGGCCCGGCTCTCGTCGCCCTGCTGCCAGCGGAGGGGAAGGTGCGGTTCGCGGATGAGGGGCCGGGAAAGGGCCACGTAGTCGGCCTCTTCCCGGCGGATGACCCCTTCCACCAGCTCGAAGGAACGGAATCCCCCCACCACCATGACAGGGCAAGAGACGGCATTCTTGATCCGATAGGCGGACGGAAGGTTGTAGGCTTCCTGCTCCCGGGTCTCGATCCCCTGACGCACTGCGGTTCGGGCTCCCGAGGCGGGGGTGCCGCCCGACACCTCGATGGCGTCGATGCCTTCTTCATCGAGCATCCGGGCAACTTGAACCGCCTCGTCCAGGTCGAATCCGCCGGCCAGGTTGTCGGAGCCGTTGAGCTTGACCATGACGGGGAACTCTTTTCCCACCGCCCGGCGCACGGCACGGCAGGTCTCAAGAAGGAACAGGGCTCGACTTTCCAGGTTGCCACCGTAGTGATCGGTCCGATGGTTGGTAAGAGGAGAAAGGAACTGGTTGATCAGGTAGCCGTGGGCGGCGTGGAGCTGGACCGCGTCGAAGCCCCACTCGCGTGCGCGGCGGGCGCCGTCGGCGAACAGGCCCGCCAGCTCAACCACTTCGGCCATAGGTAGTTCCCGCGGCAGTTCCGGATACTGCACCGCCTTGATTGCCGAGGGAGCCACCGGCTGGCAGCCGGCGGCCCGGGACGGCGCCTGTCCCCCGCAGTGAACCAGTTGGAGGCAGATTTTCCCCCCTTCCCGGTGGACGGCGCCGGTTACCTGCCGCGCGGCGGCGGCGAAGGAGCCCTCATGGACACCCATCTGCCCGGGAAGTTGTTTCCCGTCAGGGCGAACGAAGGCGTAGCCGGTGATGATGAGCCCCACCCCGCCCCGGGCGAGGGTGGCATAGTAACCCGCCAGCTTTTCCGAGGGACAGCCGTCCTCGCCGCACATTCCCTCCCAGGTGGCGGAGCGGACGAGGCGGTTGGCAAGCACCATGTGGTTGATCTTGGTCTCGTCGAACACCTTGCGCATCAGCGTTCCTCCTTCAACCGGCGGCAAATCGCAGGGACGGGCTCAAAATATCTCGAAGAACTGGCCGGTTCCCAGCTTGTGGACCTTCATGAGGTTGGTGGACCCCCGGGCCTCCACCGGCACACCCATGGTGATGACCACCACGTCGCCCTTGCGGTAGCCACCGGACAGGAGCGTCGACTCCACGGCCACTATCTGCTCGTCGGTGCCGGCCATGGTGCCGATGGGGTATGCCTTGACTCCCCAGTAGAGCGACAGCCGTCGCATGGTGTCCACCGAACCGGTGAAGGCGAGGATCGGCAGCGGAGGCCGGTAGCGTGAGATGCGGGCAGCCGTGCTCCCCGACTGGGTCATGCAGGCCACGGCCTTCGCCTTCAGAATGACGGCAGCGTGGCAGGCGGCCTCGGCCACCGCCTCGGCGATGCTGACGCTGTGGCGGCGTGGCCCCGAGCCGTCCTCCACCTGAGCGAAGCGCTCAACGTCGAGGGCCACCTTGTCCATGGTACGCACCGCTTCCAGGGGAAACTGCCCCGAGGCGGTCTCACCCGAGAGCATGACCGCATCGGTTCCGTCGAGGATGGCGTTGGCCACGTCCGAGGTCTCGGCCCGGGTGGGGCGCGGATGGCTAATCATGGATTCAAGCATCTGGGTGGCGGTGATCACCGGTTTGCCGGCCTCGTTGCAGGCCCGGATGATCTTTTTCTGGAACAGGGGGACCTTTTCCGGGCTGATTTCCACCCCCAGATCGCCCCGGGCCACCATGACCGCATCGGCAACCTTGAGGATGCTTTTGAAGTTGCGCAGGGCCTCGGGCTTCTCGATCTTGGCCACCACCGGCACCTGGACGTCCCGTTCGAAGAGGATCCGCTTCAGCCCCTCCACGTCGGCGGCAGTGCGGACAAAGGACAGGGCAATGTAGTCGACCCCCACCTCCAGGCAGAAATCCAGATCGCGGAGGTCCTTCTCCGACAGCGACGGCGCAGAAACCTTGACGCCGGGGAGGTTGATCCCTTTCAGATCCTTGAGCATGCCCCCCTGGACCACGGTGCAACGGACCGTGGCGCCGGACACGGACTGGACCCGCAACTCGATAAGGCCGTCGTCCAGCAGGATGCGTGAGCCGGGCTTCACGTCGTGGGGGAGAGACTGGTAGATGGTGGAAATGAGACCGGGGCGCCCCAGGACCTCATCGGTGGTAATGTCGAGCGAGTCGCCCCGCACCAGCGGAATGGCACCGTTCTCCATCCTGCCGGTCCTGATCTTGGGCCCCTGGAGATCGGCCAGAATGCCTATCTCCTTGCCCCGTTCGGCGGAAAGACGCCGGATGGCGGCGATTACCTCCCGCCGCTGGTCGTTGGAGCCGTGGGAAAAGTTGAGCCGGAAGACATCGACTCCTGCGTCCATCAGCTGCCGGATCATGTCGGGCGAGGAGCTGACGGGCCCCAGAGTGGCGATGATCTTGGTTTTGCGTGACAGTGTATCCATGGGCTTCGGCATAGGCGTCAGTGGTGGAATTTGCCGACCCGTCCCTTATGGGCCGGACTCGGAGACTTGTGGCACTCGAAGCAGGGAAGTTCGTCCACCTTGCGGATGTCGAGGCTCGACCGCGGACGATCGGTGGGGGGAACGTTGTACGTCTCGGTCTGGAAGTAGGGGCGGTCGCTGCCGCGCTCATCGGTCAGGGCAACGGTGCGATAGGATACCTGCCAGTTTGCGCTGATGGGAACGGTATGGCACTGATCGCAACCGCCCGGCGGAGGAATAGCCTTCCAGGACATCAGCATGGCGCAACCGCTGGCCAGCGACAGCATGGCCACGAATGCCAGAAGTGTGAAAACTCGGGTGAGCATGAGGCACTCCTTGATGGGTGGTCGTTTACGGCATGAGAAAGCATAGCACAAGAGGAGGGCAAAACAAACCCGGTGGGTGGCGTAACCCCCTTGAAAGGCAGGGGCGGCGAAAAAACGGGCCGGCAGATGTCCGCCGGCGCCGCCCTGGATCAGAAGCCGAGGAACTCGTTGAGCCGCCGGATCTCGCCCATGAGTGCCTCGAAGCCGTGGAAAGTGAGAGACTGGGGGCCGTCCGAGAGGGCCTTGTCCGGCTCCGGGTGGACCTCCACGAGGACACCGTGGGCTCCTGCCACCAGCGCCGCCTTGGCCATGGGCGCCACGAGGCTCCGCTTTCCGGTGGCGTGGGAGGGGTCAACCATGACCGGCAGATGGGTCATCTCCCGGATGAGGGGCACCACCGCCAGGTCGAGGGTATTGCGGGTGGCGGTCTCGAAGGTCCGGATCCCCCGCTCGCAGAGGATCACCTGGCCGTTGCCCTCAGCCAAAATGTATTCGGCCGCGGCCAGAAATTCCTCCAGAGTAGCACTCATCCCCCGCTTGAGGAGCACTGGCTTGCGGATTCGGCCCAACTCCTTGAGCAGTTCGAAGTTTTGCATGTTGCGCGCGCCAACCTGGAGGAGGTCGGCATATTCCGCCACAAGTCCCACCGTGTCGGGACTCATGACCTCGGTCACGATGGGAAGTCCCGTCTCCCGGCGGGCAATGGCCAGAAGCTTCAGCCCTTCCTCCCGCAGCCCCTGGAAGGTATGGGGACCGGTGCGGGGTTTGAAGGCGCCCCCCCGCAGAAGATCAGCTCCGTATTTTTTCACCGCCCGCGCGGTCCGGACGATCTGCTCCTCCCCTTCCACGGCGCAGGGGCCGGCCACCACTACAGGGCGCTTCCCCTCGCCGATGGCCACGTCGCCCACCTTCACCACCGTATGGCGCGGGTGGAAGTCGCGGGAAACGAGCTTATAGGGTTTGGAGACATGGATGACCTCCTGAACGCCGGGCAGATCCCGGATGGTGGTATCATCCACATACCCGTGATTGCCGAGGACGCCGATGGCTGTCCGTTCGCTGCCGGGAATGGGCGCCGCCGTAAGTCCCATCTGCTCCACCGCCTTCACTACCGCCTCGATTTGTTTCGGTCCAGCCTTGTGGTTCATGACAATCAGCACGAATCCCCCCCCGGTTCCCGAATGAAACAGCTTTCACGCATCGTGTTACGATACCAGACCGCCCCCGCAGGGGTCAACGGCTAAGAGCCGGTCGCGCCGGCGGATATCACCTAACGGCTGGTTGCTTTTTCGACGCGTTCCGGTACAATGGGCTGACTCGATTCCAGACCAAGGAGAATGCCCGTGACCAAGGCCGTTGCCGTTATCCTCGCCGCCGGCGCGCTCTGCGCCTCCTCCGTCCCAACCTTCGCCGCCGCATCGGGAGAGAAACTCTTCGCAGAGAAGTGCGCCATGTGCCACAAAGTGAAGGGTGCGGGCGGAATCCTCGGCCCGGATCTGACAAAAGTGGGAGCAACGCGGAATGAATCGTTCCTGCGCGAACAGCTGACAAACCCCAAGAAAATGAATCCTGCCACCACCATGCCGTCTTTCAAGGGCCTGCCCAAGCAAGAGCAGGACGCGCTGGTCAACTACCTGAAAGGCCTGCGGTAGACGCCCGTGCGACTGAAGGACGAACAGATAGCCCGGCTGGCCGAGCGCCTCCTGGAGGGGCTCACGGCCGCCGGCCTCATCACCCTCAAAGCCGAGCGGGGCAAGATCCTCGACGGCATCAGGCGCGCCGTTGCCACCGACATCAAGGGTGAGGAGGAACTGGAAAAAGAGGCAGAACGGCTTCTGGAGCAGACCCTCCGTTCCATGGGCAGCGGGGCAGGCATCGACCGCCACCGGATGCTCAAGATGATCAAGGACAAGCTGGCGAAAGACCGCGGCGTGGTTCTCTGATCCCTGCCGTTCGGAGCGTACCCATGAGCATATCCGAAGACCGCATCTCGCACCTGGCACACCGCATCTACGACCGGCTCTGGAAGGACGACTTGGCTGACTTCGCCGACGAGCGTCAGGCACTGCACTGTCTCAAGGAGGGGATCGCCTCGTTCTTCGCCGTCGCCGGTGAGGTGGATGCCGCGGTGCGCAGAAAGCTGGCCTCCTACTCCCAGGCAAAGGTTCCCGGCAGCCGGGACTACGAAATTCTGTACCAGAAGTTCTACCAGGAAGAGATGGCAAAACGGAAATGGTGACGTTCGCCGGCACGCTCCGCATCCGCGCCGTCCTGCTGCTCGTCGTTGCCTGTTCCTGGCTGTTCTTCGGCTGCACGCCCCGGCCGGCCGTCTCCGTTTCCCCGGACTTCCGTCCCACCGGCGGGGTGGAGACCGCTTACGTTGTCCCCTTCGCGTCGGCCCTGGTCCCCGAGCTGTTCTCCGAGACTGCATTCAACGACTTCGTCGACCTCCTGAACGGCCGGCGGGGGGAGACCGGTATTGCGTCCTTTGTCATCCTCAAGGAGGAGGTCAAGGAGGTGGACCCGACATGGCTCGACCGCCAACACTACATCTCCGGCGATATCTGGAGCTATGTTGAGGATTCAGGGTGCTGCGCCACCAGCATCAGGGTGAAGGCGCGAGCCTACCTCCACGAACCGGGCAGAAAAGATCCGGTAGCCGAGATCTTCGTCCCCCTTGAGGCCTTCTTCGATCACGACCGGTCAACGGTCGAGCGGGAGCGCGACCGGCTGGCCCGCACCCTCGCCCGCGAGCTCGCCGACCGCTTCGCGGTCATTCTTGCCCCGCGCCGCTAAGCCAGCCCTCCTTCCCGGCCGCGTCTTTTCGTGTCACCTTCCCGCCAATAACGCATCAGGAGCCCGCCGGCGGCACTCCCGGAGAAGCCGCTCCGCAAAAAAATTTTGCCCCGGGGTCTTGATTTTTGACGACGGGGTGACTATAGTTACCACGTGTTAGCACTCAGTCGTATCGAGTGCTAATTTTTTTCGATGAAAACTCTCGAGCATATCATGGAAGAAAGGAGAAGAAGCAGATGAATCTCAGACCGTTGCAAGACCGTATCCTCGTGAAAAGAATCGAGGAGGAGACCAAGACCGCCGGCGGCATCTTCATCCCCGACACAGCCAAGGAGAAGCCCCAGCGCGGCGAGATCGTGGCCGTCGGTAACGGCAAGAAGACCGAGGACGGCAAGGTGATCCCCGTTGATCTCAAGGTAGGTGACAAGGTTCTGTTCGGCAAGTATGCCGGCACCGACATCAAGATCGAGGGGCAGGAGTTCCTCATCATGCGCGAGGACGACATCCTGGGCGTGATCGAGTAACCGACACCACGCCGGACAGCACAGCACTACCCGAGTGAACCAATCCAAGGAGGATAGACAGATATGGCAGCCAGAATCATCAAGTTCGACCAGGAAGGGCGCAACGCCATCCTGAAAGGTGTCAATACCCTCGCCGACGCGGTGAAGGTTACCCTCGGCCCCAAAGGCCGCAACGTGGTCATCGAGAAGGCCTTCGGCTCCCCCCTTATCACCAAGGACGGCGTCACCGTGGCCAAGGAAATCGAGCTCGAGGACAAGTTCGAGAACATGGGCGCCCAGCTCGTGAAGGAAGTCGCCTCCAAGACCTCCGACGTTGCCGGTGACGGCACCACCACCGCCACGGTCCTCGCCCAGGCCATCTATCGCCAGGGCTCCAAGCTGGTGGCCGCCGGCCACAACCCCATGGAGATCAAGCGCGGCATCGACAAGGCCGTCGAGACCATCGTGGCCGAGCTCAAGAGCATCTCCAAGCCGATCAAGGATCACAAGGAAATCGCCCAGGTGGGCACCATCTCCGCCAACAACGACAAGACCATCGGCGACATCATCGCCCAGGCCATGGAAAAAGTCGGCAAGGAAGGGGTAATCACTGTCGAGGAAGCCAAGGCCATGGAAACCAGCCTGGAGACCGTCGAGGGGATGCAGTTCGACCGCGGCTACCTCTCCCCCTACTTCGTGACCGATCCGGAGCGGATGGAGGCGTCGCTTGAGAACGCCATGATCCTGATCCACGACAAGAAGATCTCCAACATGAAGGACCTTCTCCCGGTGCTGGAGCAGACCGCCAAGAGCGGCCGTCCGCTGCTGATCATCGCCGAAGACATCGAGGGCGAGGCTCTTGCCACCCTGGTCGTGAACAAGCTGCGCGGCGTGCTCAACATCTGCGCCGTCAAGGCCCCGGGCTTCGGTGACCGCCGCAAGGCCATGCTGGAAGATATCGCCATCCTCACCGGCGGCCAGGTCATCTCCGAGGAGATCGGCAACAAGCTCGAAAACACCACCATGGACATGCTCGGCCGCGCCAAGCGGATCACCGTGGACAAGGACAACACCACCATCATCGACGGCGACGGCAAGGAAGCCGACATCCAGGGCCGCGTCAAGCAGATCCGCGCCCAGATCGAGGAGACCACCAGCGACTACGACCGCGAGAAGCTCCAGGAGCGCCTGGCCAAGCTCGTGGGCGGGGTTGCCGTAATCAAGGTCGGTGCCGCCACCGAGACCGAGATGAAAGAGAAGAAAGCCCGCGTCGAAGATGCCCTGCACGCCACCCGCGCCGCAGTGGACGAGGGGATCGTCCCCGGAGGCGGCGTTGCCTACCTGCGCGCCCTTGCTTCCCTTGATGCCCTCAGCCTTCCTACCGAGCAGCAGTTCGGCGTCAACGTCATCAAGCGCTCCCTGGAGGAGCCCATCCGCCAGATCGCCCAGAACGCGGGTGTCGACGGCTCCATCGTGGTCGACAAGGTGAAGAACAGCAAGGATGCTTTCGGCTATAACGCCGCCGAGGACGAGTACGTGGACATGCTCGCCGCCGGGATCATCGACCCGACCAAGGTGTCCCGTTCCGCCCTGCAGAACGCGGCTTCTGTCGCCGGACTCATGCTCACCACCGAAGCCATGATCGCCGACAAGCCGAAGGAAGAAGCTCCTATGCCTGCCATGCCCGGCGGCATGGGCGGCATGGGCGGCATGATGTAATCAGCCTGCCGTCCAGGTCTGTATCACAATAAAAAAGGAGAAGGGCTTCGGTCCTTCTCCTTTTTTCGTGCCCGGCATCTCCACCCCGCCAAACGTGCCCACCGCCTCGCCCCCATCACAGCCTTCTAAAAACCAAATGTACTCAAGATAGTTACACAACAAGACTGTTTTTGTCTTGATGGTGCAACCCCGAAAACCGTGTATACTGAAAGGGTCAAACGACCAAATTCGCGTTCCGAAGACTCCACGACGGGGGGATGAGAATGAGGACCAATGCCATGAGCACCCTTAAACAGCACGTGACCGCCGTAAAGGAAGGGAAGCGGCGCTTCGAGAACGCCTTCCAGGGGGTGGCCCGGATGATCCTGGAACAGGGGATCGACAAGGTCACCGTCAACGGCCGGATGACCTATGATTTCCGCATTTTCCGCACCGGCCGCAAGCACCCTATCGGCATGTATGACGAAATCAACAGTTTCGTCTCCTTTGTGAAGGATGCGGCCGAGGGGGGATCATCCAAGGAGATGGCCTTTGTGCTGGTGGGTGAGCCGGGCAACGGTAAGACTTTTTTCGTGGAGTTCGTCTGCGCGCGCTATCGCGATTACCTGACGCGGGATGAAAACCGCAAATACACCTTCCGTTTTTCCGGCATGGAAAAACTGGGAAGCTACGGCAAGATCGACGTAATCGAGTCCCAGACCTACGAAGACCCCATGGTGCTGGCCATGAACCTCTTCGAGAGCCGGGACGAGAACCGCGAGTGGCTGGCCCGGGAATTCGGCTTCTCGGACCGGGAGCTGGAGGGCCTCTTCGACAACTACCGCCCGCTCGGGGCCTGCACGGGCTACATGTGGAGCGACATCCGGCGCTTCACTGACGGTGATGCCGCGGCCATGCTCGATTTCGTGCAGGTGGTTCCGGTGCCGCTCATCGAGACCCTGGGGACCATTACCGGCAAGTACGCGGCCAAGGACAAGATCACCTCCAGCGCGGTGGACCTGCTGGGAGAGGAATCGATCCAGCGGTTGCTCCACATCACCGACGTGACCAACCCCTACCGCTTCGACCTGCGGCGCGGCGCCCTGGCCCGGGTGGCGGGGGGCGGCATCCATTTCTCCGACGAAATCTACAAGAACAAGAAGGATCTGGTCCAAGTCTACCTGGGGGTCATCCAGAACCGGGTCATCGAGATCGACGGCTACCGCTGGCCCATCGATACCCTGATCATCGCCACCAGCAACAACGCCGAGTTCAACCGCTTCCTGGCCGAGAAGGAGGAGGCCCCAATCA
Organism: Geobacter sulfurreducens PCA; assembly: GCF_000007985.2. Classification (NCBI taxonomy): domain Bacteria; kingdom Pseudomonadati; phylum Thermodesulfobacteriota; class Desulfuromonadia; order Geobacterales; family Geobacteraceae; genus Geobacter; species Geobacter sulfurreducens. Next base: position 3,668,184 of record NC_002939.5, read on the forward strand.
TCGACCGGTGCCGCATCTGCTACGTCTCCCACAACACCCATTACCGCATGCAGGAGCAGCTGACCGATTACGCCATCGGCGGGGAAACCAAGACGACCCTCACCAAGGAGGAACTCCACCAAGACCCGAACCTGAACTACGCCGCAAGCGTGGCGGTGACCCTTTCGCGGCTCCCCCGGTCCGAAAAGCTCACCCCCATCGAGACCATGAAACTGGCCGCCGGCGAGGTAGCCGGCGAAAAGAGCCTCAAAACCCTTGCCGAGGTGGTCGACACCCTCAACCAGGAGGCGGACATCACCAAGAGATTCGGCCAGAAGGGACTTGGCCAGCGAAACCTGGGGCGGTCAATCCAGCTCCTGGTAGAGAGCTCCGAAACCAACGAAGGGCGCTGCATGGTGGCCCACGACGTGTTCAAATCCCTGGAGCGGGTGGTCCTCGACTATGTCCCGGACCAGAACGACCGGGGCAAGTACCTGGACGACCTGAAGATCGCCAAGGGGCTCTACCGGGAACGGATCATGACCGAGATGTTCAACGCCTACATGGATGAGCCCTACGCCATCAAGAAGGACGTCATGAACTACGTGAACATGATCATCGGCATCGACGCCGAGAACCTGGGCCCCGACCGGATGTGGAAATACAAGGACCCCCAGTCCGGCGAGCTGAAGGCCCTGAAGATCGATGAGCGCTACATCCGCAACGTGGAAGACCGGCTGGGGCTGCGAACCGACGAGCAGCGCGAGAGCTTCCGCACCTCAATCCGGAAGATCTACGGCCAGAAGATATCAGTAGAGCCCTCCTACGACTTCATGGACAACCTGGAGCTGGTCAAGGCGGTGACCGACGTGCGGCTCAAGAGCGACATCGCCGGTGCCGGCAGCCTGATCGGGGCCCTGGCCAACCGGACCAACGAGGAAAACCAGAAGCTCTACGACCGGATGGTGGATACCATGCTCAAGAAGCTGGGCTACTGCCGGACCTGTGCCCAGAAGACCATCGAGTACTTCTGCACCCAGGAAGACGAAATTTAGCAGAGCCTAGTCAGCCATGAAAACCGACCTGCAGAGACACATGGAAAGACTCGGGGCTTCAGGCCTTTCACCCGAGCGTGAGGAGCGGTTCCTGCGGGAACTGAACGATACCCGCACGCACGAACTCCCGGAGCCGCCCCTGACCGGCCCGCCCGTACCGGGCATCTACGACGCCCACGACCTGATGGAGCTCCAGTCCATGGCCCAGCCCCAGGTGAGCCACACGACGCGCATCCGCTCCCTGGACGAACTCCTGGAGCGGGACCGGCTGCGTGAGGAGGACGGTCTCCCGCGCAAGATCCGGATCGGCAAGCTCATCAAGCCGGGTGCGGGGGGCAAGGAAAAGATCGTGGTGGTGCCCACCACGGTGGAGGAGAAGCTGATCCACGACCGGGCGCCCGAAGAGACCGAGGAAGACGAATCCATGGGGGGCACCGGCGACGGTGACGAGGGGGAAATCATCGGCGAGCAGCCGGTACGGCCCCAGCAGGAAGGAGGAAGCGGCACCGCCGGCCACGGGGAGGGCGAAGGGCATGAACTGGAGTCCACGGCCTACGACCTGGGGAGAATTCTGACCGAGCGGTTCGACCTGCCCAACCTGAAGGAGAAAGGCAAGAAAAGTTCGCTCTCCCACTACAGCTACGACCTGACCGACCGGAATCGGGGCTTCGGCCAGATCCTTGAAAAAAAGCAGACCCTGCGGCGGATTCTCGAAACGAACATCGCCCTGGGCACCGTGGCCGATGTGGCTGAAATCGATCCCACCCGGCTCGTCATCTCCCCCCGGGACCGCGTTTACCGCATCCTCTCCCGGGAGCTGGAGTACGAATCACAGGCCCTGGTCTTCTTCATCCGCGATTACTCGGGCTCCATGGAGGGGAAGGCAACGGAGGCGGTCTGCTCCCAGCACGTGCTCATCTACAGCTGGCTCCTCTACCAGTTCGCCCGGCAGGTGGAAACCCGGTTCATTCTCCACGACAACGACGCCCGGGAGGTACCGGACTTCTACACCTACTACAACCTGCGGGTAGCGGGAGGAACGCGGGTGGCCGCTGCTTACCGGATGGTGAACGAGATCGTGGAAAAGGAAAGCCTGGCCCGGGATTACAACATCTACGTGTTCCACGGCACCGACGGCGACGACTGGGACACCAACGGCGAGGAGACGATTCCTGAACTCCGGCGGATGCTCGCCTACGCCAACCGGATCGGCGTCACCATTGCCGAGCACACCTACGGTTCGAGCGGCAACACCGAGGTGGAGCGGTACCTGAAGCGCTCGGGGCTGCTGGAGGAAAAGCCGGAACTGCTCCGCATGGATGTGATGGGTGAAGACGCCGAAGAATCCAGGATCATCGAGGGGATCAAAAGACTGATTTCGTGACGGAAGGAACTTCTCGGGGGGCGTGATAGCCGGGCACGGTCAAGGCTCCGGGAGTAACCGACAAGGCGTGTTTCGGACAGGGTTATGCAACTCATCGATCAGCACACGAAAAAGATCATGGAGGGGTGCAAGGAGCGGGCACGCGAGGCGGGGCTGCGCTTTTCCGACGAAACCCTCGAATACATCGTCACCAACCGGGACATGCTGGAACTCCACCCCAAAGTGATGATCCCCACCCTGTACGATTACTGGGTCCATGACGTGGAGGTGCTGAAGGAGAAGGGGAAGTACGAACTCTACCCCCACAACCCCTACGAGACGGTCATCAACACCCGGCCGCCCATCTCGTTCTACAACGACAACAACCCGGACTGGCTCAACGTGATGATCTTCTACCACGTGCTGGCCCATATCGACTTCTTCCAGAACAACCTCTACTACCGCCATACCTGGGACTATGACCTGACCGGCAAGGCCCTGGCCGACAAGCGTCTCATCGCCCGGCTACGGTCCGAGCACGGCCGCCGACTCGACTATGTGATAGAGTTCGCCCGCTCCATCGACAACCTTGTGGGCTACTACGGCGAACTTTCCGCCCTGTTCCGGGGAGAGACCCCGCCGCTGCCGCGACGGCTCGACTACTACTTCGATGTGTTCCTCCAAAGGGTGAAAAAGGTCAAAACCGCCGGGTACGTACAGGAAATCGAACGGTATAACCGCTGCATGCGCGACTTCGGCGACCTGGGCGAGGAAACCTTTTTCGCCGAGGTCATGGCCAGGTACCCCGAGTTCGAGGCTCTCTACCTGAAAAGCCGGTCGGAAGAAAGACGCGGGCGGCCCGACCTGATGCAGTTCATCATGGAGCACTCCCCCGTCCTCAACCGGGAGGAACACCGCTGGATGAAGAGCGTGCTGGAGGTAATCCGCTCCACATCGGTCTACTTCCAGCCCCAGATGCGGACCAAGATCATGAACGAGGGGTGGGCCAGCTACTGGCATGAAAAGCTCTTCCTCACCGATGACCGGATCAGGGGGCACGAGGTGGACTTCGCCCGGGTTCACTCGGGGGTCACCTGCCTGCACCGGGTGGGACTCAACCCCTACGCCATCGGCATGCGGCTCTTCCAGCACATCGAGGAGCAGGCCGACAAGGGCCGCATCTCCCTGGAGTTCCAGCAACTGGCCGACATTCATGCCCGGCAGGAGTTCGACCGCGGCACCGGAGGAGGCACGGCCTTCATCTTCGCCATCCGCGAGAACCTGTGCGACTTCTCGTTCATCAACACCTTCGTGGACCAGGATTTCGTAAACCGGCACAAGCTCTTCGTAGCGGGAAGACGCCTCAACAAGGAGCGGATGACCTGGCAGTATTACGTCAAGAGCCGCACGGCCGAGGCCTACCGGGCCATGCTCGCGGAGTCCCTTTACCACCCCCCCGTCATTGCAGTGGACGAAGCGAAGGGCGAGGGGAAGTATCTCTACCTGGACCACCGGTTCGAGGGAAAGCCGCTGGTGAAGGACTTCATCGAGAACACCCTGATGGGGATCGAATACCTCTGGGGTGGTCCGGTGAAGCTCGAAACGAGCGAAGTGGGGCTCCCCCCGCCCGACGAGGCCGTGAAGCCCCCCGAGCGGCAGCAAAAAATCCACTGGCGACGCTACGTCTACACCATGGAGGACCGGAAGCTTTCGCGGACCCTCCTGTAAGGACCAGCCCCCATGACGAAATCCATGGACACCATATCCCGCGCGCTCCAGCATATGGACCGGAGCGTCAACGCCTGGGACCACCGGGGTTCCGTTCCCTTCGAGGAATTCCTGCGGATTCTCGTGGCCAACCCGGCACTGGTGCTCCGCAACGTCTTCCAGGTCTTTCACGACATGGTCATGAGCCATATCGGCGTCGGTATCGACGAGACTCCGGACGACCCCGAGTCTATCCACTACGTCTCCTATGACTGCCGCAAGCTCTTCGTGGAAGGGTCCGACACCCCGTTTTTCGCCGACCGGCTCTTCGCCAACCGCCTCGTGAGCCTGGTGGAAACCTGGAAGCGGGGCGCTCAGCAGAACAAGATTTATGTCTTCGAGGGGCCGCCCGGCAGCGGCAAGAGCACCTTCCTCAACAACCTGCTCATGAAGTTCGAGACCTACGCCAACACGGCAGAGGGCGCCCGCCACGAGGCGGTCTGGCGCCTGGACCGGCAGACTCTGGGAGGTTTCACCCGCCATGAAACCGCGGTCTTTCTGGACAAGCTTTCAAAACTCCTGGAGGAATACGAGTTCAACCAGGAAGAGCTCTTCGAGGCCGAAGGAGCCATGCCTGCGGGGGACGACTTCGTGGAGATCCCCTGCCCCTCCCACGACAACCCGGTCCTCGTCATTCCCAAGCAGTTGCGGCGCCAGTTCTTCGATGACCTCTTCAAAAACGACGAGATGAAGTGGCGCCTCTTCACCGAAAAAGAATTCGACTGGGTCTTCCGCGGCACCTGCTGCACCGTCTGCAGCTCCATTTACCAGGCTCTCCTGGCCCGGCTCAAGAGCCCCGCGGCGGTGCTCCGGATGCTCCACGCTCGCCCCTATCACATCAACCGCCGTATGGGCGAAGGGATCAGCGTCTTCAACCCCGGCGACAAGCCGGTGCGCCAGAACGTCTTCACCAACGAGATGCTCCAGAGCCGCATCAATGCCGTGCTGCGGGACAGCAACCAGGTAAAGTATCTCTTCTCCCAGTACGCCAAGACCAACAACGGCATCTATGCCCTCATGGACATCAAGGGGCACAATACTGACCGGCTCATCGAGCTCCACAACATCGTGAGCGAAGGGGTCCACAAGGTGGACGACCTGGAGGAGAATGTAGACTCCCTCTTCCTGGCCCTCATGAACCCAGAGGACAAGAGCAACATCGAGAGCTACCAGTCGTTCCTCGACCGGATCCAGTACATAAAGATACCCTACGTGCTCGACCTGAACACCGAGGTGGAGATCTACCGCAACATCTTCGGCAAGCAGATCGACCACAGCTTCCTGCCGCGGGTGCTCCACAACTTCGCCCGGATCATCATTTCATCGCGCATGAACGAACGCTCCTACGCCATGAACGACTGGATCCCGGAGCCCCACCGCTACAGCATGTACTGCGATTTCAACCTCCAGCTCCTCAGGATGGAAATCTACACGGGGCACTTCCCCGCGTGGCTCACGGAGGAAGACCGCAAGAAGCTCACTGCCAAGCGCCGGCGCATGATCATCGCCGAAAGCGAGCAGGAGGGGGATCGGGGCTTCTCCGGGCGGGATGCCATCAAGATCTTCGGCGACTTCTACTCCACCTATGCCCGCAAGGACAAGCTCATCACCATGACCACCCTCACCTCCTACTTCACCAAGGTACGGCCGGAGCTGGGGAAGCAGCTTCCCGCCGGCTTCCTCGAATCACTCATGCGCCTCTACAACTTCACCATCCTGCAGGAGGTGAAGGAATCGCTCTACTACTTCAACGAAGAACAGATTTCACGGGACGTGCAGAACTACCTCTTCGCCATCAACTTCGAGCCGGTGGTGGACGAGACATGCACCTGGACGGGGGACAAGCTCCACATCACCGAAACCTACCTGGAATCCATCGAAAACCGGCTCTTGGGAGCAGGCGCCGAGCGGGAAAAGCGGCTCGTCTTCCGGGTGGCAACCCAGAAGGAGTACGCTTCCCGCACCCTGGCCCAGGAAATCCTCTTCGAAGGGAAAAAGATTACGGATACTGCCCTGTACCACGATCTCTTCGACCGCTACGTCTTCAATCTCAAGGAAAAGGCCCTGGACCCGTTCCTGGAGAACGAGAACTTCCGGCGCGCCATCAAGGACTTCGGCCGGGAGGAGTTCAAGACCTACGACAAGCGGATCCGGGACGACGTCACCTTCCTCATCAACAACCTGGGAACAAAGTACCGCTACACCCGTAACGGCGCCAAGGAAGTCTGCATCTACGTCATCGACAATGACCTGGCCAAGACCTACGGCCGCGCCTGAACCCACTCTCACCATCAGGAGGACCAAACCCCATGACCCTGCGCATCCTGCCGTTTGCCCTGCTCCTCACCTGCCTGGCGGCACCCGGCGTATTCGCGGCCGAGCCCGCCGCCGAAAACCGGGGCGAACTCCAGAACCGTATCGAACAACTTGAAAAACAGATTCGCGAGCTGAAGGAATTGCGCGAGAAGCAACAGCAGAAGGACGTGCGGGTCCGCGAGATACAGGAACCCTGCATTGCCGCCGTGGGCATGCGGGAGGTCTGCTCCTGCCTGGCTGAAAACCTGCCGATGGGGGTCGACTTCACGGCCTATGTCCGCATGGTGTCCGCACCGAAAGAAGGAGCGGACGAGCGGGTGCTGGCGATGGTGAAGGCGGCGCGGGAGCGGTGCGTGAAGTAGGGAGGCTACATCTCCACCCGCGTCACCACGCCCTGGAGTCGGCTGGCCGGCAGTTTGTGGAACTGGACGAAGTTGGGAGTGAGTTTTTTGAGGACCGAGAAGAAGCGCCAGAACGGATTGCGGGTACTGATGTCCTCGACGCCGTAGAAGATGACCTTCTCCTGAATGCCATTCTCTTTCAGCAGCCGTTCGATATCCACCATCTCCATGTACCCCGCCTCAATCCGGAATGCGTCGAGACCCGGCCCGATTCCCCTGATCAGCTCAGTTTCCACGCCCAGGGGCTCGTCGCTGATCATCAGGGAAATGAACACATTGCGCTCATAGATGATGTTGCTCCGGATGATGCAGTGGACCACGTAGGGGGGGACCACGTCGGTCTCCCGGGTGAAGAAGAGCCCGGTCCCGCGGATGGGGCCCTTGGCGTAGATCTGCTCGTAGGAGATGAGGAACGTCTCCAGGTCCAGGGGCTTCAGGGCGCGGTAGAGGGTGCGCTGGCCTCGGGTCCAGATGATGATGGTCACAAAGGGGATTGACGCCAGGATGATGGACCAGTAGGCGCCGTGGGGCAGCTTGGAGAAAGTGGACACGTGGTAGGCGGCTGCGATGAGAGTCACCACCAGGGCCACCAGGGCACGCCACTTCTTGGTGGTGTGGGAGAAAACGATGATCATCATGATGCCGGTGATGGTCATGGAGCCCGTCACCGCCATACCGTAGGCTGCGGCCAGGTTCTCGGACTTGCGGAAAACCAGCATGATGAAGATGACCGCTACCATAAGCGACCAGTTGACGGCGCCGAGGTAGATCTGTGACTTGATCTGACGTGACGTGTAGTCGACCCGCATCAGCGGGAGGAGCCGCGTGGTGATCCCCTGGTAGACGATGGAGAAGACCCCGCTGATGATGGCCTGGGAGGCGATGATGGTGGCCATGATGGTGAGGATCAGGAAGGGGATGTAGAGGGCCGGCGCCTGGCTCCGTACCATGCCGAAGAGGAGGTTTTTCGCATCGGGATGGGCAATGGCGAACACCCCCTGGCCCAGGTAGTTAAGGTAGAGGGCTACGAACACGAAGTGCCACGCCCGGACGATCGGCCTTTTCCCCAGATGCCCCATGTCCGCGTAGAGGGCCTCTCCGCCGGTGGCGCAGAGTATTACCTCGGAGAGGACGAAGTAGCCGGCCAGTCCGTTGTCGCGGAAAAAGGCGATGCCGTGCAAGGGATTGATCGCCTCAACGATCTGCGGCATGGAAAAGGCGGAGACGGCACCGGTAACGGCGAGGGTTCCGAACCAGAGGGCCATGATCGGCCCGAACGCGCTGGCCACCCGGTCGGTCCCCTTGTGCTGGACCGAGAAAAGGCCGATGGCGATGGCCGCGGCAATGGCAACCAGAGCCCCTGTAGACAGCCCTTCCAAACCGGGGATGAGAAGCAGACCCTCCACGGCGGAGAGGATACTGATGGCCGGGGTGATGACCGCGTCGCCCAGCAGCAGCGACACCCCCACAAAGGAGAGAAAGCCGGCAAAGGCCACCAGACGCCCGGCCTTGACCAGCTTCATGATTATTTCCCGCAGGACGATCTCCCCCCCCTGCCCCTTGCGCCCCAGGCTCATGGCGAGCCAGGCATACTCGGCGGAAACGAGGATCGTCATGGTCCAGAAAATGAGGGAAAGAATGCCGTAGACGTTATCGATCGTGGGTTGCGTGAGGGTAAAGATAACCGTCAGGGTATAAATGGGACTCGTGCCGATGTCGCCGAAGACGAGGCCCAGGGCCTTGACGATGCCCCCCAAGAATGTATCGTGCTTGTGATGTTCCATATCAGCCCAAGACAAGAACTGTCGAAAAATCAGAACTCAACAACCGGCACCTTATATCACTTCGCTCCGGCCAACTCAACACAATTCCCGGCCCGGGGAGGGGAGCTTCGCCCTTGACCCGGCAACCTTGCATCGGGTAGTCTGAACCGATGCTCAACACCAACGAACCAATGAAAAAACCCGAACTTCTCGCCCCTGCCGGCTCCCTTGAGGCATTCTTCGCCGCCATGGAAAAGGGCGCCGACGCGGTCTATGCCGGTCTGCGCGATTTCTCCGCCCGGGCCAAGGCCAAGAACTTCAGCACCTCCCAGATGGAGCGGATGACCACCTATGCCCACAGCCTGGGCCGCAAGGTCTACGTCACCATCAATACCCTTGTGAAGGAAGCGGAGCTGCCGCAGCTCGTGGAGACCCTCGCTGCCCTGGAGGCCATGGGCACCGACGGGGTCATCCTCCAGGATCTGGGGGTGGCACGGCTGATCCGCGACCACTTTCCCGGCATTCCCCGCCACGCATCCACCCAGATGACGATCCACAACCTGGCTGGGGTCCAGGTGCTGGGCGAGATGGGCTTCGAGCGGGTCGTGCTCGCCCGCGAGCTCCACCTGGACGACATCCGCCGCATCTGCGGATCGACGCCGGTGGAAATCGAATGCTTCATCCATGGAGCGCTCTGCTTCGCCATCTCGGGGCAGTGCTACTTCTCGTCCTTTCTCGGCGGGCACAGCGGCAACCGGGGGCGCTGTGCCCAGCCCTGCCGCCGCCACTATCGCTATCGGAGCAAGGATGGGTACTACTTCTCCACCAATGACCTCTCCACGGTGGATCTGATCCCTGACCTGGCCGCCGCCGGCGTGGCGTCGCTCAAGATCGAGGGACGGATGAAGTCGGCCGAGTACGTGGCGAGCGTGGTGGAGGCCTACCGGATGGTGCTGGACGCGCCGGAGCGGAAACGCGCCGAGGCCACCGGCCGCGCCAAGGAGCTTCTGAAGCTCTCCTTCGGCCGGGTGCCGACCAAGGGCTTCATGGGCTCCCGCACCCCCACCGACATTGCCATCCCCACCCTGCGCGGGGCCACGGGCCGGTTTCTGGGAGAGATCACCGGGGTGAAGGGCAACAGAATCACCTTCGAAACCAAGGACCCACTCTTCGTGGGGGACCGGATCAGGGTGCAGCCGAAAAGCGACATGGCCGGCCGCGCCTTCACGGTGAAAGAACTTTTTGCCGGTCAGGGCAAGGTGAAATCGGTCCGGGAAAAAAGCATTGTCTCCGTGATCTCGCCTTTCCCATTCAAGGTGGGGGATGCAGTCTTCAAGGTCTCGTCCGAAACCGCGTTCACCATGAGTGAAAATGCCTGCCTCAAGCGCCTGGATGCGGTCAAGCCCTGCGCCATCCCCTGCGACCTGTCGCTAGCCCTGGACGGGGAGACCCTTCAGGTGACCGGCCTGGCTGCCGGGGGGCGGGTTGAGGCCGCCTTCCCCGTGGGTGTTTTGGAACCTGCCCGGACCGAAGACATGACCGGCGTGCTCAGGGCCCAGTTCTCCCGCACCGGCGACACCCCCTTCGAACTGAGGGGCCTCGACGCGCCCGGCTTCCCCCGCGTTCTCATCCCGCCGGCAAAGCTCAAGGAAATCCGCCGGGAATTCTATCGGCTTCTGGCCGAGGAGGCCGTGGCCGGTGCCCGGATCCGCAAGGCGGAGGCCCGGCGACGGGCACTGGCGGCCCTCGTTCCGGCGGCACAGCCGCGTCGGGAGCCGAGGTCGGAAGTCATCGTGCGAATCGAGCACCTGCGGGACGCCAGCCTCCTGCGGCAGCCGGGTGTCGATGGCATCACCCTGCCGGTCTCCCGGGCCAACATCCACCAACTGCCCCTTGCGGCCCGCAAGCTGCGAGGGGACGCGGATCGGATCACCTGGCACCTGCCGTTCATCATGTTCGATGACGACCTCCCCTTCTACCGGGAGGCGGTGGATGTCATCCTGGCCCACGGATTCCGGCGTTTCGAGCTATCCAACCTCTCCCACGCGGCCCTGCTGAAGGGACGCGACGCCGAGCTTGCCACCGACTATCGCCTGTTCTCGCTCAACACCCAGGCGATCCTTGCCTGGCACGAACTGGGGGTCACAACCGCCACCCTCTACATCGAGGATGACGCCGAGAACATGGCGCGGCTCCTGGGGGCCGCCGTGCCGGTGAAACGGCGGGTGCTGGTCTACGCCGGCGTACCGGCCATGACCACTCGCATCGCCATCCGCGGGGTAAAAAACGATGCCCCTCTCGTCTCGGACCGGGGCGACGAGTATGACGTGGCGATCCGGGGAGACCTCACCACGATTACCCCAGCCACACGCTTCTCCATCACCCAATTCCGGGGACAGCTCCAGGAGACGGGCTGCGGCACCTTCATCGTGGACCTGTCCCAAGCGCCCCGTGAGCAGTGGCGACCGATCCTCGACACCTTTGCCCGGGGCGGCGAACTGCCGGGGACCAGCCCCTTCAACTTCGTAATGGGCCTCGTGTAAAGCCAATAACCGGCACAAAACAGGGGACACAGAGAAAATCACAGAGTAAGCCCGGGAAATTTTCCTCCGGTTTTCCTCTGGGTGCTTTGTGGTCAAAAAAAGGTTCTGGAAAAACCGGTCTGTAAGGATAGAGCAATGGGAAACAGCACTGAGTCGGTCATCACTGACTATCTTGTCCGCATTATCACCCGGGAAGGCAATATCCGAGCACTCGCCTGCGTAACCACCAACCTGGTGGGAGACGCATGCCGCCGGCACGGTACCCTGCCCACGGCCTCGGCCGCCCTGGGGCGGGCCCTGACCGGCGGCGTCCTCATGGGGGCCCTTCTCAAGACCGGTCAACGGATTGCCCTCACCTTCGAGGGGAATGGTCCCCTGAAAAAGATCATCGTGGAAGCGGACGCCAACGGCGCCGTGCGCGGGCTCGTCAGGAATCCGGCGGTGAGCCTTCTGAGGGACGACGGCAAACTCGACGTGGCCGGAGCCCTGGGGAAGGCCGGATTTCTTACCGTCAGCCGGGACCTGGGGCTCAAGGAGCCCTACACCGGCACGGTCATGCTCTATACCAGCGAGATCGCCGAGGACTTGGCCTGGTACCTGACCGAATCGGAGCAGATCCCCTCAGCCGTTGGTCTCGGCGTGTACGTGGAGCAGGACGGGTCGGTTGCCGCTGCCGGCGGCTTTCTGATCCAGGCGCTGCCCCCCGGCGACGACCAACTCATCGACCGGATCATGGAGCGAATCGCCTCCATGCCGCCGGTAACGGAAATGCTCCGGGCCGGGGCAACCCCTGAAGGACTTCTGGAGTACCTCTTCGACGGCATCCCCTTCGACATCCTTGAAAAACGGGCCACGGCACTCGTCTGCTCATGCAGCCGCGAACGGATCGAACGGGTGCTCCTCTCCCTGGGGAGCGACGAACTCTCCTCCCTGATCCACGACCAGGGCGAGGCCTCTGTCGGGTGCGAATTCTGCGGCGAACACTATAACTTCACACGGGAAGAACTGGAACGGCTCAGGGACTCCCTCACCGCCGTCTGACCCTCTCGAAAATTCCTCCGCTGGCGGTATACTCTGTATCGTGGGACCGCAAGGCGCAGGCCGGCCTCGCGGTCCCGCCGCCCCCACCGCAGCGGAGGTCCCCATGAAGATCATCGACATCACCGTCTCTCTCTCCCCCGATCTCCCCGTTTACCCCGGAGACCCGCCCTTCTCGCTCGAACCAGTGGCCCGCGTGGCCCGGGGCGACGGCGCCAACGTCTCGCGCATCACCCTCGGGACCCACGCCGGCACTCACATCGACGTTCCGCGACATCTGCGCGACGACGGCGCCTCCGTGGACCAGGTGCCCCTTGATCTGCTGACGGGCAAAGCCCGGGTGATCGAGCTGCACGATGTGATCGCCATCGGACGCCGGGAGCTGGCCCATCTGCCGGTAAAGGGAGAAGAGCGGATCATCCTCAAGACCGCCAACTCCCGCCTCTGGAGCCACGCCGGCTTCCTCGACAGTTATGCTTCGCTTACTCCCGACGGCGCCCGCTATCTGGCGGAGGTGGGGACGCGCCTGGTGGGGATCGATTACCTCTCCATCGGCCCCTTCGGCAACGAGGCTGAGGTCCACCAGATCCTTCTGGACGCCGGCATCCTCATCCTGGAGGGGCTGAATCTCGCCGATGTCGAGCCGGGGCACTACGAACTCCTCTGCCTCCCCCTCAAGATAGCCGGCGGAGACGGCGCACCGGCACGCGCACTCCTTCGTTCCTTCGCGCGGGTAGCGGCCGGGGAATCCTCCTTCGACCCCCATACCACTCGCTGGCCCCTTTCCTGAGGCAGTGACCGTGACGCGCCGGCGCACGATCGTCAGTTCGCGGGAGCTCGACCTCCTGCGCCGCCTGCTCATGGAGCGGACCGAGGAACTGGAGCGCGTCAACGAGCGCCTCTTCCTCGCCGATCAGGTAAAGACCGACTTTCTGTCCCACATGTCGCGGGAGTTCCAGCGCCCTCTCAACCATATTGTGGATTTCGCCCAGTGTCTGCGGGAAGGGGCCATGGGGCCGGTCACCCGCGAGCAGCGGATCTGCCTCGACACGATTATTGCCCGGGGCAAGAGGCTTCAGCGGCTGCTGGAAAGGGTCCTCTCCCTCTGCAACGACGAGCTGGGGATGGCCCTGTTCCTGCCCCGGAAGTTCCCGGTGCGCGAAGTGCTGGACCACGTCATGGACAGCCTGCGGGGAGCGGCCGGAAAGCGGGGGGTGGAGCTCCATGCCTGCTGCGGCGAAGACGGATGCACCATCACTGCCGACAAGGGGAAATTCACCTTCATCATCGAAGAGTTGCTGACCAATGCCCTCAAGTTCTCGGACCGGGGAGGACGGGTGGACGTCGCCATCGACCCCGTAAAACGGCGCGGGAGAGGCGAAGAGCTCCGGATCACGGTTTCTGACCAAGGGAGAGGTATCGGCAGCAAGGAGCTTGAGCAGATCTTCCGGAGCTTCGAGATGGGAAAACGGGGGCAGGCAGAGCCGGGCAGCCTCGGCATCGGGCTCACCCTGGTCAAACGTTTCGTGGAGCTGCATGGCGGCACTATAGCCGTGGAGAGCACCCCCGGCATCGGGAGTACCTTCACGGTCGTGCTCCCCCGCCAAGGCCCCGCTGAACGGGTCGGTCCACCGCCCCGGGTTATCCTGGCCGACCAGGACCCTGAACGGCTCCGGGAGCTGGCCGATGCATTACGACAGGAGCGGTGTGACATCATTACCGCCGTGGACGGGCGGGACGCCCTCGACAAGGGGATCGCACAGACACCGGCGCTCTGCATCCTCGCCCTCGACTTGCCGGGAATCGACGGAATCGACGTCTGCTCCCGTCTTAAGGCCCATGAACAGAGCTCCCAGATTCCGGTGATCATCACCGCGCCCCACCGGGATGCATCAGTTCGGTCCCGGTGTGCCCAGGCGGGAGCCGACGGATTTTTCGCTCTCCCCGCCGAAATGGGCGATCTCCTCATGGCGGCGCGGGGACTCATTGCCCGAAAACTCAGCTACGACTTCCTGAAGCGCAACTATGAGATTGCCGCCAGCGAGGCCTTCACCGATCCCCTCACGGGGCTCTTCAACCTCCGACAGTTCTGGCTCAGCCTCGACCACGAACTGAAGCGCGCCCGCCGCTACCGCCGCAACTGCTCGCTGGCCATGATCGACATCGATTGGTTCAAGCAGTACAACGACTGCCACGGCCACCTCCGGGGCGACGAGGTCCTCAGGGAGGCTGCCGCCGTGTTCCGCGGCTGCATCAGGACCTCGGACATCGCGGCACGCTACGGGGGGGAGGAGTTCGTCGTCATCATGCCCGAAACCACCAGGGAGCTGGCTCTGCTGGCCGCCGAGAAGCTGCGCCGGGCCGTGGAAGAGCATCTCTTCCCGCTCCGGGAGACCCAGCCCGGCGGCGCTCTCACGGTCAGCATCGGCATCGCCACCTTCCCCGACGACGCCGAGGACGGGCGGGAACTGGTCGAGGCCGCCGACCGGGCCCTCTACCGGGCAAAGGAAGGGGGGCGGAACCGGGTGGTTGCCGCAGTGGCGGACGGAACCGATTGAGACCGGGGGACCGGGTGATATACTGAACGTTAAGGAGAACGAGGAACTACCGAACTCCCGCATCCTCTCAGGGAAAGGAGATGGAGCACATGTCACGGGTTACTCACAAATCGGTAGTCGAGGAGCAGGGACAGCGGACCGCGCGCAGTACCGACGTCTACCTGCCGAAAGAGGGACATGAAGCCGCCCTGTGCAAGAAATGCGGCGCGCTCTACCGCAACAAGCGCTGGGCCGTTGCAGGGGAGGAGGCGGGAACCGGCAGCCTCGCCAAGGTGGTCTGCCCCGCCTGTCAGCGGATGGCCGACAACAACCCCGGCGGTATCGTCACCTTTGCCGGCGACTACCTCCTGGCGCACGAAGACGCCATCCTGAATTCAATCAAGAATATCGAGGCCAAGTCCCGGGTAAAGAACCCCCTGGGACGCATCATGGAAATCAGTCAGGACAAAAACGTCCTCACCATCGCCACCACCGAGGACAAACTGGCCCAGAAGCTGGGCCGCGAGATCTTCAAGGCCCACCGGGGAGAGCTCCACTACCGGTGGAGCCACGGGGAGAGCTTTGTCCGGGTAAGCTGGTTCCGTTAAGCGACAACGGGGGGATGACATGCCGTCATCCCCCCGCCGGGTTTCCTTGCCCATTCAATCAGTCAGAACAGCCCACCGCTCATCGATCGGCCGGGGCGTCATCCTTCTGGCCGGACGCGGCAGGGCAGTCCTTCGGCCCCATGCCTTGCTTGGCGCAGCCGCGCTTCGTGCCGCGGCCCTTGCCGCCTTTCTTGCAGCAGGAGCCATCCGCCGGGGCGTCGCAATCACAACAGCAACAGCAGCATCCCTGCCCATCCCGAGCCTCCTCCTTCATGCAGCAGCCGCGACCCGCCTTCTTCTGTGCCGCCGCAGCCGTAGTGGTCGAAACCTTCTCCACTGCACCGAGTGGGGCGGCGGCAAGGCTGAGAACCATGGCAGCAGCAATCGTGACAAAAATGTTTCGTAGCATAAACCCCTCCGTTACGTAATTTCGTTCTCTTTATCTCCGGATTTAAACGAAAAATCAAGTCAATACGTCATGCGCCGCCGAACTGGATTCCGTGCTGTTCGCAAGCGGCGGTAAACTCCCGGTCAGGGGGGGCCGTGGCGCTCACCGGCCGGCCGTCTTCAGCCCGAAAGGTCATGGTTCGACAGTGGAGCATCATCCGCGGCGCGGCGATACCGCCGTAAGTCGTATCGCCGATGATCGAAAGCCCCCCATGGGCCAGATGGACGCGGATCTGGTGGGTGCGGCCGGTGCGGGGACGGGCTTCCACCAGAGTCGCGCCGTTCCCCCGGGCCACAACCCGGAACTCGGTCAAGGCGGCCTTGCCGACCGGCGCCACCCCGTAGCGGGACGTACCCACCTTGGCCACGGGTGCGTCGACCTGCCAGGAATCGGCCAGCGGCATGCCCGCTACCAGCGCCCAGTAGACCTTTTCCACCCTCCCTTCCTTCAGTTCCCGCGAGATATGGGCTGCCGCCCGGCGGGAGGCGGGAAAGATCATAACCCCCGAGGTGCCCCGGTCCAGGCGGTGGATCACTCGTGCGGGCTCGGCGCTGCCACAGGCCCGGAAGTGGAGGGTCACGGCATACTCAACGGTCCCCTTGAGCTGGTAGGGAGTCCGCTGGCAGTTGAGTCCGGAGGCCTTGTTCACGGCCAGATAGCCGCCGTCTTCAAACAAGATATCTTCGGGTGCCAGGGTAATCTCCCGGTAACGCTCCGGCTCCATTACCCCGAGGACGATTTCGTCACCAGCCTGAAGACGGCGGGACGCCACCCGCACCATGGTCCCCCCCACAGCGCATCCTCCCCAGTCGATGATAGTACGGATCCGGGTTTTGGAGAGCTGGGGAAAGAGCCGCGCCGCCCCCTCGTCGAGCCGTACGCCGGCCTGGTCGGCCCCCACCCGCGCCGTCAGGATCATGACTGGCGCACCGAGGCCCGCAGAAGGGCCGCAATGGTCTTGCCATCCCGAATTCCGCACTCGGCGGCCAGGGCCAGGGCATCGGCCAGGGGAAGGCGCACGGTTTCGATTTCCTCGTACTGCTCGGGGGTCGCTTCCCCCTGGGTAAGACCGACGGCGAGAAACAGGTGGATCCGCTCGTCGAAGACCCCCGGAGAGGTCAGGATCGTGCCGAGGGATTCGAGCCGCTCAGCCGTAAGTCCCGTCTCCTCGGTCAATTCGCGCCGGCCGCAGGCGGAAGGCTCCTCGCCCGGATCGAGCCGACCCGCCGGGATCTCCAGCAGCATATCGTCCACGGCCGGCCGGAGCTGGCGGATCAGGGTGACCGTTCCGTCCTCGTGGAGCGGAAGGACTCCCACCCCGCCCGGATGCCGCACAACCTGAAACGTGTGCCACCCTTTGGCGCCGATCCGGACGTCCATCTGTTCCACATTAACCACCAGGCCGTTGAAAAGAATCATCCTGTTGCGGGTATCCATGCACTCCATCCTCCGCGAAATGGGAGGAGAGTACCACCATCACCGGCGGGGGAAAAGCGGTTTATTGCCGGAGGGCACAGGCTGGAGTCGCTTCGGATGCAAAAAAGCTCAAGCAATGAAACCACGGTGACGAAATGATATACTACTGGTTACTACTTTTTCCCACGGCGGCGCGACATGAGACGAGCAAGCCTGAAAACCAAAACAGCCCTCTTTGTGCTCCTCGTCTTCTTTACCACGGCTCCCACTGCGGTCTACCTGACACTTGAGTTCTTCGGAAGGTCGCTGCGGGACGTGGTGAATACCCACCAGGCGACCCTGCTGGCTCGAATCGGCGCTGAAATTGACGAAAAGCTCCAGGGCAGCCATGACGCCCTCATAAATGTCGCTCGCATGGCCACTGCCGACGACGTGACGTCCCCCGAGAGCGCCCGGCGCTTTCTTCATCGCTATCCCCTGCTGGCGGCATTCTTCGACAACGGCGTGTTCGTGTTCACGCCCGCCGGAATCTTGATGGCCGAGACTAATCAGGGGTTGCAGCGAACCGGCCTCGACTTCTCCGCCCGCGAGTACATCCGGCAGACCAGGATCTCGGAGCGCCCCTACATCTCGAGGCCCTTCGTGTCGAGCCAGCCCCACCACCATCCCACCGTCATGTTCACTGCCCCGGTCTTTACGCCGAACGGAACCCTCGTTGCCATTCTCGGGGGGAGCATGGATCTGCTCAAGGGGAATTTCATCGGCTCCCTTGCCTCAACCCGCATCGGCAAGGGAGGTCACTTTTACCTGTTTGCCGACGACGGCGTCCTGATCATGCATCCCCAACGGGAAAATATCCTGCAGCAGAACGTCAGCTCGGAGGTTCTGAACCACGCATCCTCCGTGCCCCGAGGAGGCGTCATCTCGGCCGAAACGGTCAGCGACGGCACCCCCATGCTGAGTACCCTGAAAAAGCTGAGCCAGACGACATGGACCCTGGCGGCCGACCTGCCGAAGGACGAGGCCTATGCGCCGCTCCGCATGGCGGAGCGTTCGGCATGGGCGGCCATCATCCCGTGGGGACTCTTGAGCGTCGCGGCCATCTGGCTTCTCATGCGCCGGCTGACACTGCCGATCCTCGCGCTGGAGTGCCAGATTCGCGAGGCCGAGGACAGCGGTGCCCACCGCAACGTGCTGATCCGTTCGGGGGACGAGATCGAACGGGTGGCCGAGGCATTCAACGGCCTCGTCAACCGGCTCATCGAGAAGGAAGACCGGCTCGTCCACCTCTCCAACCACGACTCCCTGACCGGGCTCTACAACCGCCTCTTTTTCGAGGCGGAGATGCAGCGGATCGACCGGGGACGGCATTTCCCCGTAAGCATGGTGATGGTTGACGTGGACAATCTGAAAACGGTCAACGACACCTTCGGCCACACGGCGGGCGATGCTCTCATCATCAAGGCGGCCCAGGCCCTGCGGGCGGCATTCCGGTCCGAAGACGTGGTGGCGCGGGTCGGCGGCGACGAGTTCGCCGTCATCATGGAGGGATCCGACCACGAAACGGCGCTGGAGGCACTGGAACGTGTCCGGGAAACCGTAGCGCTGCTCAACTCCGACGGAGATTCTCCCGAACTAGCCCTCTCGCTGGGCACCGCCACGGCCACGGCACCGCTCACCCTCGGACAAAGCTGGCGCCTGGCGGACCAGCGCATGTATGCCGACAAGGCGCGACGCAAGGCATCAAAGATAATCGGAAGCGGCTCCGCTTCCCGTGATTCGGCCGTTTCGGCCTCCTGAACGCGGTCGCCGCATCCTCCGGAGCGGGATACCGCGAACAAGGTAGGGCTACAGCCTTACCCGGAGAACACCGGATGAATCCCTTGGCCGCCAGCCACTTCCCCTGGTTGCTTTTGCTTCGGACACGCCTCGAACGGTCGTGGGCGCATCTGTGGCGCTCTTTCGCATCGATCCTGGCGGTCCTGACACTTCTCCTTGCCCTCTCGCCCCAGACGGCCCATGCCTCCGCTCCCGGCTCCCTCCTCGGCAAGATCCTTGTGCTGCACTCGTACCATCCTGGCTTCACCTGGACCCGCGAAGTGACGGCCGGCATCATGGCTGCCTTCAGGGAGGCCGACCCTGATGCGGACCCGTTTGTGGAATACCTTGACGCCAAGCGTTACGGTGGGCCAATTCACGAGCGGCTCCTGGCGGACCTCTTCCGCCACAAGTTTGCCGGCGCCGGCCTCCAGGTGGTCGTCACCACCGACAACGCCGCCTTCGACTTTGCCGTGAAACACCGTGCCGGGATCTTTCCCCGAGCGGCCATCGTGTTCTGCGGCCTGAACGGATATTCCGACAGCACCCTGGCCGGCATGTCCAACATCGCCGGCGTCGTGGAGGAAGCCGATCCCCTCAGGACCATCTCTCTCGCCCTCTCCCTCCACCCCGACCGACGCCGGGTGGTGGTCATCAGCGACACGACCGAAACCGGCCGGGCCATTGCCGACAGTGTCCGGCAGGCCAAGGGCAGGTACCGCGACCGGGCAGACATCGCAATCATCCAGGATGTGACCATGACGGAACTTGCCACGGCCGTTGAACGCCTGGGCAATAACTGCCTGATCATCCTTGGGGCCTTCAACCGGGATCGCCAGGGCCGATCCTTCAGCTATGAGGAGGTCCTGAGGTTTGTGCATGACCGGACCAAGGTCCCCATCTACGGTCTCTGGACCTTCCAGCTGGGCAAGGGCATCGTCGGCGGCAGCCTGCTGTCCGGCCAACAGCAGGGAGAGGCCGCCGGACGGATCGCGTTGCGCATCGTCAAGGGTGAACTGCCCGAATCCATCGGGATAAGTCACGCGGTCCCGCCGGTTCTCCGCTTCGACTACAGCGAGTTGAAACGCTTCGGCATCAGCCACGTCAAGTTGCCCGCCGGGAGCGAAATCGTCAACGAGCCTAACCGCCCCCTGCATACCTATCGCCGCGAACTGGCCATCGCCGCCTCAGCCTTCCTGGTGCTGTGCGGGATCATTGCTCTGCTCGTTATCATGCTGCGCCAGCGTACCCTCCTGGAGCGCAGACTCCGCACCTCCGAGCAGGAGTACCGCCAGCTGGTGCAGAACGCCAACAGCATCATCCTGCGTTTCGATACGAGCGGGAACATAACCTACCTGAACGAGTTCGCCGAGAGCTTTTTCGGGTACCCGGCCATAGAGCTGGTGGGTAAAAGCGTGGTGGGGACCATCACCCCGGAACGGGAATCTACGGGCAGGGATCTGGCAGCCATGATCGGGGAAATCTGCGAGAACCCCGACAGCTACACCCACAACGTCAACGAGAATGTCATGCGCAACGGTGAACGCGTATGGATCAGCTGGGCCAACAAGCCCCTGGCGGACGAACGGGGCAACCTTCGGGAGATTCTGAGCATCGGCAACGACATCACCCATCTGAAGGAAGCACAGGAGGAAATCCTCAGGCTCAACGTCGCCCTGGAGGAGCGGGTCCGGGAGCGGACCGCCCAGCTGGAGAGTTCCAACCGGGAGTTAGAGTCGTTCTGCTACTCGGTTTCCCATGACCTGAGGGCTCCCCTGCGGCACATCAACAGCTACAGCAGGATTCTTCTGGATGAGTACCTGCCGCTGCTGGACGAGCAGGCGCAGCATTTCCTGCAACGCCTTCAGGCGGCAAGCCACCGTATGGGACAGCTCATCGACGATCTGCTGGAGCTGTCGCGAGTGTCCCGTGCGGAGATGGAGTGTGAACGGGTCGATCTGACGGAGCTGTCACGAGGTGTGATCGAGGACCTGCGCGAGGGTGATGACGACCGGAATGTCGAGGTGCGGATCACGGAGGGAATGACCGCTTGGGGCGACCGACGGCTGCTCCTGCTCGTGCTTCAGAATCTCATCGGCAATGCCTGGAAGTACAGCTCGAAGCGGGAATATGCGGTTATTGAGGTTGATGTGGTGCGTCGGAACGGCCGTGAGGTGTTCCTGGTGCGCGACAATGGCGTGGGGTTCGACATGGCCTTTGCCGATAAGCTCTTCGGAGCCTTCCAGCGTCTCCATTCGCCGGCGGAATTCGAGGGGACCGGCATCGGGCTTGCTACCGTGCAGCGGATCGTCCATCGACACGGGGGGGACATCTGGGCCGAGGCGGAACCGGATCGGGGGGCGACGTTCTTTTTTACCCTCCCGCCCGAGCAGTGCTCTCCGGCAGAGATGCGGACAGCCTCTCCGCCCGAGGGGACGTGAGTCAGAGACTGCAGCGCAACAGCTTCTTCCCGTCCCGGAACAGGATTTCGACCTTATTCGGCTTGATGACTGCCGTCACGATGCCGATGCCGAACGTCGGGTGATTCACCAGCGCATCGACCCGGAAAGACGCATCCATGGCATAGGGGACCGCTGAGGCCGAATCGCGCCCCTCCATGGCGTGCTCCCATTCCGAAGGACCCGCCACGGCCGAAGCCCGGCGCGACTTCTCCCCGGCCGGCCGGCGTGCTGACGACCGTTCAACGGTTTTTTTCTCTTCCTGGGGCGAATGGTAGTTGTGCTGGCCGCCGCAGGTATTGCACTGGACCCTCACCACCCGCGTTCCGATCATGGCCACGATGGTATGATTGTACACCGCCCGGCACTTGGTACAGCGCGCCTCTATGATATCTCCTGCTGAAATCGGTCTGCCGCTCATCGTTGGTATCCTCGTGGCCACTGGCCGTTAGTCCGTTTTGCCGACGCCTGCAAAGGGAGGAGGTTATAGCACTTCGCCCGGATTGAGTCAAGGATGTTCCCCGAACGTGCCGGAGGAGGTATGGACCTGCCCGTTGAAATCATGCTATGGTTGAAACATATTCGCAACGAGGTTGGACAACGCCATGAATGTCGAACAAATGAAGGCGGTCCTGCGAGAGATCCTCGCCAGGACCGACCTGACGCCGTGCATCGTCGGCCACCGGGGGGTCGGCAAAACCGCCGGCATCATACAGCTCTGCCGGGAGACCGGCCGCCGTTATCAACCTATTCGCCTTGGCCAGATGGAAGTGGGGGACCTGGTGGGCATCCCCTATCGCGAAAAGGACGTCATGTACTGGTCGCGCCCCTGCTGGTGGCCCGACGACGACGCTCCGGACACGGTCATCCACTGCGATGAACTGAACCGGGCCCAGCAGGAGGACACCCTCCAGGCCATCTTCCAGTTCGTGGAGCCCCCCTCCGAGGGAAACCGCCGTGCGCTCCACACCCACACTCTCCACCCCCGGCACAAGGTTGTGGTAACTATCAACCCGCCTGACGGCACCTACCAGGTGGCCACCCTCGACCGGGCTCTCATCGACCGGATGGTGATGCTCTACGTGGAGACCGACTACCAGTGCTGGGCGCGCTACGCCGCGGCCAGGGATCTGGACCAGGGAGTGCGCCGGTTCCTGGCGGCCAACACCTCTCTGCTCGCCAGCCAGGGGAGCCCCCTGGAGATGGTCGCCGAGCCCACCGAGCGGGGCTGGGAAATGGTGAGCATCCTGCGCCGGCAGTGCCGTTTTCCCCGGGAACTGGAGATGGAGATCTACGCCGGCATTATCGGCAAAGAGGCTGCCATCGCCTTTCTGCGCTGGTGTGCCGACCATGCGGCCCGGCCCGTAACCGCCGGCGAGGTGCTGAATCACTGGGACCACGTGGCTGAGAAGCTCAGGGCCCAGCGGGACGACCAGCAGGCAGTCACCATGAGCGACATCGTCACCACTCTTGCGGGCAACGGGGCACTGGCGCCAGAACAGGAAGAAAACCTCGTCCGCTACATCGACATTCTCCCCCGCGACATGCGCTTCGGCCTCGTCAAGTCGTTGCTGCGCATTCCCCCCGTGGCCATGGCCCTCTCCCGCGACAAGTACGACGGGGTAGTATTAGACGCCATCCAGGCCATCAGCGCCGAGGCCCGATGACAGCAACCGCCCACCGGAAAACTCTCCCCAACGGCCTGCGTGTGGTGGCGGTGGAAATGCCCCACCTCCACAGTACCGAGATCGCGGTCTACGTACGCGTTGGCGGTCGCGACGACAGCCGCGCCACGGCCGGCCTCGCTCATTTCCTGGAGCACATGCTCTTTCGGGGCACCGCCGAGCACCCGACCAACCTGGAGCTGGAAGCCGCTTTCGAGGCCATCGGCGGCTGCGTAAATGCCGCGACCGACGCCGAATCCACCAGCTACTATTCCCGCGTCCACCCCGATCACGTGGCCGAAGGGCTGCGCCTGTTGGCAGCCATGGTCCTCACGCCGACCTTTCCGGGCATTGATATCGAAAAGCGGATCATCACCGAGGAAGCCCTGGAAGACATCAACGACCACGGCGACGACATCAACCCCGACAACCTCTCCAGCAGCATGCTCTGGCCCGACCACCCCCTCGGCATGCCGACCATCGGCTACCTCGACACCATCTCGGCTATCACCGAGGCCGACCTGAAGGGTCACATGACCCGCTACTACGTGCCCACCAACGCAGTGGTCGTAGCCGCCGGACGGGTCAGGGCCGACGACGTATTCGGGGCCGTCGCCGACGCTTTCGGCACCTGGGCGGGACCGTCCGCCCCCGGCCGGCTGCCGCCGCCGTCAAACCAGGACGAACCCCGCTGCCTCTTTGTGAAGGACGCAGACAGCCAGGTGGATCTCCAGATAACCTTTCGCGGATTCTCCCGCCCGGACCCGCAGCTGGCGGCAAGCCGGCTCCTCCGGCGCGTTCTGGCGGGAGGCGGCTGTTCGCGCCTTCACCTGAACCTGCGGGAACGGCTCGGCATCGTCTACTCCGTGGACGCTCAGGTTGCCGCCTACGATGAGACCGGCTGCTTTTCCATCGAACTGTCCACTGCACCGGAAAATCTGCTCACTGCCGTGGAGGAAGTCCTTGGGGAGACCCGGAAACTCGCGGCGGAGCCGGTTGGCGCCGAGGAGCTGCGCCGGGTTCGGCAGGGATATTTCTTCGACCTTGCCTACAGCGAAGATTCCACCTTTGAAATGCAGGTGCGTTACGGGTGGGGCGAACTAATGGGAATGGTCAAGGGGATCGACGAGGAACGGGCCGAGGTTGAGGCCGTGGATGAGGGCACCCTGCAGGCCGTCGCACGGCGGCTTTTTGCTCCGGCAGCCCTCAACCTCGTGGCCGTCGGGCCGGTCACCGCGACTGCAAAGCGGCGGATTGAGCAGTTGCTGCGGCGCTACGCCAAGGAATTTCCTACCTCATCTCAACCACCCGGGCCTTGATCCTGCCGACCACGGCGGCAATGGCCGCCAGCCGGTCGGGGCTTTCCCCCTCAACCAGTTTCACATGCGAGGCATCGGCAGGAACCTGATCAAAAGTGGGGTCAACCTGCTGCCAGGCGCCATCCACAAAAACCTCAGCCCAACTGTGATAGAGCAGGCCCTTTCCGTCCAGGGAGACAAGCCCTGATACGAAACGGGCGGGAATGCCCACAGCACGGGCCAGGGAGACGAAAAGGCGTGCATGCGACTGGCAGTTTCCCGTTCGCGAGGCAAGCGTGTCGAGGGGAGATGGGGCATCAGTGACACTGTCTTTCACGTAGCTGCTCACCCAGCTCACCAGTTTTACCAGCCGGCCCCGGGCGGAGACATCATCCCCGATAACCCGCCGGGCCGTAGCCACGATCTCGGGATGATCCGCCGGCAGGAGGTCGGTAGGGGCCAACCAGGGGGCCAGGGCAGCTCCAGCAACCGCAGGTGCGCTATCTCCACCCGCCGTAGCGGACGGCACCACCGGCTCCACCGTGACCTGCACGCTTCCGTCGCCCAGACGCCGCACGCTCTGCCCTCCCCCATCGGGTAGCGACATCTCCCGGGGGATTCCCTCAAGAGTGATCACGAGGCTCTTGAGTTCCCGGACCCGCTCAAGGGGAGGATTCAACCGGACAAGACTGAAGTCGAGGATCATGTCACGCCGGGC
Organism: Geobacter sulfurreducens PCA; assembly: GCF_000007985.2. NCBI lineage: Bacteria > Pseudomonadati > Thermodesulfobacteriota > Desulfuromonadia > Geobacterales > Geobacteraceae > Geobacter > Geobacter sulfurreducens. The sequence continues at coordinate 3,693,375 of NC_002939.5, forward strand.
CAGGGTGGCTTCGGCCAGGAATCGCCGCCCTGCGTCGCCGGCCTCGGCCACGGTCTCCACCAGGCCGTCACGCACCGACTCGCGGAGGGTGTTCCCATCCCGGTCCACCCAGACTTCATTGTCGACCATGGGGTAGAGGTCGTTCACCATGTGGATGGCCTGTATCCCGCCTGCCGCAGTATCCGCCCCCTGCACGGTGATGGCGACGCTTTTCAGGGAAACGCCCTCCACATCGAGCATGGTTACCTTGTAGCGCTTCCCCGCAACGGCCCCCTTCATGAGCGGATAGAGGTTCAGGGCCGGCGGCGGGTATACTGCCCCCTTGGTCTTGAGGAGCTTCTCCTTCCGGCTGCCTCCCCGTTCGAGCCGTACCTTCACTCCCGCCGGCGTCGCTTCACCCTCCAGTCGCTGGGGAGTACCGTCAAGCACCTGCTCCACCCGGAAGGAGCGGAGGGCGAGGTCACGTCCCACCCGATAGACCTCGCGGGAAGCCGCCTCGCGCGAGAAGCCGAGGACAACCATCCTGACGCTCCCTTCCACTATCATCTCGTAGCCGTCGTCCACCGAGGTTGTCACCTGCCGGCCGAAACCGGTCCGTTCCCCCCCCAGGAAGATACCGAACCACCGCTCACCCAGGGGCGGTTTCGCGAGAGGAGGTACGGAAAGCCGGGAATCCCCGGCCCGAGCGATGGACTGAAGAAAAAACGTGACGAGGAAAACGACTATGATCCTGACCAGGGTACGGGGCATATGCATGGCGTAGTGGGCTCGAAACGGCGGTGAGAACGGCGCGCCGTCAGACTCTCGTCGAACGGCACGCAATGGTGGATATCTATTCCGTGAAAATCGGCTCCTTGGCCGCTTCAGGGCGCTTCTCGCTCTGGGGTACGGAACAGCGGTTCTCGGGGGCAGGGTTGTCCGGCTCGCTCCTGTCCAGTTCCTGCCGCACAAGCACGGCGGCGTGATCTAGCAGGCTCTTTCTGCCGCTGTCCGACAGCCGCCGGAATTCGATGATGAGTTTATGCTCGTCCAGGCTCAGGTCCATGGTCGGTTCTCCTTCGGGGATGGGATTCCCCTCCACGGGGGTTGTGGAGGTTATACCACAATCGCAGGGGGGTCGCAATCGGGCCGGACCGGTCGGCAAAGGTACGCCGGCCCACAAGAGACTACACATGAAAAGCTCTTCAAATACAGTAAATTATCTTCTCCTATTTACTTGCAGAGGCTGGATGATCGCGCTATAGTTTACTTAGAAAAAGAGTTGCGAGGGTCGAGAGATCCTCATTATGCCCTAGTCGACTTTCCCTCCTAGTCGCTAGGGTGTTTTTTTGCCGCCAACCCACTGCGCCACATCTGGCACAGCGTATACTTTATGTGTCACTTATTGCACACCACCCCCTCAATAGTGTATGGTTCACATGTACAGGAGGCGACATGGAGCCGATAATTACCGACAAGGAAAAGTGCCGCAAGTGCTACTGCTGCGTCAGGAGCTGCCCGGTCAAGGCAATCAAGGTTGAAAAACGCTACACCGAAATTATCTTTGACCGCTGCATCGGCTGCGGCAACTGTCTGAGCAATTGCCCCCAACGGGCAAAGATGGTGGCCGACAAAGTGGGTGTTACCGAGAGTCTTCTCACCTCGGAAGACAAGGTAATCGCCGTGCTCGGATCATCATTTCCAGCCTTTTTTCACAATGTTGCACCGGGCCAGCTTGTGGCCGGCCTCAAGCGGATCGGCTTCCGTGAAGTCCACGAAGGGGCCTACGGTGCTGAACTGATCGCTGACGATTACGCCCGTATTACCGGCGATAATGACCGGACCTACATTTCATCCCACTGCCCGGCCATCGTTGACCTGATCGAGCGACACTACCCGAAACTGCTCAGAAACCTGGTGCCCGTCGTTTCTCCCATGATCGCCATGGGCCGCTATCTCAAGGAAGTTCTGGGCCCCAAGACCAAGGTGGTCTACATCAGCTCCTGCATTGCCGCAAAGTTCGAAACCCAGATGACCGAAACGCGGGGAGCCATCGACATTGTTCTCACCTATCGGGAACTGGAGGGCATCTTCCGCAGCCGGCAGATTTCCCTCCCGGCCCTCGATGCGCTTCCCTTCGACGGGCTTGCGCCCACGGTGGGACGACTTTTCCCCATCAACGAGGGAACCTTCCGGTCGTTCTCCATGTCGGCGGACCCCCTTGACACTGAAATAGTCTCCGCCTGCGGCGAAGTAAACGTCATGGGCATCATCAGAGACTTGGCTGCAGGCAGGATCGCCCCCCGCTTTGCCGATCTGCGCTTCTGCTATGACGGGTGCATCGGCGGTCCCGGCCGCAATAGCGAACTGACCGAATTCTACCGCCGCAACCTGATCATTAACCATTACAAGCAGGACATCCCCTACGAGACGGCTCCGCACTATCTCTCCTCCCGTGAGCAGACCGGCCTGGACCGCTCTTTTGCCAGCAAGCACGCGCGCCTCGAGTCGCCAAAAACAAATGATATCAAGAAAATACTGCAAGCCACCAGCAAGTACTCGGTCAAGGACGAACTCAATTGCCGCGCCTGCGGCTATCGCACCTGCCGCGAGTATGCCGTGGCGGTCTACCAGGGCTTGGCCGAGATCGAGATGTGCCTTCCCTACAACCTCCAGCAACTGGAAGAGGATCGTGGTCGCCTGATCCAGAAGTACGAGCTCGCCCGTCGAGAACTCGACCGCGAGTATACTGACGAGTTCATCGTCGGCAACGACCGCAAGACCTTGGAAGTACTTGATCTCATCAAGCAAGTGGGGCCGACGCCGACGACGGTTCTGATCCGGGGCGAGTCGGGAACCGGCAAGGAACTCACCGCCCGAGCCATTCATCGCTTCAGCAAGCGCAACGATAAGCCCCTGGTGACCGTGAACTGCACCACTATCACCGACTCCCTTCTGGAGAGCGAACTCTTCGGACACAAGCGGGGGGCCTTCACCGGTGCCATCGCCGAGAAAAAGGGGCTGTTCGAGGCCGCCGACGGCGGCACCATTTTCCTGGATGAAATCGGCGATATCACGCCGAAATTGCAGGCAGAGCTCCTGCGTGTCCTCGACATGGGCGAGGTGCGTCCCGTTGGGGGTACGACCGCCCGCAAGGTCGACGTACGCCTCATTGCCGCAACCAACCGGAACCTCGAAGAAGGAGTACGGGAGGGCTGGTTCCGCGAGGATCTGTATTATCGCCTCAACGTTTTCACCATTACCATGCCGCCTCTGCGCAACCGGGTGGAGTCGATTCCGATCCTGGCGCACCACTTCATGGAAAAAGCCAGCACCAAACTGAACAAACGGCTCTCAGCCATCGAAGAGCGGGCCGTCATCGCCCTCACCAAGTACCCTTGGCCCGGCAATATCCGCGAGATGCAGAACGTCATCGAACGGGCTGCGGTTCTTGCCCACGACGATGTTATCCACCTGGAGAACCTCCCCCTGGCCCTTTCGGAAAATCTGGCAGGAAGCCCGACCGCCGACCTGGATATCCGGGCTTCCTTCCGCGCGGAGCGCGAAAGGCATGTGGTCAAGCTCGAGAAGAAGCTGATCCAGCGCTATCTGGCCGAGGCAAACGGCAATGTGAGCCGTGCCGCGCGGCTCGCCAACATTCCCCGCCGAACCTTTTACCGCCTGCTCGACAAGTATCGCCTCAAAGACAAAGAGGTGCGGGATATGCCGCAGGGGGACAGACAATAGTGTGCACTTTTGGCCAAGCCTGTGCCAACCGTGACACAAGGATGTATACGAAGATTTTTATTAGATAATTTTTATATTTAACTTAATAATGATTTCGACAGGTTATAATTTTTTTCTCCATCCTTCGGATCTGGCATGTATATGGCATAGTAACTACGCAAAATCGATATCAACGATGCCAATCAATACACGGAGGATACCAGACATGGGAAGAATGAGAGAAAATCCGCGGTACAACGTTATCTCCATGAGGATCAGCGACGAAGAGCGTGATCGCCTGCAGGCAATCATGGAAGCCACTCACAAGAGCGTGTCGGACATCATGAGGGAGGCTATGGAGCTTTTCTCCGTCCAACTCGAACAGTCTCAACCCGGAGACCAGAAGGCCGCCTGATTTTCACAAAAAAATGGGGCACCCCTCACCAGGGGTGCCCCGCACATCGTCGGCACATGAAGCGAACCGGGCGGAATCAATCCGCGGCGATTCGCTTTTTTGTTTCAGCTCATCTATTTCACCTTCCAGGTTGTTCCCTGGGCTGAGTCGAGGAGCAAAATCCCCTGGGCCGCCAAGGTATCGCGAATCTCGTCGGCACGACGAAAATCCCGGGCCTTGCGGGCTGCATTTCGCTCCTCGATCAGGCGCTCGATCTCAGCGGCTTCAATGGGTAGAGCCGCCGCCTTGCGGCTTTTGAGCCGTTCCACGAATGCGCCCGGCTCCGAGGTGAACAGGCCAAGCACCGCTCCCACCCGATCGATTGCCTCCCGCGCGCTCGCAAGTACGGCCCGGTCGATCTCACCCTCTGCGAGCACCCGGTTGACCGCCCGCACCAGATCAAAGACATAACCCAACGCCTGGGCTGTGTTAAAATCATCGTCCATGGCCTCACGGAAGCGTGTCGGTAGTCCGGCCGCCTTTTCGGCCAGCTCCTCGTCGATCCGCCCCGCCCCCGTGCCGTCTGCGGCCACTGCCTCGTCGATGCCGGCCAGGGCATTGTAGATCCGTTCCAGACCAGCTGCGGCCTCCTTCAGGTTCTGATCCGAAAAATCAATGGGGGAACGGTAGTGGGCCGACAGGAGGAAGAACCGGAGCACCTCGGCGTCATAGCTCTCCAGCACTTCCTTGATGGTGAAGAAGTTGCCGAGGGACTTGCTCATCTTCTCGGCATTGATGTTCACGAAGCCGTTGTGAATCCAGTAGCGGGCAAAGGGCTTGCCGTTGGCCGCCTCGGACTGGGCGATCTCGTTCTCGTGGTGAGGAAATACCAGATCCTTGCCGCCGCCGTGAATATCGAACGTCTCGCCCAGGTACTTCATGCTCATGGCTGAACACTCGATGTGCCAGCCGGGACGTCCCTGGCCCCAGGGGGAATCCCAGTAGGGCTCACCCGGCTTCGACCCTTTCCAGAGGGCAAAGTCCATGGGGTGACGCTTTTTCTCTCCCACCTCGATGCGTGCGCCGGCCTGCATTTCCTCAAGATTGCGCTTGGAGAGCTTCAGGTACTGATCGAAGGCCTCAACGCTGAAGTAGACGTCTCCGTCGGCGGCATAGGCAAAACCCTTTGCCACCAAACGCTCGATGACCTGGATCATCTCGGCGATGTGCTCGGTGGCCTTGGGTTGATAGGTCGGCAGATCGAGCCCCAGAGCCGCCATATCCCGGTCGAACTCGGCAATGAAACGCTCGGAGATGACGTTGAACGGCACCCCTTCCTTGTTGGCCCGATTGATGATCTTGTCGTCTACGTCGGTATAGTTGCGGACATAGGTCACCTCGTAGCCTGCATGGCGGAGGTAGCGGTAGATCATGTCGAAGACCACGTTGGCCCGGGCGTGGCCGATGTGGCAATGATCGTAGACCGTGACGCCGCAGACATACATCTTCACCCGGCCCGGCTCAAGTGTGACGAAATCTTCCTTTGTGCCCGAAAGCGTGTTGTAGACGCGCAATGCCATGGAAAGCCCTTTCAGATTCTTAATTCTACGTATTACTTCTTGGCCCACGAATCCCGCAGCGTCACGGTCCGGTTGAAGACCGGCGCGCCGGGCTGCGAATCGACGCGGTCAGCGCAGAAGTATCCCTGACGCTCGAACTGGAAGCGATCCTCAGGTCGGGCCAGAGCCAGGGAGGGCTCCAGCCGGCAATCCCGAACGATTTCCACCGACAGGGGATTGAGAAGCTCCTTCCAGTCGTCGCCCGAGGGGTTGGGAACGGTGAAGAGCCGGTCGTAAAGCCTGACCTCGGCAGTCACGGCATGGGTCGCCGAGACCCAGTGAATGACCCCCTTGACCTTACGCTCCGAGCCGGGAAGGCCGCTGCGGGTCTCCGGATCATAGGTGCAGCGTACCGTGGTCACGTTCCCCTCGCCATCACGCTCCACCCCGGTGCATTTCACGATGTACGCGCCCCGCAGGCGGATTTCTTCGCCCGGCGAAAGACGCTTGAACCCCTTGGGAGGGACCTCCATGAAATCGTCGCGCTCGATGAAAAGCTCCCGGCCAAAGGGGACCGACCGGCTCCCCAGGTCGGGACGCTGGGGGTGATAGGCAATGGTGAGATCCTCCGTCGCCCCCTCGGGATAGTTTTCGATCACCAGCCGAAGGGGCCGCAAGACCGCCATGACCCGGGGCGCGCGCTCGTTCAGATCCTGGCGTACGCTCTCTTCCAGAATGCTCATGTCGATCCAGCTGTCGCTGCGTCCCACGCCGATGGTGTCGCAGAAATTCCGAATCGCCTCGGGCGTGAAGCCCCGGCGGCGGATGCCCATGATGGTCGGCATGCGCGGGTCATCCCAGCCGGTCACATCGCCGTCCTTAACCAACTGGAGGAGCTTGCGCTTGCTCATGACCGCATAGGTGAGATTCAGGCGGGCGAACTCGTACTGGCGCGGCCGGTTCGGCACCGGCAGGTTGTCCAGAAACCACTCGTAAAGCGGCTTATGATCTTCGAACTCCAGGGTGCAGATAGAGTGGGTGATCCCCTCAATGGCGTCCGACTGGCCATGGGCGTAGTCATACATCGGGTAGATACACCACTTGTCGCCGGCATGGGGGTGCGGGGCATGGAGAATCCGGTACATGACCGGATCCCGCAGGTTGATGTTGGGAGAGGCCATGTCGATCCTGGCCCTTAACACCTTTGCCCCATCCGGGAACTCGCCGGCCCGCATCCGGCGGAACAGATCAAGGTTTTCCTCTGCAGTGCGGCTGCGGGAGGGACTCTCCTTGCCCGGTTCGGTGAGGGTGCCGCGGTAGGAGCGGATCTCATCGGCCGTCAGGTCGTCTACGTAGGCCTTGCCCTGTATGATGAGGGATTCGGCCCACTGGTAGAGCTGCTCGAAGTAGTCGGAGGCGTAATAGCAATGCTCCCCCCACTCGAAGCCGAGCCAGCGGACGCTCTCCTTGATCGACTCGATGTACTCGGTCTCCTCTTTCACCGGGTTGGTGTCGTCGAAGCGGAGATGGCAGCGTCCGCCGAAATCCCGCGCCAGCCCGAAGTTAAGGCAGATGGATTTGGCGTGGCCGATGTGGAGATAGCCATTGGGCTCGGGCGGGAAACGGGTGACGATAGTCCGGTGCTTGCCGCTTTTGAGATCATCCTCGACGATGGTTCGCAGGAAGTTGGTGACGTGGGCTGGTTCGGTGGTCGACATTAGGCTGTCCTCGCGCAATTCTTTGGGCTGCTATTTCTCTTCCATGAGCACCACCGCATAGGCGGCGATCCCCTCGCCACGCCCCGCGAACCCAAGTTCTTCGGTGGTGGTCGCCTTGACGTTCACCCGATCGGGGTCCGCCATCAGGTCAGCGGCAATATGTTCTCGCATGAGGGGGATATGGGGGGCCATCTTGGGACGCTGGGCCACGATCGTGGCATCCAAGTTGCCGAGGTGGAATCCCTTCCGGGTTGCCAGCTCCATGACATGGCGGAGCAGTGCCCGGCTGTCGGCGCCCTTGTACCGGGGATCGGTGTCGGGAAAATGCTTGCCGATATCTCCCAGGGCCAGGGCACCGAGAATGGCGTCGGAGATGGCGTGGAGCAGCACATCGGCATCCGAATGCCCCAGCAGGCCCAGTTCGTGGGGAATGTCGACGCCGCCGACGATCAGTTTCCGTCCCGCCACCAGGCGGTGGACGTCATAGCCGTGGCCGATCCTCATGGTATGCACCTCTCTTTAGCAACGCGCGGAGCCGGTCGCCCGCTCACGCCGCGAGCTCCTTCAGAAACGCCTCGGCCAGGACCATGTCCTCGGGCGTCGTGATCTTGATGTTGCGGTAATCTCCCACGACGATCCGCACGCTGCGGCCCAGGCGCTCCACGAGCATGGCATCGTCGGTGCCGAGAAAGCGTTCCGCGTCGGCAATTTCGTGAGCCGCGCGGATGACGGCGTAGCGAAACGCCTGGGGCGTCTGGGCGAGCCAGAGGGTCTCCCGGGGAGGGGTACCGGTGATGATGCCGTCTTCAACCGTCTTCACCGTGTCTTTGGCCGGCACGGCAACAAGGGCTCCGTCGTCCTCCCGGGCCACCGCGGTTGCCCGGGCCAGCACGTCCGTACTGACAAAGGGGCGGACCCCATCATGGATAAGGATCACGTCGTCGTCCGCCACAGTTCCCTCCATGGCCCGCAACCCGTTCAGGACCGAATGTTGGCGCTCCGCACCGCCGGCAACGATGCCGCGAACCTTGGTGAAGCCGTAGCGCTCAACCACGTGGTCACGGCAGAAGGGAATCTCGTCCTCGGGAGTGATGACAAATATGCCGTCAACAAAGGACGCCCCCTCGAAAACACTCAGGGTATGGGCGAGGATCGGTCTCCCCGCCAGGATGAGGTACTGTTTGTTGATGGAGGCCCCCATCCGCTTACCCATGCCGGCGGCCGGGACCAGGGCGAAAACGGCCATGGTTTCTCCTCTTGGCGCCGTGCTGAACGTCGCCACAAATACGGCCCGGCCTGCGCGGAAAACGGCGCCGGTCGGGCCGGAATGAGCTGATTATACCGAAGGATCGCTAAAAGACCAGCCAAAAGTAGTGCGAAGGATTGCCCCCGGCCCCGTCAGCTGGCCAGTTCCCGCAGGGCGGAGATAACCGCCGGGGCATCGTCGTCCAGGAGGGTCCGCGCATCGAGCAGGAAACGTCCCCGGTTGATGCGCCCGACCACCGGCACGGTCATGCGCCGGAGCCGCGCCTCCATCTCCTGGGGAGACACCCCGTCCACGTCTACAGCGATGAGGGTCGTGGGCAACTCCAGGAGGGGATAGGCACCCCCACCCACCTGGGAAACGCCGTCAAGGGAAGCAAGCCGCACGGAAGAAGGGACGCCGCGGCGCAGACGGCGCATGAACTGCCGGGCGCGGAGCCGCAGTTCCTCGGCCGAGGCGGTCAGCATCCGGAGGGTTGGAACCTCCGCCAGGGCCTGGCGTTCATCCCGGTAGAGGCGCAGGGTTCCCTCAAGGGCCGCCAGGGTCAGCTTGTCGATACGAATGGCCCGGAGCAGGGGATGCTTTTTCAAGGGATCCACATACGCCTTGCGCCCCACGATGATCCCGGCCTGGGGACCGCCCAGGAGTTTATCGCCGCTGAAGGTGACCACATCCACCCCGACGGAGACGAATTCCTGCACCGTGGGCTCCCCCCGGATACCGAAACGGGAGAGATCAATGAGACAGCCGCTGCCGATGTCGGCCATGACCGGCAGGCCCAATTCGCGGCCGATGGCGACCATCTCCGGGGCCGTCACCTCTGCGGTAAAACCGACCACCGCGAAATTGCTGGAGTGAACCTTGAGCAAGAGTCCCGTCTCGGAAGTTACCGCCTGGCGGTAGTCGCGTGAGTGGGTCCGGTTGGTGGTTCCCACCTCGCGGAGAACGGCCCCGCCCTGCTGCATGACGTCCGGGATCCGGAACGACCCGCCGATCTCCACCAGTTCTCCCCGGGAGACAATGACCTCTTTTCCGCCGGCCAGGGCGGACAGAGCCAGGAGGACCGCCGCTGCGTTGTTGTTGACCACGAGCGCGGCCTCTGCGCCGGTCAGTTCACAAAGAAGCTTCTCCACATGGGAGTATCGGCTCCCCCTCTCGCCCCGCTCCAGATCGAATTCCAGGTTGGAGTAGCCGTAGGCGGTGTCGTCGACACGTTGCCGCACCCGCTCTGCCAGGGGAGAACGCCCCAGGTTCGTGTGAATGACGACGCCGGTGCCGTTCACCACCCGGCGAAGACTGCACGCCGTGCTGCGGGCCACCTCGCGACCGACTCGGCCGGCAACCGCACCGTCTGCCAGGTCTTGCTCACGTAGCGATCCTGCGCGGGCCTCGGCGCGCAAGGCATCGAGCGCGGTGCGAACGGCGGCGAGAACCGTGGGTCGAGGATGGTCTGCCAGCAACCGCCTGACTTCGTCCTGTTCAAGGATGCGGTCAACCTTGGGAATGCGGCTAAAGATGGTCACGGTAGTCTCCCCGGGCACAAAAATGGCGGCGCAAAGCCAGCTTAGACCTCAGTACCAGATTGACTCAGGGCTGTCAAGGCGGGTGAAGGGAAGGTGAACGGGGTATCGTCAACCCGTCCGGTGTCTCGGTTGGTAAATCCTTGGGGAAAATTGTGAGGTATTGTGATTGTGGCGGCGACACAGACCCAGTCCGGCCACGCCAAGGAGCCGCAGCGCCGGCTGCGGCTAAAAGGACCTCGAGTGCGAGAAGAAACTAACCAAGCGGGACACTAGATATCAAGTTGCAGGGCAGCAGCCTGTTCGGCAGGTTTGAGAGGAGGTGCGCCGTCGGTTTCCTGCATGAGGACCCGGCCTCCGTACTCAGCGTTCTTGCGGACAAGGGTTTCGGCCATGTCGGCATTGCGGGACTGAAATGCCTCAATGATCCGTTCGTGCTCCTTCACGGAAATATGCATCCGACCGGGCAGGCTGAGGGAGGCGTAGCGAAGCCGCTGAAACTTCCGGACAAGGTTGGTGACGAGCTCCGAGAGCTTCTCGTTATCGGCCGCCCGAAGGAACAGCTCATGAAAATCGTTGTGAATCCGGAAAAAGTGGCGTACGTCACCCTCATCCGCCAGGTGGCGCAATTTCTCGTTGATGGTTCGAAGCTTCTCGATTTCCTTGTCCGTGAGCTTCTCACAGGCGCGGCGGGCCGCATACCCCTCAAGAATGCTCTTGATGGCGTAAAATTCCTCCACATCACGGGGAGAGAAAAACGTGACAACCGCTCCTTTGCGCGGGATCACGGTCAGATATCCCTCCGACTCCAGCTGGCGGAACGCCTCCCGGATCGGTGTGCGGCTGATGCCGAACCGTTCGGCGAGATCAGGCTCGGCCACTTTTTCTCCCGGCTTGAGGGCGCCGGTCATGATGGCATCGCGAATGGTTTCGAGGATCTTTTCCCTGAGGGTGAGGTGCTTCTCCATCGGTTTTTTCATAAGTCCACTCCGGCGGGGGCTGACTTATTGTATACAGTATACAGGGATTGTCAAGCAGGAGTTAGCATGTTTTAAAAAAGAAAGGTCTGTTACAAAGCACCCTTACGCCCTTGCCATTTACGACACCGGATAGTATCCTTTGGCGCAAAGAACCTTAACCTCAGCGTCATCGGCCGGGGAAGCCGGAGGCAATTGCCGCGCTGGATCTCCTGGCGGCTTGTGACTCCTGCGCCGACACCACTCATAATAAACTCAAAGAAAGAGCTCTCTGACCATGTCCGATCGCATCCACGCCCATGTCCCCTACCCGATGCTGGCCGACAACCTGACGGCCGTCGCCGCCCGTGGGATCAATCCCGAAGTCCACTTTTCGGGTGAGGCCCTGGACTCCCTTGTCCCGGAAAAACTGATAGCCGTTGCCGACACCCTGAACGCCACCGGGCTGCGCTCCACCATTCATGCTCCCTTCGTGGACCTGAACCCAGGCTCGGCCGAACGCCTCATCCGCGAGGCTACCCGTCATCGGCTCAACCAGGTGATTGACGCCGCGGCAATCCTCAGGCCCGACGTGATCGTCTTCCATCCCGGCTATGACCGCTGGCGCTACGGCGAGAACCAGGATATCTGGCTCGCCCACAGTATTGAGACGTGGCGGAGAGTGCTGGAGCGGACCGAACCCATTGGCTGTACAGTCGCAGTGGAAAACATCTTCGAGGAGGAGCCTTCAACCCTGCGAGCCCTGCTGGAAGAGATCGACCATCCCCGCTTCTGCCACTGCTTCGACGTGGGGCACTGGAATCTGTTTCACACGGTGGGGATGGAGGAATGGTTCGATGCCATGGGACGCTTCGTGGCGGAGGCCCACATCCACGACAATTTCGGCACCCGCGATGACCATCTGCCGCTGGGCGAAGGGGCCATCGATTTTGATCTCTTCTTTTCCCTCATGGCCCGGCACGCCCCCCAGGCCGTCTGGACCATCGAGGCCCACTGCCCGGCAGCTCTGGACAGGGCACTCGTTGCCATCGAGCGCTACCGGAAATGACAGCGACCCGATACCGCGAGCCGTTGTAGCCAGGACTACAGATAGGGAGAAAAGAGCTTGGCCGTGGCGTCCCGCACTTTTTCAGGGAGTGGGCGGCCGTCCATCTCGGTCAGGCTCACCTGTCGCGAGCGGGCAACGGTTACGGCGAAGTGACGGGAAAGGGTTCCGGCCAACTCCCGATCGTAAACCTCCAGATTGAGCTCGAAGTTGAGCCGAAGGCTGCGGGGATCCAGGTTGGCCGAGCCGATCATGCTCCAGAGGCCGTCGACGATGAAAAGCTTGGTGTGGGCAAAAGGGGGCGGCTGGTAAAACACTCTGATTCCCTGCTGGATAAGCTCCCAGAGATAGGCCCTGGTGGCCCAGTGGACAAAGGGAAGATTGTTCTTCTCAGGCAAAACGAGGGTGACCTCCACCCCCCGCAACGCCGTAGTGACCAGGGCCGAAACAAGTGAGCGGTCGGGGATGAAGTACGGTGTCATGATCTGAACCGTCCGAGTGGCGCACGACAGGGCTCCCATGATGATCCAATGGAGCGTATGGTATTCCTTGTCGGGCCCGTCGCCGATGGGACGGGCCAGGGCATGACCGGCCGGCTGGATCGGAGGGAAATACCGGGTGTCATCAAGAAGTTCGCCGGTGACGAAGTGCCAATCCTCAAGGAAGACCTGCTGAAGCCCCGCCACCACCGGACCCGCCACCGAGAAGTGAACATCCCGCGACACGGCGTCACCCGCCTTTTCAGCCACATGCCGGTCCCCGATATTCATCCCCCCCGTAAATGCCAGCTGGCCGTCCACCACCAAGACTTTGCGGTGGTTGCGCAGATTCATGTAGATCCCCTGTCGCAACGGCAGGAACCGCTCAACCCTGATTCCCGTCCCCTCCATGAGAGTCCTGGCACGGGGCCATGAATACTTTTCACCGACGCCGTCGACGATCACCCGCACGATGACACCACGCGCCGCGGCGGCGGCCAGCGTAGTGATGAACCGGCGGCCGGTGCTGTCGGAATCGAAGATATAGGTAGAAAGGTGGACCGAGGATCGGGCATGGGCGATGGCTTCCAGCATGGCGGGGTACGCCCCTTCGCCACCATCCAGGGGGATTATACGGTTTCCCTGGACCAGAGGGGCTCCCACCACCCGATCGGCCAGATGGCGCAGCTCGGAGAGGTATTCGGCCCCCGCCGGAGGAGTCGGCGCACTTTCATGCTCCTGGGCTGAGCGGAAGTGCTCTCCCCCAGCCAGACGGCGCCCTGTTTCCTGCCACTTGCGGGCCCGGCGGAAGATGCGGTTTACCCCCATGCTCCAGTAGAAAATGGGACCGAACAGCGGGACCGTGAGGCAGACAACGATCCACCCGAGTGCTGACCGGGGGTCTCGCTTCATGACAAGGGCATGACCGGCAGAGCCCACCGAAAGGGCAATCGCGATTCCTGCGCACACAAATAAAAATACGTCATCCAAGTATGAAATCACGCCCCATCCCTCGGCGGCGGTGCGAAAACCTCGTCGCACGCGGGCTCCGGCCTGGCAGTGTACAGCCGCCCCATTGCGGCATGCCTGCCGACCCTTTACTTTGTACCGTAAAAACAGCCCGCTAGCAACAGAGCCCCGCCGGCAGCCTTCGGCCACCGGTTTCCTTGCGGATGGGTTGCCGGCTGGACTATAATGAATCCTCACCCGCGCTTCGCAGCACACCGGCGCGAAATCCAGCTTGGACTCCGGGAGCATCCGTGAACCAATCCACTGCCGACCCGCGCCGTTCGGCTTTTGATATCCTCGTCCGCATTGAACGGGAGCGAACCTTCGCCGAACCGCTCATCGACAGGGAATTGTCCGGTGGCGCCCTGAAGGGACCAGACCGGGGGCTCCTGACCGAGCTCGTCTATGGGGTGCTGCGTCGAACAGCGACCCTCGACTACCTGGTGGACCTGTTCTGCGCCACTCGCGCCGCCAAGCTGGAGCGATCAGTGCTGATCCTGCTCCGTCTGGGGCTTTACCAGATTTTCTTCCTTGACCGGATTCCGGTGTCCGCCGCAGTCAACGAAACGGTAACGCTGGCCCGTGAAAAATCACCACGGGCCAGCGGCCTCGTAAACGCAGTCCTGCGACGGTCCGACCGGGAACGGTCATCGATCGCCTGGCCTGACCGGGTGCGGGACCCGGCCGGCTACCTCGCCCTCCGTCACTCCCATCCCCGCTGGATCGTGGAAGGGTGGATCGCCCAGCTGGGGTTCGAAGAGGCGGAGGCGCTTGCCGAGGTCATGGCCGCGCCCCCTCCCCTGACCCTCCGGGTCAATACCCTGCGGACCTCCCGCGAGGCATACCTTGAACTCCTGCGGGAGGCAGGCACGGAAGCGGAGCCCACGCGCCATTCCCCCCACGGCATCCGTATTCTCTCACGGACAGCGGTGCCGGCGCTGCCGGGCTTTGGCGAGGGGCTCGTCATCGTGCAGGACGAATCCTCTCAACTGGCATCGCTCCTCCTGGAGCCCCGGAGCGGTGAACGGGTCCTCGATGCCTGCGCTTCCCCCGGCGGCAAGGCGACCCACCTTGCCCAGATCATGGCCGACAAGGGAGAGGTCATTGCCTGGGACGTGTCGGAGAAAAAGCTCTCTCCGATTGCTGAAAATGCCCGCCGTCTGGGCATCGGCATCATTCGGCCCGCCATGGCCGATGCCCGGAATCCGGAGCAGAACGCCGCTCCCTTCGACAGGATTCTGGTGGACGCCCCCTGCTCGGCACTGGGAGTGCTGCGCCGCACCCCTGAGGGGAAGTGGTGGAAGACCCCTGACGACGTGGCACGGCTGGCCCAGAGCCAGTGCCGGATACTGGCGGGGGCCGCCTCCCTGCTGAAGCCGGGCGGCACGCTCCTCTACTCCACCTGCTCCACCACAACGGACGAAAATGAGTCAATTATCGAGGATTTCCTTTCGCGCCGCGCCGATTTTATGTTAGAAGACTTGAATTATCTTTTCCCCGGCCTGTCAGAATGCATCACCGACCGGGGTATGTTCCGCAGCTGGCCCCACCGCCACGGCATGGACGGTTTTTTCGCCGCCCGCCTGCGTCGGGCCTGAGGCGACAACGCTTAGAGCAGATCCCGGAGGTTCCCATGAAAAAAATTGCCCCATCAATCCTTTCCGCCGACTTTTCCCGCCTGGGCGATGAAGTCCGTGCCGTGGCGGCGGCCGGGGCTGATTATATCCACGTGGACGTCATGGACGGGCACTTCGTGCCCAACATAACCATCGGCCCCCTGGTGGTGGAGGCGGTGCGCAGGGTTACCGAGCTTCCCCTGGACGTCCACCTGATGATCGAGCATCCCGACCGCTACATCCCCGACTTCGCCGCCGCAGGTTCGGATATCATCGTGGTCCACGCGGAGGCTTCCACTCACCTCCACCGTACGATCCAGCTCATCAAGTCCCTGGGCAAGAAGGCGGGGGTTTCCCTCAATCCGGCCACTCCCCTCAACTGCCTCGACTATGTCCTCGAGGATCTCGACCTGGTGCTGCTCATGACCGTCAACCCGGGATTCGGAGGCCAATCGTTCATCGAGGCCTGCATTCCCAAGATCCAGTCACTGCGGGCAATGCTCGACCGCCGCGGCTGCGAGGCGGAGCTTGAGGTGGACGGCGGGGTGAAGATCGACAACATCGCCCGCATCGCCCATGCCGGCGCCGACGTCTTCGTGGCCGGAAGCGCCATTTTCGGCAGCCCCGACTATGAAGCAACCATAAAAGAGCTAAAGCGTCGGGCAAAAGAGCCGATACTGTAACTACGCGGCCGTTGGCCGCTATTTGGCTTTCTGGAAACAACAGGAATGGATGTACCGGGAATAACCGAACTTGCCGGACGGATTTGTACGACCCTGGCCGGGCGGACAAGGGTGCCGATGGCGCCGGGACCGATCCCGGCCGCGGTGTTGCTCCCCCTCTTCGAGCGGGACGGCGAAGTCCACGTTCTTTTCACCAAGCGGACGGAACACCTGAACCATCATCGGGGAGAAATCTCGTTTCCCGGCGGAGTGAGCCATCCCGATGATGCCTCTCCCTGTGAAACAGCCCTGCGGGAAACTTGGGAAGAGATAGGCATTCCGCCCGGCGAGGTGGACATCCTCGGCGAGCTGGATGATTTTTATTCCGTCCACGACTACCTGGTGACCCCCTGCGTGGGAGTCATCCGGGGGGACCGCCCGCTGGTGGTGAACCCCGGCGAGATCGAACGGATCATTGTCGTGCCGCTGAAGCATCTGCTGCGGCCCGAGGCCTTCAGGACCGAAGATTGGACGTGGCGCGGACGGACGCACCCCGTTCACTTCTACCGGTACATGGATGACGAAATATGGGGGCTCACGGCCGCCATACTCTCGCAGTTCCTCAACACGATATTCCCTCGGCCGTGACCGGGGCGGGACGTTCCCACGGATTACCCATCCGCGCGGAGAAGCATGAAACCATGGCGATGACAGCCCTCGTAATCGACGATTCGGAAGTCCTGCGCGAGGAAATAGTGCGCACCCTCAAGGAGGCCCGGCTATTCGAGACGTATCTGGAAGCCCGGGACGGCCTCGAAGGATTCAAGACGCTCCTCAACAACAAGGTGGACCTGGTGCTCTGCGACCTGGAGATGCCGCGCATGGACGGGTTCCGTTTCCTGTCCATGACCCGGTCCCGGGGTGAGCTCCAGGACCTGCCGATCATCCTGCTGACCAGCCGGGAAGACCGGGACACGAAAATTCGCGGACTTGAGCAGGGGGCATCCGATTACGTCACCAAACCCTTCGACTCGGGGGAACTGGTTGCCCGGGTCCGGGTGCAGATGAAGGTAAAGGGTCTCCAGGACGAACTGAAGCGCTCCAACGAGCTGCTGCGCAAATTGTCCATCACCGACCCCCTCACCCACCTGCATAACCGTCGTCACCTGATGGAAATGGTGGACAAGGAGTTCCAGCGGGCCTCCCGCAAGGGGGGCGCGCTTTCCCTAGTCATTCTCGACATCGACTATTTCAAGAAAATCAACGACACCTACGGTCATCAGGAGGGAGACAAGGTGCTGGTGGCTCTGGCAGACATCGTCCGCCTGCGGCTTCGCAGCTACGATGTTGCCGCCCGCTACGGGGGCGAAGAGTTCGTCCTGCTGCTGCCGGAAACCCCTCTGCAGGAGGCCCAGGCCATTGCCGAGCGGCTGCGGCTGGAGGTGCAGGATCACGTCTTCGACGGGAGCCTCCACGGACAGGTCATCACCATCAGCCTGGGCGTGGCTACCTATCCATCACCCCGCATCGAGGGGACCGACTCCCTCTTCAGGCAGGCCGACGAGGCCCTCTACCGGGCCAAGCAGAACGGTCGCAACAGGGTGGAGCTCATGTCAGGCTCGACATAACAGATGGAGTCCGCACTCGCCGCAACGGGGGCGGGTGGTGCAGTGCCGCTTGCAATGCTCCACGATGAGGGCGTGATATTCGTTGAACAGCGTAGTGTCTTCGGGAAGGTTGTCCATGAAGAGTGCGCGGACGGTCTCATAGTCGGTCGTCGGGGCCACGAGACCCAGGGCGGAAAACAGGCGTTTCGTATAGGCATCAACCACGAAGGAAGGTTTGCCTCCCGCATAGAGCAGGATCGAGTCGGCTGTCTCCCGGCCGATACCCCTTACCCCAAGCAGTTCCCGTCGCAGTTCCCGCCACTCTCCCGCAAACATCCGCTCCAGGCTACCGCCGAAGCGGCCGAAGAGAAACCCGACAAAATCCTTGAGCCGGGCGCTTTTGACATTGTAGTAACCGGCCGGCCTGATCGTCTCCGCCAACTCGGCAACAGGTACATCGCGCAGCCCCTCCGGGGAGAGGAGCCCCGCAGCCTTGAGCCGGACAATGGCCTTTTCCACGTTGCCCCAGTTGGTATTCTGGGTCAGGATTGCACCGACGCAGACCTCGAAGGGGGTGTCTGCGGGCCACCAGTGGCGGGGTCCGTAGGCCGCGAAGAGTTGATCGTAGACCGCCATGAGCCGGTCACGCACCCCCTCAGGCCCACCCGCCGTTGTCACCGAGGATCCGCTCATACACCCGCCGGACCGCCTCGGTTACCTCTTCGTACTCCTTCATGAGGGCACTCCCCGGGTGCCGAAGCTTCGGGTCATACCCCAGCCGGCGCGCCAGGGCGTCGAGGTATTTCTGGTCTCCCCCCAGGTCATTGATAGAGTAGTCGTGGATGAGCCGCAGCCGGTTTTCCAATCGGCGAAGGAACTTGTAGCCCGCCTGGAGGGTGACGATGTCGTCCTCGGCGAGGATGCCGAACAGGTGCATCGCCTTGAGCGCCAGGAGCGTATTGGTGCTGCGGATTTCCGGGTGGGCATGCCCCTCGCGCAGCTGGAGGTACTGGACCAGAAACTCGATGTCGACTATCCCGCCCCGGCCGGTCTTGATGTTGAAGCTTCCCGCCTTCTCCTTGGCCAACTCGACTTCCATGCGGGTCCGCAGCCGGTGGATCTCCTTGCGCTCCTCTTCGCCGGCTCCGCTCCCGTACACCGTATTCTGGATGACCTCCTTGATCTCTTTCCGCAGCCGCGTGTCGAGCTTATAGACATACCCTTCCCTGGTCTGGGTGGTGAGAATGGAGATGATCTTCTGGCCCAGTTTGGCGAAGTATTCATGATTGGATACCTGCCGCTCTCCTCCTTCGGTCATTCCCTGCTGGTCGTAGATGTAGATGATGTCCAGGTCCGAGTGGTAGTTGAGCTCGTTGCCCCCCATCTTGCCCATGGCAACCACGGCGAAGTGGGCCTGGCGCAGATCGCCGTCGGCATCCCGGTACATGGGCCGGCCGAACCGGGCTAGTTCCTTCTTGGCCATGCGGCAGGCCGCGGAGAGGCAGACCTCGGCGAGCCCGGTCAGTTGAAAGGTCAGCTCCGACTGTCCCAGCTTGCCGTAGATGTCGTTCATGCCGATCCGGAGAAATTCCTCGTGGCGGTAGCGACGGAGGATGTCGAGACGCTCCTCGTAATCGTCCGCCGCGTCGAGCATCCCCTGCAATTCGGCCTCCATGACGCTTCGGCTCTTCATGTAGGTGGCGCCGGCCCGGGACACGAGGCTGTCCAGAAGTTCGGGATGGCCGATAAATATCTTGGACAGGAATTCGGAGGTCCCGAACAGGGAAATCAGGAGCTTGATGGTCTCACGGTTTTCGGCCAGAAGGGCATAGACGGACGAGCGGGAGCCCACCGCCCCCAGGAAGCGCTCCAGGTTGTTGAGGGTCAGGTCCGGGTCGGGCGAGCCGAAGATCTCCTGGAGCAGAAGCGGGGAAATTTTCTCCAGCAGCCGCCGGCCCCGTTCGGTCAGATGGGCCCGCGGCGGGCCGTCGCGCAGGAGCAGCAGGTTTTCGTAGGCAGTATCGACGTTCCTGAAGCCCCGCTCCGCCAGCATATCCTTGATCAGATCGGGATCAGCGGCGCGGTCGAAAAAACTGTAGGTTTCGGGCCGGACCTCTTCCCGCAGGCGCTCGTCACGGGAAAGGAACAGGCCGCCGTAAACGGTCGATACACGATCCCGGTGATGCTCAAGGGCCTCCCTGAACTTTTCCGGGCCGTTTTTGCGGAGAAAGCCGCAACGCCGGGCAAGGGCGAGCATTTCGTCGTCCTTCTTCGGCAGGGAATGGGTCTGCCGCTCCTGGACCACCTGAATGCGGTGCTCCACGGTCCGGAGAAATCGATAGGCCTCGGTAAGCGCCTGCGCATCATCCTCGCCGATGAGCCTGGCGTCCCTCAGCGAGGCCAGGGCCTTGAGGGAATTGCGCTCGCGCAGATGGGGATTTTTGCCGGCGTAGACAAGCTGCAGGGCCTGGATGAAGAACTCGATCTCTCGAATTCCGCCGCGGCCCAGCTTGATGTTGCATTCGCTCTCCTGCTGCCGGGCGATGGAGGCGTCGATCTTCTTCTTCATGGCCATCATGTCCTCGATCAGGTTGTAATCGAGGTACTTGCGGTAGACGAATGGCTCGATGGCCCGGAGCACCTGGTTCCCCAGCTCGATGGAGCCCGCCACGGGCCGCGCCTTGAGCATGGCCGCCCGCTCCCAGGATTGCCCCCAGTACTCGTAGTATGTGGCGGCCGAGCGGAGGGAGCAGGCCAAGTCGCCGCTCTTCCCCTCGGGGCGCAGCCCCATGTCCACCCGGAACACGAACCCGTCGGCCGTCACCTGGGAGATTGCCTTGGTGACCATCTCGCCCATCTTCACGAAGAAGGCGTGGAGAGATATCCTGCCCCGCTCGCCCCCACGGCCGTCGTCGACCCCTTCCGTTTCGCCCTGATCCGAAGAATAAAAATAGATCAGGTCGATATCCGAGGAAAAATTGAGCTCACGGCCGCCGAACTTGCCCATCCCCATCACGGTGAACTCAGCCTCCCGGGAGCCTTCGGCGGTCACCATCAGGGGGCGGCCGTGATCCTCCACAAGCTTGCGCCGCGCAGCGTCGCAAGCCACCTGGAGAGTCGCCGCCGCCAGGGCGGAAAGTTCGGCCGTCACCTCCTCCAGAGGGGCGAGGCCGTTCAGGTCGCGGGCGGCGATGCGGAGGATCTCCTGGAACTTGAACCGGCGCAGGACCGGAAAGAGGTCGGCATAGTCGACCCCCTTGGCCTGGGAGCGGAGCGTCGCCAGCATCTCCTGTTCACTGCGTCTGATATCGATGGCTCTGGTAACGAACAACTGGTGGAAGAAAGCGGGATCGCGGCAGAGGACATTGACGAGAAAAGGGGAAGAACCACACAGCATGAGCAGCTGCGCACGGCGCTCCTTGCGGCCGCAGACATCGATGAATTCCTGCCGGTCCGCTACACCACCGACCCGCTCGAGACCGTTCAAGGCCATGTCGGGCAGGGGGGTGGCAAGGGAGGCGTACGCCAGTTCCGCCACCATCCGATCGGATAGCGTTCCCTGGAGCAGCCGCAGGTTGGCTGCCGAGCGGGCCGGATAGATGAACCCTTCCTTTTCAAGGAGTTCCGTGAGGGGTTGATCGCTGCCGCTGTCCGTAGCGGCGGCCAGGGCCTCCTCGATCCGCCGGATGAACTCGCTGCCGCGGCTCATGGCGCCACGAGGCCCCGAAGGCCGGTGACGTAGTCACCGCTCACTACCCCCTGCTCGGTGATGATGGCGGATATGTAGCGGGCAGGCGTCACGTCGAACGCCGGGTTACGAACCCGGATTCCCTCGGGCGCCACCGGGAACCCGTGCAGATGGGTCACCTCACGGGAATGACGCTCCTCGATGGGGATCTGGTCGCCATTCTCCAGCGAGAGATCGAGAGTGGTGGTGGGAGCAGCCACGTAAAAGGGGATGTTGTTCTCCTTGGCCAGGACCGCCACGCTGTAAGTCCCGATCTTGTTTGCCGTGTCGCCGTTGGCGGCGATCCGATCGGCCCCCACGACGCAGCAGGCAATCTCGCCCCGTTTCATGAAAAAGCCGGCCATGTTGTCGGAAATGAGAGTCACCGGGATGCCATCCTTCATGAGCTCCCAGGCGGTGAGCCGCGCCCCCTGGAGCCACGGACGGGTCTCGTCGGCGAACACCTGGATCTTTTTCCCAGCATCGTGGGCCGCGCGGATGACCCCTAGGGCCGTACCGTAACCGGCCGTGGCAAGCCCTCCGGCGTTGCAGTGGGTCAGGACCGTGGCCCCCTCGGGAATCAACGCCGCCCCGTGCCGACCGATGGCCTTACAGAGCTCCAAGTCTTCCTGCTCGATCCGGATCGCCTCGGTCTTGAGAATTTCGCGCAATTGGTCCAGGGGCTTGTCCCGGTTCTCGTCCGCCACCCGCTTCATTCGCTCAATGGCCCAGAAGAGGTTCACCGCTGTGGGGCGGGTGCGGGCCATGACATCGCAGACATTCTCCATCTGCCGGAAAAACGATTCGTAGGTGTCGGCGATGATCTCCCGGGCACCCAGAGCCACCCCCATGGCCGCCGCCACCCCGATGGCTGGTGCGCCCCGGATGACCATCCCCCGTATCGCCTCGGCCACGCTCTTGTAATCGGCGTACTCGCAGTAGACCTCCTCGCCGGGCAGGCGGGTCTGGTCGATCATGACAACCTTGTCGTCGCGCCACTCTATGGTTCTGAAGGACATGGGAACCTCGTCGTATTTAGCCTTTCAGCTTCTTCATCAGCAGCTCATTCACCACCGCCGGGTTGGCCTTCCCCTTGGAGGCCCGCATCACCTGGCCCACGAAGAAGCCGAAGACCTTCTCCTTGCCGCCGCGGAACTCCTCAACCTGGCCCATGTTGGCGGCCATGATCTCGTCGATGATCTTCTCGATGGCCCCGGTGTCGGAGACCTGGACGAGCCCCTTCTCCTCCACGATGGCCTCCGGGGCCTTGTCGCTTTGCCACATCTCATCGAAGACGGTCTTGGCGATCTTGCCGGAGATGGTGCCCTTCTCGATCAGTTGCAGCAGCGCCGTGAGACGGGCCGGAGCAACCGGGCATTCGGCGATGTCCTTGCCAGCCTCGTTCAGGGCGCGAGTCACCTCTCCCATCACCCAGTTGGCCGCCCCCTTGGCCGGGGCGCCCGCGGCAAGGCAGTTTTCGAAGTACTCGGCCATCTCCCGGGTAGCGGTGAGGACCTCGGCGTCGTAGTCGGAAAGCCCCAGCTCGGAGCGGTAGCGGCTCCGCCGCGCATCGGGGAGTTCCGGGAGGGAGAGGCGCGTATCCTCGACCCAGTCGTTTGAGATGACCAGCGGCACCAGGTCGGGGTCGGGGAAGTAGCGGTAGTCGTGGGCCTCCTCCTTGCCGCGCATGGAGCGAGTTTCACCGGTATTCGGATCGAAGAGGCGGGTCTCCTGCACCACCTTCCCTCCCTCTTCGATCAGCTCGATCTGCCGCTCTATCTCGTGCTCGATGGCCTGCTTCACGAAGCGGAACGAGTTTACGTTTTTGGTCTCGGTACGGGTGCCGAAGGTCGTGGAGCCCACGGGCATGACCGACACGTTGGCATCGCAGCGGAAGCTCCCCTCTTCCATGTTGCCATCGCAGATACCCAGGTAGACCACGATCTGGTGGAGCTTCCTGAGATAGGCCACAGCCTCGTCGGCACTGCGGATGTCCGGTTCCGAGACGATCTCCAGCAGCGGCGTGCAGGCGCGATTCAGGTCCACGCCGGAACCGCTCCCCAGGCCGGGGACGTCGGCGTGCACCAGCTTGCCGGCATCCTCCTCCATGTGGATGCGGGTAATGCCGATCCGCTTCACCTGACCATCCACCTCGATGTCCAGGTGTCCATTCTGGCAGATGGGGAGCTCGTACTGGCTGATCTGGTAACCCTTGGGCAAGTCCGGGTAGAAATAGTTCTTCCGGGCGAAGACCGAGCGGGGCGCGATCCGGCAGTTGGTGGCCAGGCCGGCCCTGATGGCGAACTCCACCACCTTCTTGTTGAGCACCGGCAGGACCCCCGGCATGCCGAGGCAGACAGGGCAGGTCTGGGAGTTGGGCGAAGCACCGAACGTTGTGGAGCAGCCGCAGAAGATCTTGGTGTCGGTCTTCAGCTGGACGTGGACTTCTAAACCAATGACGGCCTGATAGTTCATCGAAATCTCCGGAGAGCTAGAGTTGGGCTGTGTGCCGATGCCATTCCGTTGCCTGTTCAAAGGCATGGGCGGCCCGCAGGATGGTCTCCTCCCCGAAGGGACGACCGATGAGCTGCAGGCCGATGGGGAGACCGGCGGCGCTCATGCCGGCGGGAACGGAAATGGCGCAGGTGCCGGCAAGGTTCACAGGGATGGTGAAGATATCCGACAGGTACATCTGAAGCGGATCATCCACCTTCTCGCCGATCTTGAAGGCCGGGGTCGGCGCCACCGGCGTGAGCAGGGCATCGACCTGCTCGAAGGCTTTCATGAAGTCCTGCATGATCAGGGTGCGGACCTTCTGCGCCTTCAGGTAGTAAGCGTCGTAATATCCCGAGGAAAGGGCGTAGGTGCCGATCATGATCCGGCGCTTCACCTCGGCGCCGAACCCCTCGGCGCGGCTGCGACGGAACATGTCGATCAGGTTCGCGGCCCCGGCCGCCCGGTGCCCGAAGCGGACCCCGTCGTAGCGGGCCAGGTTGGAGCTGGCCTCGGCGGTAGCGATGAGGTAATAGGTGGCCACGGCATAGTCGGTGTGAGGGAGCGAAACCTCCACAAACTCGGCGCCGAGCCCCCGGTACGTCTCGATGGCGGCATCCAGTGCCCGCTTCACGTCCGGGTCAAGCCCTTCCAGGTAGTATTCCTTCGGCAGTCCCAGCCTGAGCCCCTTCACCTGGCCGGTAAGGGCTGCGGCGTAATCGGGCACCGGCAGATCGATGCTGGTGGAGTCGAGGGGGTCGTGACCGGCCACGGCTCCCAGCATGAGGGCGCAGTCGGTCACATCGCGGGTCACGGGACCCACCTGGTCCAGGGACGAGGCATAGGCGATGACCCCGTAGCGGGAGACCCGGCCGTAGGTGGGGCGCAGCCCCACGCAGCCGCAGTGGGAGGCGGGCTGCCGGATGGAGCCACCGGTGTCGGTGCCGAGCGTGGCCGTTGCCGAGCGTGCCGCGATGGCCGCGGCCGAACCGCTGGACGAACCGCCGGGGATGCACGCCAGGTTCCAGGGGTTTTTGGTGGCGCCGAAGGCGCTGGATTCACCGGATGAGCCCATGGCGAACTCGTCCTGATTGAGTTTGCCCACGATGACCGCCCCCGCCTCCCGGAGCTTCGCCACGACCGTTCCGTCATAGGGGGGAATGAAATTCCCGAGGATCTTCGAGCCGCAGGTAGTGCGAATCCCGCGGGTGACGAAGATGTCCTTGAGTGCAACCGGGACGCCGGTGAGGGGGGTCAGCCCGCCGGCGGCAATGCGCCGGTCAGCCGCTTCGGCGGCAGCAAGGGCCTCGTCGGGAGTAACGGTAATATAGGCATTCACCCGGGAGTCGGTGGCCTCGATGCGGGCGAGCAGCGCCCGGGTCGCCTCCACGGAGGAAACCTCCCGTTTCGCCAGCTTGTCATGCAGTTCGTGCAGGGTCAGCTCAAACAGCTCCATGTCGCTCTGTCTCCAGTCAGTGGGCCCGGCATTGGCCGGGCCGGGTCATTTCTTCTTCAGCCGGTAAGGGGCCACTTCAATGGGGTACATGGTGGCGCCGCAACAGTCGCAGGCCTGGGGGCCGCCCTCCACCACAAGAAGCGCCTGGTTGCCGCATTCGGGATGGCAGACGGCGAAGCCCACCTCGATCTCGCGCGGCAGCACGACCTCCTCCGGATTCTGGTAGTCGACCGGTTCGGCATCGAAGCGGCCCAGGTTCTTCAGGCGATTGTAGAAAATCCGCTTCTTGCAGGTTCCCTCGGGAAGCTCGGCAAAACGGCGCCGCACCTCTTCGATGGCGGCCTCCAGCTCTTCACTCGTGGGATTTTTATTCGATGACTCGGGGCACACGGAAGAAACCCTCCACTCTGTCAGGAGCGTTGGCCAGCGCGTTTTCAACGCCTATGGAAGGACGAACCTCGTCCTCCCGGAAGGCGTTTTCGACTGGAACGGCATGGGATGTGGGAATAATGCCGTCGGTGTCCAGCTCATTGAGCTTTTCCACGTAGGCGAGAATGGCGTCGAGCTGGCCGGTGAACCTGTCCTTCTCATCCTCGGTAAGCTCGAGGCGGGCAAGCGTTGCCACATGCTCGACATCGGTTCGCGTGATCTTCATCGGGTGGTCTCCCTTGGGAAAAAACATGGGCGGTGAGCGGTATTTTGTAGCACGATTGGGGGAAAATGACAAGGCACGCGGGGCTTCTTCACATGCCGCGCGCGCCTACGTCGGCTCACAGAATCGGATCCAGCGGCAGGGACTTCCAGAAGCGCATTTTGCTACGCTTGGCCGCCGAAGCGTACCGGTCGGGGTTGTCCGTGGCTGGATTCCAGCTGTTTTCCGGCAGCATGTCACGCTCGATCCGCTCTTCCACCCGCCGGGCCAGAGTCGGACTGGTGACCAGGATCCCGACCTCAGTGTTCAGGTTGGCGGAACGCGGGTCCAGATTGAAGGTGCCGACGTAGAGAGTTTCACCGTCGATTACCAGGGTCTTGGCATGGAGAGCGAAGGTGGGGGGCTTTTTCTTCAGCTTCGGGTAACGGTCGATCAGTTCCTTTAGCACGGCCGGGTCGGGACGGAATTCCCGGATGGTGATCCCTGCCCGTAAAAGTTTTTCCCGCTGCTTTCGGTACCCGCTGAATGCCTGAAGGTTGTCGGTTGCAGCCAGGGAATTGGTGACGATCCGTACCTCTACCCCCCGCTCAACCAGCGCGCGGAACAGCTCCAACCCTCCCGCCGGCATCACGAGATAGGGAGATTGGATGGTGACCCGCCGCTTGGCGCTGCGCACCGCTTCAACCAGGGCGGTAGTGCTCTGGCCGCCGCCCCCGAGCCCATCGCGGCCGCTGTTCTTGCCCGGCAGATCGGAAATGAAGCGGGCTTCGTCCCACACCATCTCCCGCAGCAGCCCGTCGAACCTGTCGGGCAGGTCACGCAGCGCCTGGCGCACCTCCGACGCAAAGTTCTCCGGCTTGCCGGCATAGGCGTGGAGATCGGCATAAACCCGGGCCGTCCGCTCCGGCGTCATCTTCTTCATACCCTTTTTCAGGAGCTTTTCCACCGGTACCGCAAGGGGGCTTTCCCAGAACCTGGCGAAGCTGGCCTCCGCTTCGGCCACCGCCGGCCCCAGCATCAGGATGTCCCGGTCCCGGAAGGTGTATTCCTGATCGTAATCGTAGTACTCGTCGGCCATATTGCGCCCGCCCGTGATGCCGACCACCCCGTCGAACAGGGCGGTTTTGTCGTGCATCCGCTGATTTACCGAGCGGAAGCCGGTCACCACATTACCGAGGCGCTTAACCTTCGAGGTCCCCACGGTCATTGTGGGATTGTAGATCCGGATATCGATCCGCGGGTGACGGGCCAGGGCCAGGAGTGACTCAGGGGGGGCGTCGATCAACAGATCGTCCACCAGCACCCGTACCCTGACCCCGCGCTCCGCCGCCCGCAGCAGGGCTTCCGAGGCCAGGATGCCAATATTGTCAGTGCTCCAGATGAAATACTGGACATCAATGGTCTCCGTGGCGTGGTCGGCAAGCCACGCCCGGGCCAGCAGCGACTCCTCCCCCTTCTCCAGAACATGAAGGCCCGTTTTCCCGGGATGGGCGTCCAAGAGCGGCTGGATGCTCCGGGACAGGGACGCCCCCTGCGTGACGCCATCGGGAGCGCCCAGCGCTCCGCCCGGCCCGGGCGTGAGCAGTGCGACGGCAAGGGCCAGCAGCGCGGCGACGGCGAGCTGGAGTTGCCATACGGTTCCCCGCGGTGACTGCTTGGTGTTGCCGAAGGGCATGATCCTCTGCCTGCTTGCCATCAGTGCTCCCTCCCGCTGGTAGCGCTCACATCTCCTCTGCTCCCCGCCGGTTCCGCCATGAGCTTCTCGTGCCGATCACCGTCCCGCCGGCCGGCGGGGGGTTGACGTGGTGCCCAACTCCAGCCGGCAACCACACTAAGTACAGGCACACAGTTCGGCAGCGTCATGCTTCATGGCCGACGACAGGCTTTCGCGAACTGATCTGGGGAGCATAACCATACTGAATGGCGACTGCTTGCTCGACACCATGCCACGGGCCCCTCGCCCGGGGCAAGAAGTAATCACGGTGATCCTGCCTGTCGGAACCGGCTGGATATGCCGGGGACGCTGTCCCGCTCCGCCGTCAAACACACACACGCAACAGCAGCACCTCACCGTAGACACAAAAAACACCACTGCATCCCGTACTCGCCGGCGAACCCTCCTTTCCTCAACAACGGCAGTAAGCCCGCAGCACCCATTGCATAGGGATTTTGCGGGATTTCCCTGGCCGGCAACGGGGATAAAAATGATAATTATGGATATTAAGGGGTTACATTTTCGCTCCAAACTGTTATTTTATTCTGCCGATAATAACGTATGCTTTTTTCGCTGACATTAAAATTTGTGCCCGCCCACGGCTTCAGGGCAGGTGATAACGCCGTTCTCGTCGGTTCACTCACGAATAACGAACAAAGGTGTTCGTGGGACTTAAGTACACATTTAGACAGGGGAGGGAAGAGGAATGAGTTATGAACTTCCGAACAACGAAAAGCTTCTGAAGTGGGTCGAAGAGGTGGCGATCCTCTGCGAGCCGGACCGCATCCACTGGTGCGACGGTTCCCAGGAGGAGTACGACGAACTCTGCGAACTGCTGGTGCAAAACGGCACTTTCAGGAAGCTTAATCCGGAAAAGCGTCCCAATAGCTACCTGGCGTGGTCTGATCCCATCGACGTGGCGCGGGTCGAGGACCGTACGTTTATCTGCAGCCTCTCCAAGCAGGATGCGGGCCCCACGAACAACTGGATGAACCCCAAGGAGATGAAGGAGAAGCTTCTGGGCCTCTTTAAAGGGTGCATGAAGGGACGGACCATGTATGTCATCCCCTTCAGCATGGGTCCCCTCGGCTCCCCCATTGCCAAGATCGGCGTTGAAATAACCGACTCCCCCTACGTCGTAGTCAACATGCGAATCATGACCAGAATGGGGAAAAAGGTCCTTGATATCCTCGGCGAACAAGGCGAATTCGTGCCGTGCCTCCACTCGGTGGGAGCCCCCCTGGAGCAGGGCCAGAAGGACAGCACCTGGCCCTGCAACAAGGAAAAGTACATCGTTCACTTCCCGGAGGAGCGCTCCATCTGGTCCTTCGGTAGCGGCTACGGCGGCAACGCCCTTCTCGGCAAAAAGTGCCTGGCTCTCCGGATTGCCTCCAAGCAGGGCAAGGACGAGGGATGGCTGGCCGAGCACATGCTGATTCTCGGCGTCGAGTCCCCCACCGGTGATAAAACTTACGTCGGCGCGGCCTTCCCCAGCGCCTGCGGCAAAACCAACTTCGCCATGCTGATCCCGCCCAAACCGCTGCAGGATAAGGGGTGGAAAGTAACCACCATCGGCGACGACATCGCCTGGATCAAGCCGGGACCCGACGGCCAGGTGTACGCCATCAACCCCGAATACGGCTACTTCGGGGTCGCCCCCGGCACCAACGTCAAGACCAACCCCAATGCCATGGCCTCTTGCTCCGCCAACACCATCTTCACCAACGTGGCCCTTACCCCCGATGACGATGTCTGGTGGGAGGGGATGACTGACGAGCCCCCCGCCCAACTCACCGACTGGCAGGGGAACCCCTGGACCCCCGACTGCGGTCGTCCGGCAGCCCATCCCAATGCCCGCTTCACCTCGCCGGCCAGCCAGTGCCCCTCCATCGACCCGGACTGGGAGAACCCCAAAGGGGTGCCCATGAGCGCCTTCATCTTCGGCGGGCGCCGCAAAGACACCGTGCCGCTGGTCTATCAGGCATTCAACTGGAGCAATGGCGTCTACCTGGCCGCGACGCTCGGCTCTGAAACCACCGCCGCTGCCGTGGGCGCCGTGGGCAACGTCCGCCGCGATCCTTTTGCCATGCTGCCGTTCTGCGGCTACCATATGGCCGATTACTTCGGCCACTGGCTGCAATTCGGCCGTTCCATCCCGCGTCCGCCGCGGATCTTCAGCGTCAACTGGTTCCGCAAGGACGCCAACGGCAAGTTCATCTGGCCCGGCTACGGGGACAACATGAGGGTCCTCAAGTGGATCGTGGAGCGGGTACAGGGCAAAGCAGGCGCCGTTGAATCACCTCTGGGCTGGATGCCCCGCTACGAGGATATGGACTGGGACGGTCTGGACATGCCGCGCGAAAAGTTCAACGAGCTGACCTCGGTGGACCGCGACGTCTGGCAGAACGAGCTCATCTCCCACGAAGAGCTGTTCGTCAAGCTCTTTGACCGGCTCCCCAAGGAGTTCCTCCACATGCGCGAACTGATCCTCTCCAGCCTCTGGCGCTCGCCCGAGCACTGGGAGCAGATCGGCGACGTTCATCCGGAAGGGTGGAACGAGTAGCGGCACCACTCCGCTTTCGGGCACACGAAAAAGGAGGAGCCGGGATCATCCGGCTCCTCCTTTTTTCGTCTTTCAGCCTCACAGGCGACCAGCAACGACGGCTGCCCTGTCCGCCAAAGGGGCGTGTTACTGGTACTGGATATAAATCGGCTGGGGGTGCAGCCTGAGCACCTCCCGGGGGGTGAGCAGGGGATGCCCCTTCTTGGTGTCGTTGTGATAGAACAGCTTGAAGCCAGTGTACTGGACCGGCTCGGAAACAATGTAATCTTTGTAGGAATCGCGCTTGAGCCAGGGCGCACCCCAACCGTCCATGTGCATCACGATCTGCACCTCGGGGCGCAGGACGATCTTCTTGGAATTGGTAACCCCGTTGCGCGTGAACCGATGGACCGTCAGGACCTTAGGGGGCAGATTGTACTTGGTCACCAGATCTTTGAGATAGCCGGACGCATAGTTGATATCAGCCGCGTCATAGGTTCCGATCTTCTTGCCGGGTTTGGCCTTGCTGGAGATCAGATTGAATTCCGGATCGATTCCCAGGTGAACGTCCGGGTTCTTCAAAATCCACTCGAAACGCGGCAGCACCGTCCGGATGTCATCATGGCCGGTCTGGATGTCGATGAACAGAATGGCATTGGCTTCCCGGGCCCAACCGTACACCTGGTTAACTATCGCATCCGGCATGACCATCCGGTATTTGCCGTCCTTGCCCGGCTCCCCCTGCGCCACGACGGCGATCAGGTGGAGTGCCGGCTGCACCGGCAGCGACGGGTCCGCTTTCTGCCACGCCGCCACCTCGGACTTGAGACGCTGAAGCATCTCATCCTTCGGATAGGCCCCCAGGGCTCCCATCCGCTTGGAGAGTGGGTTGCCATAGTAGGCAACTATCCTTTTCGATGGAAGAATGGCACCGGGCAGGGTCGGCGGGCACTTCACCGGCCACCCGCACTGACGGGCGAAGTCGGGATCTTCGCCAGCTGTGTACTTGACGGCGGGTGTCGCAGCCCGGGCACTGCTTGCCGGCGTGAACGCCGGGGCCGGGGCTGGAAGGACGGCGCTGCTGTAAGTCTCGGTCTTTACGGCTGCGTCCTTCGGAGAAGACGCCTGGGGCACCGGCTTGTCGGTATCAGCACAGCCTGAGAGTCCAAGAAGAACGGCAACAACGACAAAACACACCTGGGGAGGGAAAACGCGGGACGGTACGAACGAATTGAGAAATTTCACGCAATGCTCCATCGACGTAGCAAATAAAAGCCACAGAAGGTGACTTCTGTGGCTCACAAACTACGTACCTTATACCATTATTGATGACTGATTGGGAATGGAATTATCAAAGCCCTGTGTTGTAACTGCTGCCGCTTGCCCGACCAGGCACCCCGAGGCCGCCCCATCCCCACGCCCGCGACACTGCCCCCTCCGGCAAGTGAGCGCGTCATTTTTATTGACATCGTCGCTGAGCGTGTGGTACAAAGGCCTTCGCTTTTCATCCTTGAGCGTCAACGCGACGGGATGAAACAACTCGTGACCAAAAGATCACGAGGCTCATACATTCCCCAATAGCTCAGTCGGTAGAGCGGGTGGCTGTTAACCACCATGTCCCTGGTTCGAGTCCGGGTTGGGGAGCCATACTAACCATGGCCGATCGTCTCATGATGATCGGCCATTTTCTTTTCCATTGCACAGCCGCCCACTGACGTGCGTTGCAGCCCCATGCCATTAGGCGGTCGAGCCGCTTCGACGTCAAGTGCCCTTGTCGCAACAGCCGCCCCGTCCGAAAACCGCTTCCCCCCTCCCGCTCTTTCGGTATTCCGCCGGCGTTAGCCCCACGACACGCCGGAACATAGCAATGAAGGCCGACGCGCTCCCGTAGCCGAAATACGCCGCAATCGCCTGAACCGTCATTCCCTCTTCGAGCAGCGACATTGCCTTTACGACTCGCAGTCGCTGTCTCCATTCCGCAAACGACATGCCGAGCTCCCGCTGACACCGGCGCATGACCGTACGCTCCGTAGAACCGGCCAGGCTGACGAGTTCTGACAGAGGTCGGTTGTCGCCCGGATGCTCTTCCATCGCCCGAAGGATGGGACCGAGGACCGGATCGTCGGAGGTGGGGAGATAGGAGCCGGCACGCTCCGCTGCCGCCAGTTGGTCGACAAGGACCCGCATGAGGCGGGCCTCTTCGTCCGTCGTCGACAGCCCCGGCGGATACTGTCGCAGGTGATCGAGGATCGACCGCATGAGCGGCCGGACGGTGACCGCGCAGACAGCGGCAGGGAGAGTGCTGCACAAACCGCGCTCCACATAGAGGGAGCAGTGGCATGCTTCATGGCGATTGAGCCCCACATGCTCGACATCCGGAGGCAGCCAGATCCCGTAGTGGGGTGGAGCCAGGTAGTGGTGGCCGGCAATTTTAACCTCCATGACGCCGCTGAAGGAGTAGACGAATTCACCCCAAGGGTGCCGGTGCCGGGGATATGAGGCATGGGCCGGCACGGTAGCTGACCGGAAGAAGATCGGCGCGGGCAGCTCATTGGTGAATGGCGGGGTCTGCGTGCGGACAGAGTTCGAAGGCATTGCTCTGCTCCCTTGATCAACCGGAACTGTTGCGGACGGCAGTGGCAAGTAAACGTCATCTATTGGCATAATTTCACTATATCCATAGTTTCAGCCAAAGGATATACTTTTTTGCGGATTCGCTACCACGAGGAGCTGTATGGACTCACGCAAAGCACTGGACGGGTTGGCCGTCACCCTGATGATCATTCTCTGCCTGACCTGGGGACTTCAGCAGGTGGCATTGAAGGCAACGTCGGCCGAAATAGCACCCTTGATGCAAATAGCCATTCGCTCCGGGATATCGGCGCTGCTGGTCGGCATCATGATGGCTGTCCGGGGAGAGCGGTTGTCACTGGCAGGGGGGATGTGGCGGCCCGGGTTAGCGGTCGGATTCCTGTTTGCCCTGGAATATCTGCTGGTCGGAGAGGGGCTGCGGCACACGACGGCGTCTCACATGGTAATTTTCCTGTACACCGCGCCCGTGTTCGCTGCCATTGGACTCCACCTGAAGCTCCGCTCCGAGCGGCTGAGGCCGGTCCAGTGGTTCGGGATTGCATTGGCGTTCGGCGGGATTGTGGTGAGCTTTTACGGTCGGGGCGGGCACACGGCCTCACTGTCGGTGGCGAGCGTCATCTGGGGAGACGTCCTGGGGCTTGCCGCCGGGATGGCGTGGGGCATGACAACGGTCGTGATCCGCACCTCGCGCCTGGCCGCCTGCTCTGCGACCCAAACGCTCCTGTTCCAGCTCCTGGGGGCCTTCATCCTGCTGCTGCCAGCTGCGGCAGTCCTCGACCAGACATATTTCAACCCGACACGCCTAGGCTGGGCATGCCTCATCTTTCAGACACTGATCGTATCATTCGCCAGCTTCCTGGTCTGGTTCTGGCTGCTGCGCCACTACGTCGCGTCGCGGCTCGGGGTTCTCTCGTTCATGACGCCGCTCTTCGGGGTAGCGCTGGGGGCCTGGCTTCTGAACGAGCCGCTTGAGCGCGGGTTTCTCGCCGGCGCGCTGCTCGTCCTGACCGGCATCATCCTTGTCTCCGGCCATGGCTGGTTGAGGCAACTGGGGAACGGCGCCGGCGCCGCTGTTCAGGAACAAGCCCGGGAACCGGATCTGCCGTAGGGCTGCTGGCCTCTCGCGGGTCGCCGCGGCCTGGTGCTCCGCCGACTGCAACCACCCCTCAGCCCGCATCGTCACATGCGCTGGCCGTGGTCTTTCGGGCCGGCTGGCCGGCTCCGTTCAAGATTCCACTCGTCCCATTCGTCGGGGGGATCAAGTGGGGTCAGTTCAGTGGAGCCCTCCTCCAGATACCAGGATGTACCCCCTTCGATCCGTGTCGTGCCGCCGGCCGTTTCAGCCAGAACGTTCCCCTTCAGAACGTCCACTTGGACCGCGTCACCTTCGTCGGCCAATGCTACACGAAAAGTAGTCCGTGCCCGGGGCTGGAGGGACCCGAAAGGGGTTTCCACCTCCATCTCGGGCTTGCCGCTGGGGTACACACCATAGAGATCGCCGGCGACCATGAAAAACTGGGCATTGTCCCGATCCAGCACAAGGACGTCCACAACCGAAAACTCGTCCAGGCGGATCGCCCCGCCATTGCGAAGCGACACCTCCACCCGCCCTCCTTCGGCAACCCAGAGCTGATCGCCCTCGGCCAGCGGCATCCCCCTGTCGGCCGCAACCCACTCCTCCACGTCCTCGTACTTGACGAACACCTCGCCGGCCACGAACGTAAGCTCGGCGTCACGGGAGTCTGCTCCCGGCGAGTGGAAGGGAAGCAGGATGATTGCAACGGCACACAGAAAACCGACCAGTTTCATGAATGCCTCCGGAAAGCGCTATGCCGCCGGCTACGGGCGGCGTCCCACCGTGTTCCGGGCCGAAACCCGCGTGAATATGTAGAGTCCCGCAAAGATCAGGGAACCGCCGGCAACCTGCCGGAGCGTGGGACTCTCGCCGAGGAACAGGGAGGCCCAGACGATGGCCCCGATGGGCTCACCGAGGATGCTCACAGATACCACCGACGCCTGCACATAGCGCAGGACCCAGTTGAAAACTGTGTGCCCGAGTACGGTGCAGACCGCGGCAAGGGCAAAAAACAACAGCCAGTCGAGGGGGGGATAGGGATGGCACGGCGTCCGGCTAAGGAAACTGGCGGAGACGAGAACAAGAGAGGAAGCGCCATAGGTGACGAAGGTATAGCCCGACAACTCCACGTTCCCCCGAAGCTTTCTGCCGATGAGGAGATAGCCTGAGACAAAGACCGCGGCGGCCAGGGCGAGGAGATCTCCCACAAAGGCACGCATACCCAGCTGGAAATCACCTGCGCCGATGACGATGCTGCCGCACAGGGCCACCACTCCTCCCAGCAAGGCCAGCCGAGGTACTTTCTCGCGGAAGAAGAGCCACGCGCCGACCACCACGAAAACCGGCTGCATGGTAACGATGACGACCGAGCTGGCCACGCTGGTGTAAAAAAGGGAGGTGAACCAGGTAACGAAGTGGAGGGCGAGAAACACGCCACTGGCTGCCGAGAGAGCGATTTCCCGGCGCGACATGGAGCGCACTCCGCTGAAGCGGGAAGCCGCCGTGGCCGGCGCCAGCAGCAGAAAAGTAAACAGGAGTCGGTAGGTGGCGATGATGAGGGGAGGGGCCGTGGTGAGACGCACGAAGAGCGCGGAGAACGAAACGGCAAAAACCCCCACCAGGACTGCCAGGTAGGGGTTTATGATCGGTCTGCTCTGGGGTGTCGTTGTCACACGAATCCCTACTCTCCCAGGTACGCCTTTCGTACCTCGGGGTTTTCAGCAAGCTCCCTGGCCGGCCCTTCGAGGACAATCTGGCCGGTCTCCAGAACATAGGCCCGGTGAGCGATGGAAAGGGCCATGTGCGCGTTCTGCTCCACAAGCATGATGGTGGTACCGGTCCCGTTGATCTCGCCGATGATCTCGAAGATCTTTTCCACGAGCATCGGCGCGAGCCCCATGGAGGGTTCGTCCAGAAGCAGGAGCCGGGGCTGGGACATGAGCGCCCGCCCCATGGCGAGCATCTGCTGCTCACCACCGGAAAGGGTTTTGGCCAATTGCTTCTTCCGTTCTGCCAGGCGGGGGAAGAGGTGGAAAATCCGTTCCATCTCCTGGGCGATGCCCTTCTTGTCGGACCGGATATAGGCACCCATTTCCAGGTTCTCCAGCACACTCATCTTGGAGAAGACGCGACGTCCCTCGGGCACCTGACACACACCCCTCTTGACGATCTCGTGGGGGGCGGTTTTGGTGATGTCTTCACCCTCGAACAGGACCCGGCCGGCCGCCGCCGGCACAATGCTGGAAATAGTGTTCAGAATGGTGGTCTTGCCGGCACCGTTGGCGCCGATCAGGGCGACGATCTCGCCTTGATCGACCCGGCAGGAAACATTGACGAGAGCCTTGATGGCCCCATAGTTGACGGAAAGGTTTTCAACGACGAGCATACGCCATCCTTGTCGCGGTTAGTGTGCTTCAAGCGGGGGCGGAACTAGTGGACGGCCGCCTTGCCGAGGTACGCCTCGATGACCTGCGGGTTGGCCCGGATTTCTTCGGGTTTTCCCTCGGCGATCTTGACGCCGTAATCGAGCACGGCGATCCGGTCGGACAGCCCCATGACAAACTTCATGTCGTGCTCCACGAGGAAGACCGTGATGCCGGTGGCGCGGATCTTCCGCACCATCTCCAGCAGGACCTGCTTTTCCTGAGGGTTCATGCCAGCGGCCGGCTCGTCCAGCAGGATCAGGTCGGGCTTGATTGCCAGAGCACGCGCGATCTCCAGGCGACGCTGTTCGCCATAGGGAAGGCTCGTGGAAGGTTCATAGGCCCGATGCGCCAGGTCGACCTGTTTGAGGCATTCAATGGCCCATTCGGCGAGTTCGCCCTCTTCGCGCCGCACCCAGGGGGCCAGCTTCAGGATGGAACCGGTCAGGTCCCATTTCCCGCGGGTGTGGGCGCCGATCAGGACGTTCTCCAGAACCGACAGCTCGGGGAACAGCCGGATATTCTGAAAGGTGCGGCCGATGCCGGCGGCGGCGATGCGGTACGTCTTCCGGCCGCTGATGGTCTCACCCTTGAAGGCAATGCTCCCCGCCGTCGGCGTATAGATACCGGTAATGAGGTTGAACAGGGTGCTCTTGCCGGCGCCGTTGGGACCGATGAGCGCCAGGATCTCCCCCTGCTCCACCGTCAGGTTGACGCTGTCGACGGCCACCAGACCGCCGAAGCGGATGGTTACGTTATCGAGTTTCAGAAGCGACATGGAACCTCGCCAATCCGTTTATTTTCTGTGCCGTTCATTGACTTCCGCCGTAGCGGGCTTGCGGCCGATGGCCCGCAGCACCAGGTCGGTGAAGTTGATTCCGCCGAGCAGGCCGTTGGGGCGGAATACCATGAGGAAGACGAGCAATCCACCGTAGACGAGCATCCGGTACTGGGACATGAAGCGAAGGAACTCCGGGGCCGCCGCCAGGATGGACGCGCCGAAGACGGTGCCGGCAATGCTGCCGAGCCCTCCGAGAACGACCATGCTCAGGATGTCGACCGACTTGAGGAAGCCGAAGTCTGATGGATTGATGTAACTGAGAAAATGAGCGTACAGGCATCCCCCCACCCCGGCCAGAAATGAGCCGACGGCAAAGGATTGGACCTTGTAGCGGGCGATGTTGATCCCCATTGCCTCGGCGGCGATCTCGTCGTCGCGGATCGCCTTCAGCGCCCGGCCGAAGCGTGACTCCTTCATGAAGCAGACGAAGATGATCGAGAGTATTGCCACCACCCAGACGATGATCGGCATCGGGATCGGCGACCGGGCCGGGGGAACCGACAACCCCAAGGCCTTGTTGGTGATGTCGAGATTAAGAAAGACAACCTTGACGATCTCGGCGAAACCGAGGGTACAGATGGCCAGATAGTCGCCGGTGAGCCGGAGAATGGGATAGCCGATGGCTGCGCCGACAAAGGCGGTTATCAGTCCGGAGAGGAGGAGATTGGCGCTGAAGGGAAGCCCCGTGCGCAGGGTTATCACGGCACTGGTGAAGGCGCCGATACTCATGAACGCCGCGTGCCCCAGTGAGAGCTGGCCGGTGATGCCGGTAATGACGTTGAGTCCCAGGGCCAGGACAATGGCGATCCCGATGTTCACCAGGATCTGGAGGGTATATGGGTCAACCAGGTTGACGATACTCTGCAGGGACTCTCCCATACGCTCGTTACACCTTTTTCTGAATTTTCTGCCCCAGCAGGCCCGTGGGCTTTACCAGGAGGACCAGGACAAGTATCGCGAAGGCGATGGCATCGCGGTAGGACGAATACCCGGCAGCTACCCCCATGACCTCAGCCACGCCCAGGAGCAGCCCGCCGAGCATGGCGCCGGGAATGGAGCCGATCCCGCCGAGGACTGCGGCCGAGAAAGCCTTGAGCCCTGCCATGAGCCCCATGTTGAAGCTTACCGCGTTGAACAGGAGCCCCACCAGCACCCCGCCGGCAGCCGCCAGGGAGGATCCGAGGGCAAAGGTGAAGGAGATCACGCGGTTCACGTTGATCCCCATGAGGGCTGCCGTGTTGTAGTCTTCGGAGGTGGCGCGCATGGCCTTGCCGATCTTGGTTTTCTGGACGATGAACTCGAGGCCGAGCATGAGGAGGGCCGAAACGCCGATGATGAGGAGTTGGAGGGTCGAGATCTCGGCCCCAAGGACCTTCACCTGCCGGACCGGGAAGGCGGTGTCGGGGAAACCCTTGGCGTCGGCACCGAAGATCATGAGTGCCAGAGTCGAGAGGAAGATGGAGACGCCGATGGCCGAGATGAGCGCCGACAGCCGCGACGACTTCCTGAGGGGCCGGTAGGCGATCAACTCGATGACCACCCCCATGACCATGCAGGTTGCCATGGCAAGGATCATGGCCACGAAGATGTTCATCTTGAACACGGCTACCATCAGCAGGCCCACGAACGCGCCCGCCATGAATATTTCTCCATGGGCGAAGTTGATGAGGGCGATGATGCCGTAGACCATGGTGTAGCCCAAGGCGATGAGCGCATAGGTGCTGCCGAGGGCGATCCCGTTGATGAGCTGCTGCAGGAGCATGCGGTTCCTCTCTGCGCCGGGGTGTAGCGATGACGTATTATTGGGATTGGTGAAACGAACTGCGAGTGCGGGGGAGTCCCCCCTGAACGGTCAAACCGTCGACAGGTCAGACCTGTATACCACACTGACTAAAGATTGTGCAAGCTTTTCGATGGGGTTTATGTTGATATTCTGAAAAGTTAGTATGATTTCACAAAAAACGGGGGGGGCAGGATTTCTCCCGCCCCCCCGTTGGCAAGCTCTTCTAATCGACCCAGTCGTCGTCCTCCTCGATAGGAGCGAAACCGCGCCGCATGGTGTTCTCAGTGACCACCCGCGGGTCCATGA
Source organism: Geobacter sulfurreducens PCA (assembly GCF_000007985.2). Taxonomy (NCBI): domain Bacteria; kingdom Pseudomonadati; phylum Thermodesulfobacteriota; class Desulfuromonadia; order Geobacterales; family Geobacteraceae; genus Geobacter; species Geobacter sulfurreducens. Next base: position 3,732,533 of record NC_002939.5, read on the forward strand.
AGTGGAGGAGGTAGTCGGGACCGCCGGCCTTGGTGCCGACCCCGGACATGCGGGCGCCGCCGAAGGGCTGCCGCTCCACCAAGGCACCGGTGTTGTTCCGGTTGATGTAGAGGTTCCCCACCCGGAACTCCCGGCGGGCCTTGGCCAGGTGTTCGGGGCTGCGGCTGAAGATACCGCCGGTGAGGGCAAACTGCGTGGAGTTGGCCCATTCGATGGCCTGGTCGAAGTCCTTGGCCCGCATAACCGCAAGAACCGGTCCGAAGATCTCCTCCTGGGCGATACGGTGCTCGGGCTTTATGCCGCCAATGATGGTCATGGGGACGAAATACCCCTCACCGGCCGGCACCGGGCTCTCATAGAGAACATGCCCTTCCCGCTTGCCGATCTCCGCGTACTCCTTGATGCTCTTCATGGCCTTGTCGTCGGCCACGGCACCCATGTAGTTGGCCGGATCCTCGGAGGGGCCCACCTTGGTGGCCTTGGCCATGGAAACGAGCCGCTCGATGAATTTATCATAAACTGCATCCAGCACGATGACCCGGGAACAGGCGGAGCATTTCTGCCCCTGGAAGCCGAAGGCCGAGTAGAGGACATGGGGCACCGCCTCGTCGAGGTCGGCGTCGTCGTCGATGATAATGGCGTTCTTGCCGCCCATCTCGGAGATGATCTTCTTCACGTTGGCCTGGCCCGGATGGACCTTGGCGGCACGCTCGATGATCCGCAGGCCGGTCTCCATGGAGCCGGTGAAGGCGATCAGGCTGATGTCCGGGTGATCCACCAGGTAGTCGCCCATGACCGAGCCGCGACCCGGCGTGAAGTTAAAGACCCCTTCGGGGAGGCCCGCCTCGCGGAACAGCTCCACCAAGTGCCAGCCGATGATCGAGGTGATCCCCGACGGCTTGAAGACCACGCAGTTGCCGGTGACGATGGCTGCCGACGCCATGCCCATGCTGATGGCCAGGGGGAAGTTCCAGGGTGCGATGACCGCGGCCACCCCTTTGGGCTCGTAGAAGTAATGGTTCAGTTCGCCCGGGGCGTGGCCCACCCGCTGGGGCTGGCCCAGCCGGATCATCTCACGGGCATAGTATTCCAGGAAGTCGATGGCCTCGGTCACGTCGGCATAGGCCTGATCCCACTGCTTGCCGATCTCCAGGACCTGCCAGGCCGAGAGTTCGAAGAGTCGCTTGCGGGCGGCCTGGGCCGCCTTCAGGAGATATTCGGCCCTGGTCCGGGGATCGGTGTCGCGCCATGCCGGGAAGGCTGCCTTGGCGGCAGCGATGGCGTCGCCCACCTCCGTGGTGCCTGCCTGGCAGATCTGGCCCAGGACCTCAGAGGGCTTGTTGGGGTTCACGGTGGGGATGAGGTCGTTGGTCCGGACCTCTTTCCCGTTTATGAACAGGGGATAGGTCTTGCCCAACTGGGTCCGCACCTGGGCGATGTGCTTCGGGAAGGCAGCCCGGTGATCAGCCCGGGTGAAGTCCACCATGGCCTCGTTGTTGAACGGGGGAAGCCCGCCGAGGCCTTTCCGCTCCTTCTTCGGCTTTGCGGCGCGGGCGGCCCGTTCCCGCTCGACCGTGACAGCCGGGTCTTCCAGCAGGCGCTCGATCTGGGCGTCCTCGGCAAAGCTCTGGCGCAGGAACGATTCATTGGCGGTGTTCTCCAGGAGCCGACGCACCAGGTACCCCATCCCCGGAACCATGTTGCCGTAGGGTGCATAGAGGCGGATGCGTCCCGCCACCTTCAGAATCCCCTTGCGCACCGGTTCGGCCATGCCGTAGAGAACCTGGAATTCATAACGATCCTCCGGCACATTCAGTTCCCGCGCCATCTCCATGACCGCCGATATGGTCCGGATATTGTGGGAGGCGCAGGCAAAGTGGCAGATCTGGTGGTTTTCCAGGATCTTCCGCGCCTGGCGCTCGTAGGCCGCGTCGCTCTCCGCCTTGATGGTCCAGACCGGGACTTCCCAATCGTTCTGCTTCGCCTTGACCGTTTCGTAGTCCCAGTAGGCACCCTTCACGAGACGGACGGATATCTGAACCTTGTGCTCCTTCGCCCAGGCCAGAAGGTCATCCAGGTCCTTGTCGTTATCCTTCAGGTAAGCCTGGAGCACGATTCCCAGGTGGGGATAGTCGCGGTACTCCAGTTTCAGGCGCCGGAAGACCTCCAGGATGATCTCCTTGTGGCGGTACGATTCCATATCGATGCAGAGGAAGCCATTCAGCTCCATTACCTTCTTGAAGATGCGGCGCATCCGGTCAAGGATGGCCACCACCGACCCCTCGAAGTCCTGGGGATTGGCCAGGCAGAAGAGGGCCGTGGGCTTCACCGCAATGTTCACCTTGGGGGCATGCCCCCAGTCCAAGCCAGGGTCGCCTCCCTTGCCGGGCAGGCCTTTCCAGCTCCCCTGCTCTTTCTTCAGGGCCTCCAGCAGCTCCAGGTAGGTGTTCGTGTAGACTTCTGCTTCCTCTTCGGAAAGGGTCGCCTCGCCGAGCACGTCAACCACCGCGGCGAAGCCGTCCTTGCGGAGCTTCTCCAGGTTTTTCACCGCCTCCTTGGTGGTCTCGCCCACGATGAACTGGCGGGCCATCTCCTCGATATTGGAGGTGAGCACCTTGTTCAGCACGGCCCCGCCGAAGGAACCGAGCATCCCCGCCACCTTGGCCCCCGTGGACATGAACGCGGGCATATCCTGCTCGTTGCCGAAATATTCGCGAATATGCTCCGTCAGGAGCTTACTGGTGGTCAGCGAGGGGAACACGTCCACAAACCGGAACATCTGGATCTTGAACTGCTCGTTCTGCATGCTCCAGTCCATGGCCTTGCCCATCCAGGCCCCCTTGTTGAAGAGGGAGGGCTTCTCGCCGGAAATGCTGCCGAAAAACTCCTTGCCGCGGTTAACGATCTTCGTGTTCAGCTCACTGTTTAGCATGGCTCACTCCTTCGTTGGTTCATATGAGGCGGATAGCCCATGGTGTCGAGTTACCTACTGCAAACAGTACCACTGCCACCATCTTGATGTCAATGGTTAAACCATTAGTATTATCCTTCACACTATGCTATTCTTTGAAAAAATACGGCAGGGTGCTATAACTGGCAGTCTGAACATGCCGGCAAAGCCGGGCCGACGACGTAGACCGCGCCGGCTGTTCAACAAGCCGGCATGGGTATAACCATTGTAATCCTGCATTGCTACGGTGCAACGGAAGGAGCAACCCAGATGTTTCGCAAGGCCAAGCAAAACCGGATCTTTCAAGACGTGGTGGATCAGATACAGGAAGCGATCGTGGAAGGGAGGCTCAAGGAGGGGGACCAGCTTCCGGCAGAGCGAAAGCTCCAGGAAGAGTTCAATGTAAGCAGGGGTACCCTCCGGGAGGCGCTCCGCGTCCTGGAACAGAAGGGGCTCATCGAGATCCGGACCGGCGTGGCCGGGGGATCGGTGATCAAGGGGGTATCCACCGAGCAGGTGAGCGAGAGCCTGGCGCTGCTCATCCGCTACCAGAAGGTGCCACTGGCGAAGCTGGCCGAATTCCGCGAGGGCGTCGAAGGCATCGTGGCCGCGTTGGCCGCAAACCGGGCAACCTCCGAGCAGACAAGCCGGCTGCAGGAGCTGTTGAGCACGGCCGGTGAGTACCTGGAGCAGGGGGAGCCCCACTGGGATGCCTTCATCCGGACCGACGAGGAGTTTCACCTGGCCCTGGCCGAGATGACCGACAACCCTCTCTTCATCACGGTGCTCGAAACCGTCTATCACAACATCCATACCTACTACGAGCGCTACCTGCCCATGGAGGAAACGGTGCTGCGCCAGAACTACCAGGACTTGAAGGATTTGTTCGCGGCTGTCGCCGCCCGGGACGGGAAACGGGCCGAAGAGTTGGCCAGGGAGCACGTGCGGCGCTTCAACACGCGGATGGAGGAGCGCCATATCTCCTGACCGAGAGACTTCGCACAGGGTTGTTGACAGCCATCCTTCCATTTTTTTATAGTTCTATCTACATTTACCTGCACGAAAGTGTTCTCAAGTGTTCTCCATGGTTCTCCCGCTCCAGAGAAAAGGTATTGCCCTGCTTCTCCTTTTGCTGATGGTATCCGTCGCACTGGGAGGAGCCGTCTGTCTTGGCGCGGACCACCACCCCACCCACGCTGCTGCTGACACCGTTGCCCCCACTGCTGGGGACGAGGCTCCGTGTTGCCCCGATGAAGAAGGTCACAGCGACGGAGATCACTGCCAGAGTTGCCTTTCCTGCCCCTGCCAGGCGCCTCTTGCCGGGGACGGGCTGAGCCTGAGCTATGCCCCGTCCATCCACGTCCTTTCCTTTTCCGAACACCGCGTCCCCCCCCCCGACGTCTACCTGTCCAAGTTCGTACCCCCTGCAGAATCCCGTCTGATCCTGTAACGGCACCAGCCGACCTGCCGTGGAGGGAGACGTGCGTCTCCCTCCGGCGGTGGAGTTCGCCGTACAGCCCGTAATCCCTCACAGACTAGCCATTCAGATACACCACAAGGAGGTACTGCCGTGAATCGAGCAGTTTCCCTGCCGGTGGCGGCCTTGTTGTTTCTTGCCGTCACCGGTGCGTCGGCGGGCAATGCCGGCGCCGACACCAGAATCTTCACCCTTACCGAGGCCGTTGAGCACGCTCTCAGCAACAACGGTGAGCTCAAGGCGGCGCGGAGCGGACACGAGGCCGCCCAAGCCGGCACCGTCCGGGCCGGGCTTTACCCCAATCCGGTCCTGGAGCTGGAAGGAGCCACCGGTGCCCTCACCGGCAGCAGCAACGAAAACAGCATGGAACTGGCAATTTCCCAGGAAGTGCTGCTTGGCGGCAAGCGGGCCAAACGACTGGAAGCCGCGGAGCGGGACGTCGAGGCGGTCCGCTGGTGGTTGGCGGATCGGGAACGTCTCACTGCCCTGGAAGTGAAGACGGCGTATGCCGATCTTCTGCTGGCCCAGCAACGGGTCGATCTGGCAAAGCAGGCCGCGGAGCTGGGCAGCCGCCTGCTGACCCTGACGCAGGAGCGTTTCGCTGCGGGCGACATTCCTGAGCTGGAGGTCAACCTGGCCCGGGTCGAGGCGGCGCGCAGCGACAGCGAGCGGATGGCGGCGGAACGGGAGATCGTGCCGGTCCGCTCTCGGCTCTCAACCCTCATGGGTCTTGACCCCGGCACTGAGGCGGCCGTTGTTGCGCCGCCCGACGAACAGCCCGTTACCGCCCTGGTTGCCGGCCTGGCAACCAAGGCCCGGGAACACCGTCCCGACCTCAAGGCACTGACCGCCGAACAGGCCAGGGGCGAGGTAGAGGTGAGCCTTGCCCGGTCCGAGGGGGTACCGAACCTGACAGTGGGACTCTTCGTGGCCCATGAGCGGAGCACCGACGCCATCGGCACCGACGAGGAAAAAACCCGTGACACCATCGTGGGGGTAAGGCTCTCCCTGCCGCTCCCCCTCTTTGATCGCAACCAGGCCGGCATCCGCGAGGCCGGTGCCCGCCGCGGGGGAACCGAGGCCCGGCTCATCGCCGCCCGCACCGCGCTGGAGCGGGAGGTGGCGGCGGAGTATGCCCGAATGGCCGCAGCGGAGGAGGTCCTCCGCCTCTACGCGAAGGATATCCTTCCACGGCTCAAGGAGAACCTCGCCCTGGTTCAGGAGGCCTACGGACTGGGGGAAATAGACATTCTCGCGGTTATCGAGGAGCAGAAAAAATACGTGGCGGTCCACGGGTCATACCTGGCGGCCGTCCATGCCCGGCAGACGGCCCGTGCCCGCCTGGAGGCAGCCGTGGGCGCGCCCCTTGACGAACTGACAACAGGAGGTACCCAGTGAGCATGATACGCACGATAACATACGGAATCCTGGCGCTGCTGGCCATGACGCTGCTGGTCGCCTGCAGCAAGGGAAACGGCAGCCGGGAAGCCGGCGGCGAGGCCGGCCACGGGCCGGTGCAGATGACCGCCTGGTCGGACCGGACAGAGGTCTTTCTGGAGCATCCCGAGCTTGAACCGGGCAAAGGGGCGACGCTCCTCATCTATCTGACCCGCACGGCCGACTGGAAGCCCCTGGCGTCATCGGAGGTGCACCTGGTCATAACCCCGCCCGCGGGAACCCCTCTGACGGTGGCCGCCAAAGGGACCAAGCCGGGACTCTATCGGGCCGAAGCAACCTTCCCCGCCAAAGGCGCCTACCGGCTAACGGTGGTGATCGGCGGCTCCCAGGGGGAACAGATCGAACTCCCCTCTCTCCTGGTTGGGGAAGGACATGACCACGGCGAGGGCGAGCACAAGGAGACGGCCGCGAGTGACCGGAAGGAGGGAACTCCCCACGACCGCGACGACCACGGGGACCACGCCGCGGAGACGAAGCAGGGCGGAGGAAAAGAGCCCGCCCATGCCGAACATGACGACCACGATGAGCATGCCGGGCATGGCGGACACGACAGCCATGACGACCATGAGGGAGAGCAGGCGCACGACGAAACCGGCAAAGCCCATGCACACGCCGCCTCGGGAGCCGTCGGCGCCATCACCCTGACCAAGGAGCAGCAGTGGGCCGTGGCCTTCGGCGTGGCCGAGCCGAGACGAATGGATATGGCCAGTGGCCTCACGGCGGTCGGCGAACTGGTGCCGGTGGCCACGGCCGAGGCGGTAGTGGCCGCTCCCCTGGCAGGGGTCGTCTCCCCGACCCGCGCCCTTCCCTTCCCCGGCAAGCGGGTGGCAAAGGGCGAGGTGATCGCGGTGATCGATCCTCCGGCAAGCCTTGGCGGAGGCATGACCCAGCTGGCCGCCGACCATGCCCAGGCCATGAGCCGTCTCACCCTGGCCCAGGCCGAGTACGATCGGGCCAAGCGGCTGGTGGAGGGAAAGATTGCCGCCCGCAAGCGGCTTGAGGAGGCCGAGGCGTCCCTGGAGGCGGCCCGCGCCGTCGCAACACCCCTGGAGACTGCCATGAAGAGCGTTCAGGGGGGGAGCGGCGGACGGATTACCGTGCGCGCGCCGGTCTCGGGCACCGTGGTCGAGGTCCCTGCCGTGAACGGCAGCGGGGTAGCCCCTGGCCAGACCCTGGTCCGCATCGTGGATACCGGCCGGCTCTGGCTCCGGGTGAACCTCCCGGCAACGGACCTGGGCAAGGTTGGACGCCCCGCGGCCGCTGGGACTACCTTCACCGTAACGGGACTGCCGGGAGAATTCCACACCAGCGGCCTCGTCTCCGACGGGACGGTGGTGGATCCCCAGACCCGGACTCTCCCGCTGGTCTTCGCCGTGGAAAACCGCAGCGGCAACCTCAAGGCAGGTATGTTCGCCCGGGTCACCATCCGGACCGGTACGGCCAAAGGTGTCCTGGCCGTACCGAAAGAGGCCCTCTTCGAGGACGAAGGTCGCTGGTTCGCCTTCGTCCAGATCTCGGGAATCACCTTTGACCGCCGGGAGGTGCAGATCGGAACCGAAGACCAGGGGATGATCCAGATCGTATCGGGGCTCGACGAGCATGACCGGCTGGTGGTGAAGGGGGGCTACTACGTGAAGCTCGCTTCCCAGGGCGGGGCTACCGCCGACCCCCATGCCGGTCACGGCCACTAAGGGGGCGCCGCCATGCTTGATCGTATAATCCGCTTATCCATAGAAAACCGCCTCATCGTGGTGGTCCTGTCGGCCCTCATCCTGGTGGTGGGGACCCTCGTGGCCCTCAGGATGCCGGTGGACGTCCTGCCCGACCTGACGGCGCCGACCGTCACCATCATGACAGAAGCCCAAGGGATGGCCCCCGAGGAGCTGGAAACCCTGGTGACCATGCCGGTCGAAAGCGCCGTGAACGGCGCCACCGGGGTGCGTCGGGTTCGATCCTACACGGTTGCCGGCCTCTCCACCGTCTGGGTTGAATTTACCTGGGGCACCGACATCTACCGGGCCCGCCAGGTGGTGAACGAAAAAATGCAGGGCCTAGCCGCATCGCTCCCGGCCGGGGTGATGCCGACCCTCACCCCCATCTCCTCCATCATGGGGGAGGTGATGTACATCGGCCTCACCAGCGACCGCCACAGCCCCATGGAGTTGAAGGAGACAGCCGATTTCGCTGTCCGGCGCCGGCTTCTGGCAGTCCCCGGCGTCTCCCAGGTAGTGGTCCTGGGGGGCGAAAAGCGGCAGTACCAAGTGGAACTGGACCCGCTAGGACTCGCCTCATTCGGGATTTCGGTAGGCGAGGTCCTGGAAGCGGTTCGGGGGAACAACGAGAACTTCGCCGCCGGCATCATGAAGAGCGGCGGCCAGGACTACCTGATCCGCGGCGTGGGACGCTACCAGACCGCCGATGACTTGGGACGGGTTGTTGTCTCGACTCGCAACGGCATCCCGGTTCTGGTGCGGGATATTGCCCGCGTGGCCGTGGGTTCGGCCGTGAGGGTGGGAGATGCCAGCGTCGATACCAAGCCGGGGATTCTCATCTCCGTGGCCAAGCACCCGGAAACCAACACCCTGACCCTGACGGGACTGCTCGACGGAAAGCTGGCCGAGATCCGCAAAGGTCTCCCCGCCGGCATGGAGCTGCGGGGTGACATCTTCCGCCAGTCCGATTTCATCCAGCGGGCTATGGACAACATCCGCAAGGTCCTGGTGGAGGGGGCGGTGCTGGTGGTGGCCATCATCTTCCTGTTTCTGGGAAGCATGCGCACCACCTTCATTTCCATCGTGGCCATGCCCTTGTCGCTCATCTTCGCCATCTTCACCCTGCGGCTCTTCGACATCTCCATCAACACCATGACCCTGGGGGGAATGGCCATCGCCATCGGCGTCATCGTGGACGATGCCATCATCGACGTGGAGAACGTCTACCGGCGGCTGCGGGAGAACGGCGCCAAGCCCGAAGCCCGGCGGGAGCCCGCCGGCAAGGTGATCTTCGATGCTTCCAAGGAGATTCGTTCTTCCATCGTCAACGCCACCCTCATCATCGTCCTGGTGTTCCTCCCCCTCTTCTTCCTCTCCGGCGTAGAGGGCCGGCTCCTGAAACCCCTGGGGATCTCCTACATGGTTTCCATCGGTGCTTCGCTCCTGGTGGCCCTCACCGTCACCCCGGCCCTCTGCTCCTACCTCCTCCCCCGGGCGCGTTTTCTCGATCGCCACGACGAGGGCCGGGTCTTCACCTGGCTTCAGAACGCCTACGGGCCGGTCCTCAACCTCGCGCTCACCCGGCAGAACCTGGTCATGGGGCTCGCGGCAGCGGCCTTCATCCTCTCCCTCGTCCCCCTGTCCCTGGCCGGCCGCTCATTCCTGCCGCCCTTCAACGAAGGATCGCTCACCATCACGCTTGCCACCCCCCCCGGCACGTCCCTGGAGCAGTCGGTGGACATCGCCGCCCGGGTGGAAACGCTGGTGAAGGGACACCCCAACGTGACCCTCACGGCCCGCCGCACCGGCCGGGGAGATCTGGACGAACACGGCAAGCCCCCCAACGCCTCGGAGATCGAGGCCCAGCTGGACCTGAAAGGGCGCACCCTGGAAGAGGTCATCGGCGAATTGCGCCACCTGACCGGCGGAATTCCCGGCACGATCGTCTCCTTCGGCCAGCCCATCAGCCATCGGATCGATCACATGATGTCGGGCACCGCCGCCAATATCGCCATCAAGATCTACGGGCCGGAACTCTTCCGGCTCCGGAGCGTCGCCCAGGATATCCAGCGAACCATCGCCGGGGTGCCGGGGCTGGAAGATCTGTCGGTGGAGCAGCAGGTTGACGTGCCACAGCTACGGGTGATCCCCGATCGCGAGGCCATGGCCCGGTACAATCTCTCCGTGTCAGCCGTTGCCGAAGCGGTGGAGACCGCCACCGCCGGCACCGTGGTGACGAGGACCCTGGAGAAGGACCGGACCTACGAGGTCATGGTCCGCTTCCCCGATGAAGCACGGGCGGCGGGGATATCCGTGGCCGGCATTCTGGTGGATGCGCCGGACGGGGTGAAGGTTCCCCTCGCCGCCGTTGCCCAGGTAACCAGCGCCAAGGGGCCCAACGCCATCAGCCGGGAAAACGTCCAGCGCAAGATCGTGGTCCAGGCCAATGTGTCCGGGCGCGACCTGAGGAGCGTCTTCGAGGAGGCGCGGGGGCGGATCGAGGCGGGCGTGAAGCTTCCGGAAGGGTACTTCATCGAATACGGCGGCCAGTTCGAGAGCGAAGCCGAGGCGACCCGTATGATCGGGCTCCTCTCCCTGGTGTCGTTCCTCTTTATAGGGCTGGTCCTCTACCTGGAGTTCCGCTCATTCCGCGACGTGGGAATCGTCATGGTCAACCTGCCGCTCGCATTCATCGGCGGGATACTGGCGGTCTTCATCACCGGCGGGGTCATCAACGTCTCAACCCTCGTCGGCTTCATCACCCTGTTCGGCATCGCGGTCCGCAACGGGATTCTTCTGGTATCGCACTACCGACACCTGATGGTGGAGGGGCTGCAGCTGGCAGAGGCGGTCGACCGCGGATCCCGGGAGCGGCTCCGGCCGGTGGTCATGACGGCCCTGGCCGCCGGGCTGGCGCTCATTCCCTTTGCCGTGGCCGCCCACAAGCCGGGGAACGAGATTCTCTCGCCGCTTGCCATTGTCATTCTCGGCGGGCTGCTGAGTTCCACGGTGCTGAACATGGTAGTCCTGCCGTCGCTCTACCGGCGGTTCGGACGGGGATGATCCCCACTCCCTCCCGGCTCGGCAAGGCCACCTCGCAGAAGGGGGCGAGCTTGTGCCGGGCCGGCTCTGCCGCAGCCAAACAAAAGCCCCACGGGATTGCTCCCGTGGGGCTTTTGTTCTTTGCTATGCCGGCGGTTCTTAGTCCATCTTGACCGGAACCTTGGCCTTCAGGGCGAACTTCCCACCCTTTACTTCCAGAAGGGCCAGCGGCGACTTGATCGGCTCGCGGTTCTCGCGGATGGTGATGGTCCCCGAGACCCCTTCATAGTTCTTGGTCTGGCCGAGGGCGGTCTTGAACACCTTCGGATCTGCGCTGTTGGCACGCTTCATGGCATCGGCCAGCATCATGACGCCGTCATATCCCTGAGCGTCGAAGAGACCCGGTTCGACGCCGTTGAACTTCTTCTTGTACGCCTCGACGAACTTGGCGGTAACCGGAGAAGCCTGCTCGGGAGAGAAGCCGAGGGCGGACATGGTGCCCTCAACCGCATCGCCGCCCAGCTCGATCAGCTTCGGCGAGAAGAGGCCGTCGCCACCGAACATCTTGGCCTTGAGGCCCTGCTTGCGGGCTTCCTTCATGATGAGGGCACCCTCGGTGTAGTAGCCGGAGAAGAAGATAACATCGGGCTTCTTGCCCTTGATGTTGGTGATCTGGGCGCTGAAGTCCTTGTCGCCGTCCTTTACCTTCTCGTCGGCAACGATTTCAACACCCTTGCCCTTGGCGGCGTCGCGGAAGGTCTGGGAGAGGCCCACGCTGTAATCGTTGTTGTCGGAGGTGATGATCGCAACCTTCTTGTAGCCCAGGTCCTTGGCGAAGAAGTCGATGCAGGCCGGGATGGCGACGCTGTCCAGCAGGGTGTTGCGGAAGATGAAATCGCCGTTTTCCACGACGCCGGGGCCCGTGGCGCCGGCGGAGAGGAGTACCACCTGGGCCTTCTGGGCAATGGGAGCGGCAACCTTGGTAATGCCGGTGGTGGGGTCGCCAACGATGGCAACTACGCCGTCACGGCTGATGAGCTTTTGGGTGACCGAGGCACCTTCCTGCTTGTCGCCACGGTTATCGGCCTCGACGATCTCGATCTTCTTGCCGAGAACGCCGCCTGCTGCGTTGAGTTCTTCAGCGGCCATCTTCATGCCGTCGAGGGTCGGCTTGCCGAACATGGCCACGTCGCCGGTCAGGGCGCCGAGGAAGCCGATCTTGATGGTGTCGCCGGCGGCAGCCGGGGCGCCGGCCGGAGCTTCTTCCTTCTTCTTGCAGCCAAAGCCCACCGCAAAGGCCGAGGCTACTGCGGCAACGGTCAGCAGCGATGCAATTTTCCTGAATTTCATGGGTGCTCCTCCTGTTGAATGAATGGTGCAGCAGGGGGAATTACTTGCCGCCGCCGCCTTGCTTCAGCAGCACGTCGACCATCTCGTTGGCCTCTTTGAGCTTCTGCTCAAGCTTCTTGAGCTCCTCGGCAGTGTAGACCTTCTTCCCCTTCTTGATCTCGGCCTGAAGCTTTTTAACCTTCTTCTGGAGACTGTCGACCTCGCCGGCGCAGTTCTTGGAGGCGAGGAGGCACATGTCCTTCTCTTCCTTGGACATTTCTGCGGCGAAGGTCGGAACGGTGGCGGAGAACGCGAACGCGGTCAGCATGAGAACAGCCATCTTTTTCATGGGATAAACCTCCTGTCGATCAGTAAGGTAGCGGGTGAAAGAGGCCGGGGCGGTCACACGCCCCGGCCGAAGTCGAAATTAGAACGCGTAGTTCAGAATGAGCGAAGCCATGTAGGGATCGTCGGGGTCCTGGCCACCGGCGGCAACGCCGCTGTAATAGTCGCCGAGAACGACATACGCACCGCGGGCAATGGCGCTCATGTTATCAAACATTTTGTACTCAAGGCTGGCATTGATTTCCGTGCCGAGGTACTTGCTGTTGTCCGCGTTGGAGGTATTGCCGTTCTTCTTGGCAACGGCGGCAAAGCCGGCATTGGCGCTGGCCGAAAACTTGGAGGTAATGGGGAGGTCATAGCCCACGAAGCCGGCGATTACACCCTGATCTTTATTGTTCGTGGTATAAACGATGGCATTATCGATGGTCATGGCATAGGCGTCACGGAAAAGGATCTGCATGTTGCCGCCATAATAGCCGTGCTCATCTTGAACGCTCTGGAAAGCATTGGTGGTGCCGCTGCCGCCCTTATCGCCGGAAACATAGAGGAATTCCGTCCGCGCGGTGCCGGGGCCCACCTGAGCGCGAGCACCCACGTTACCGGCAAAGGCACTGACGTGGCGGTTAGCCGGCGCACGGAGGGTGCCGAACTGGTAGAGGAAGAAACCGTCCACGGTCACCGGACCAAAGGTGGCCTCGGCATTCACGCCAACGTTGTGATAGGTGTTCGTGAAACCTTGCTCTTGGAAAAGGTAGGGCAGTGAGAATCCATCGTCTTCGCTGCGGTCATCGTCAATGAAGTAGTAGGCGCCACCGACCTTAATGTCTTTGGTCACGGCGTACTTGCCGGTGGCGGCGAACATGTCACGGGTCTTCTTGCCGGGCACCGTCCCTTTGTCGTCGAACCGGAAGAAACCGGCCGACGCATCGAGGTCGCCGAACGTACGGGATGCGAGAACTCCTGCCATGTCGGCGTCGAAGAGTACCCCTTTGAATGCATCATTGTAGGGCTGGATACCCACCTTGAAATTTACGCCGGTAGCAGGCAGGTTGAAGTCAAGGTAGACGCTCTTGGTTTCAATGTTCACCGTATCGGCCCCGATCGCACCGCCGCGGTTGCGGCCGGAGGTATACGAGGTGTCGCCCCAGCGGGAGTCGATCTCGAAGTGGGTTACCAACTTCAGGTCGTCGTTAGCCTTGGCAATGTACATGAGACGGGCGCGCTGCTCAAGGTAAGTGGCGGTAGGCACGTCCTTTTCCTTGCCTTGCGGATCATAAAAACCATATCCGAGCGGCGTATCAACGGTTCCATGCAATCTGATCACAGGTGTAGCGTTAAAGTTGTTAACGACACCTTTCAGCCGGAACATGCCGTGGAACTCGTTCTCCAGGGCCAGGGCCGGGACGGCGGAGGCGGCGATGGCCGCCGTTGCGGTGACTGCGATGAGCGATTTCTTGAAACCCATGTACTCCTCCTTCGTTGCGATGAATTAACAGCATTGTAGGGTTGTGATGCTTTACTTTGTACAACCGGCGAGTGTCCAACCACCTCCCTTCTTTGTGAGGAAAGCGACGCCGTTGTCGCTGACTGTCGAAGTAGTCAGAGTATCTGGCTCAGGAACAGCTTGGTCCGTTCGTGGGTCGGATTCCGGAAGAAGTGCTCGGGTGTCCCCTCCTCCACGATCCTGCCCGCGTCCATGAAAATGACCCGGTCGGCAACCTCACGGGCAAAACCCATTTCGTGGGTAACGACCACCATGGTCATTCCCTCACGGGCGAGACTCTTCATGACGTCGAGCACCTCCCCGATCATCTCGGGATCAAGGGCTGACGTGGGCTCGTCGAAGAGCATGAGCTTCGGGTCCATGGCCAGGGCTCGGGCGATGGCGACCCGCTGCTGCTGACCGCCGGAAAGCTTGGCCGGATAGGCGCCCGCCTTCTCCTCCAGTCCCACTTTGCGCAGAAGCCCCATGGCTTTTTCTGTCGCCTCGGACGCGCTCCGTTGGCGCACGACGCACTGGGCCAGAGTGATATTTTGCAGGACGGTCTTGTGGGGAAACAGGTTGAAGGACTGGAACACCATGCCCACTTCTTCCCGCAACTTGTTGATGTCGGTCCCCTGGCCATAGAGATCAATGCCGTCCACCACGATCCGTCCCGTGTCGATCTGCTCCAGCTTGTTCAGCGAACGGAGAAGAGTGCTCTTGCCCGACCCGGAAGGGCCGATGATGACCACCTTCTCTCCTTCCTTCACGTCAAACGTTACCCGGTCGAGGGCCCTGAGCCCGCCGAAGTTCTTGCTGACGTCGCGTACTTCTACCATACCGCCCCGCTCAGCTCCCCGCACTGATCCGTTCCTCCATGATTCCGATAAGCTTTGACAAGAAGAGGGTAATGATCAAATAGACGAGGGCAATGACCGTATAGGTCTCGAAATAGGTGAAGCTCTCCGAGGCGAACTCCCGTCCCCGGCGCAGGATATCGGCAACCGCCAGTATGGACACCAGCGAGGAATCCTTGAGTAGAGCGATGAATTCGTTACCGATGGGGGGGAGCACGACTTTGGCGGCCTGGGGCAGGATCACGTGGCGCATGGCCTGCCCCTTGGTCATGCCGAGGGAACGGGCCGCCTCCATCTGCCCCTTGGGAATCGACTGGATGCCGGCCCTGATCACCTCGCCCATGTAGGCACCGTAACAGACGGCCATGGCGATGATGGCGCTTGCCATGTCGGGGACATGGACGAAGCGGCCCAGGGCGTAGTAGATGTAAAAGAGTTGAACCAGCAGCGGAATGCCGCGGATGATCTCCACGTAGAGAGAGGCGATGCCGTTGATGATCCGGTTGGAGGAGATGCGCCCAAGGCCGGCCACAAGACCGATGACCAAAGCGAGGAGAATGGCCCCGACGGTAACCTGGAAGGTGACCAGGATACCGTCGGGAACGAACTTGAGGATGTTGAGATAGGGATCCGGCTTCGTGATTGTCAGAACGACCAGAATGCCGATCGCGCCGACAAAGGCGATGCGCCAGGCAGTGAAAAGCCCGATGTCGCTTTTGCTCGGAATAGCTGCGCCGTCACCGACCTCGACAACCGCCGGCCGTACCCTGTCCTGATCAACCATTTATCTGAGCCACTTCTTCCGGAGTTGCTCGTCAACTTTCTTGGCCTTGACGGCCTTGATGCCCTTGTTGATCAGAGCGAGCAATTCCTTGTCGCCCTTTTTCACCACGATGCCGTAGGACTCTGCGGTAAAGGACTTGCCCACGATCTTGAACTTGTTCTTGTACTCGGCCTTCTGGAGAGCATAGTGGGCCGCGGTAGGCTCGTCGCAGACCACGCCGACGATGCGGCCGGCGGCCATATCCTCGAAGGCCAGGCCGATTTCGTCATAGTTCTTGAGCTCGACGCCCTGCACCTTCTTGATTTCAAAGGCGCCGGTGGTGCCGATCTGGGCGCCCACCTTCTTCCCCTTGAGGCCGGAGAGGTTTGTCGCCTTCTCGGTCTTGGGCACCACGAGAATCTGGCCGATATTGATGTAGGGGTCGGAGAAATCATACTGCTTTTTCCGCTCTTCGGTGATGGTGACGGAGGAAATGATGGCGTCATAACGGCCTGCGCCGAGCCCCGCGAAGATGCCGTCCCAGGCGGTGTTTTTGAACTGGACGGCGAAACCCGCTTCCTTGGCGATGGCGTTCATGAAATCGATGTCGAAGCCGACAATCTTCTTGTTGGCGTCAACCATTTCCATGGGCGGCCAGGTGGCATCCGTGGCAACGGTTACCGTACGGCCCGCGGCCTCGGCCTGCCGGGGAACTGCGGCCGTCAGACACACTGCGGCCAGCGTGAGTACCATCAGGGTACGACGCACGAGGTTCATAATTCCTCCCTTGGTTACTGACATTCAATAATGTTTACTGCGCCTAAACGAGGCTACTTTTATGATTATTTTCTCCTGATGTCAATGGCTTTTTGCCGGACTGTCGGCACGTTACCGCCATTTCTGTTTACTTTTCCTTCAAAATGTTCAAAAATATCAAACCATTTGTCACCTTTCCGTAACCAGACGAGCCGTGAATAAAGCAAAAGCCATTGTAGCCCTACTCCTCACCACCTTCTTCTGGGGGATCACTTTTACCATCGTCAAGGACGCCGTGGCGCAGGTTGACGTCTTTGTCTTCCTGGCCCAGCGGTTCCTCATGGCCGTGGTGCTCCTCGTGCCCTTCTGCGCCTGCCGCCGCGTGCCGCTCACCATGCAGACCGTCCGCCACGGCCTGTTTCTCGGCCTGTTCCTGTTCGGCTCCTATGCCTTCCAGACCATGGCACTCCGGTTCACCACCGCGTCGAACACGGGCTTTCTCACGGGTCTCAGCGTAGTACTCGTTCCCATGCTGGGTGCGCTTCTCTTCAGGCAGGCCGTCTCGCAGGGGATCAAGTGGGGGGTGGCCCTGGCCGTACCCGGCCTGTTCCTCCTCTGCACCAACGGCGCGTTTGTCCTGAACATCGGCGACATGCTGGCCGCCATCTGTGCCGTCTGCGTCTCCCTCCACCTGATACTTACAGGGAAGTTTGCCCGCGATAACGATGTGTGGTGGCTTACTGCCATGCAGTTGAGCACAGTGGCACTCCTGAGCTTCCTTGTTGCCGAGGTCGGCGGCCACCGGACCATGGCCTGGCACCCGGAAATTCTCTGGGCGCTGCTGATCTGCGCCGTCTTTGCCACGGTGTTCGCCTTTCTGGTTCAGACATCCATGCAGCGCTTCCTCAGTCCGGCGCACACCGCCCTCATCTTTTGCCTGGAACCCGTCTTCGCGGCTCTCTACGCCTTCTGGGCCGCCGACGAACGCCTCGGCACCCTCGGCTACCTGGGCGCGCTCCTCATTCTTGCGGGTATGGTAATTTCGGAGCTTGCACCCAGCGGCGAATCCCCTGAAGCGTCAACGGCGACCTGACCCGGATGCGTCGTCATACTCTTTGCCAAAGGACATCGTGAACATGAACAACTGCACGACCACCGAGCGCCGCAACCAGTTTGCCAGTGACAACTACGCCGGAATCTGCCCCGAGGCATGGCAGGCCATGGAAGAGGCCAACCGTGGGTATGCCTGTTCCTACGGCGACGACACCTGGACGGAGAGGGCGTGCCGCCTGCTGCGCGACACCTTTGAAACCGACTGCGAGGTGTTCTTCGTCTTCAACGGCACGGCGGCCAACTCACTGGCCCTGGCATCCCTCTGCCAGTCGTACCACAGCATCATCTGCCACGAGACATCCCATATCGAAACCGACGAATGCGGGGCCGCCGAATTTTTTTCCAACGGCACAAAAATACTTCTGGTTCCCGGCCCCCACGGCAAGGTCGACCCGGACGCAGTTGAGCACACGGTCAAACGGCGCCTCGACATTCATTACCCCAAGCCCAAGGTCCTCAGCATCACCCAGGCAACGGAATTGGGGACCCTCTATTCGGTGGATGAACTGCGCGAGCTGGGCCATCTTGCTCGACGCCTGGATCTACGCGTCCACATGGACGGGGCCCGTTTTGCAAATGCCGTTGCCGCCCTCGGTGTCCACCCGAGCGAGATCACCTGGAAGGCCGGGGTCGACGTGCTCTGTTTCGGCGGGACCAAGAACGGCATGGCCGTAGGTGAAGCAGTCGTGTTTTTCAACCGGGAGCTTGCCCGCGAGTTCGACTACCGCTGCAAGCAGGCAGGACAGCTTGCCTCGAAGATGCGCTTTCTGGCCGCTCCCTGGATCGGCATGCTGGAAAGCGGTGCCTGGTTGACCCGCTCAGCCCATGCGAATGCCTGCGCAGCCAGACTTGAAGCCCGGCTTCGCGATATTCCCGGCGTCGGCATCCGCTTTCCCCGCCAGGCAAACTCGGTCTTTGCCGATCTCCCGCCGGGGGTCGTCGACGCCCTCCATGGGCTTGGTTGGCATTTCTACACCTTCATCGGCTCCGGCGGAGCGCGCTTCATGTGCTCCTGGGAGACGAGCGATCAGGACATCGACCTACTGGCGACTGACATAGCAGGTTGCTGTAATAGGTAACAAAGAGGGCGGGAGATAAGGCAACACCCAAGGCATATCAGTAAGATAAGCAGGGGGCTGAGCACCACGCGACGGAGCAAATGTGCTCCGCAGTAGTATTTCATCCGGCTGACAGAGGCGGCCTGCTGAGGCCGCCAATCTTCATACATGAGATGTATGTAATTTAAATGCACCCCGGCCGCACGCAGCATCTCAACGTTTTCAGCATGTTACAATCACCCCCCTTTCAATCGCCCGCTCCCTCCCCTCTTTTTCTGTATACCCACCCCATACAATAGCGACTCCACGCCTGCCTCGACGCTCTCTCCTCAAAAAATTAAAGCCTTTTATTTCTGCGTGTTACACGTTTCTTTTACCTTGTTTTCCACTGTGGCACGGTCACTGCTATATAAAAGACAAAACCAACCGGTCACCACCGGCGGACAATGAGGAGGGAGTCATGAAAACCACAGCCATCGCACTTATCGCCACGATCGCAACCGCAACCACCGCCTTTGGTGCCAGTGGCGCCGCAATTGACGAAGGCGGGTTCCTCGCTCCTCTTTTCCTCGCTTTCGGAGCCGCCATTGTCGCCTTCCAGACCGTTCCCGCCATCATGCTGATGGGATCGATGCTGAAGGGGCTTTTCTCGCCGAAGGTGGAAGAAGGAGCCACGACTCACTGACAGACACCGACGAAGGGGCGGCCCGCCGGGCCGGTACCGTAGAGGGATACGGAAAGGAGACAGCCATGAAAGCGAACGTTGCAGCCAGCACACTGGCAATGGTTCTTGGGAGCGTAACATCGGCCCTGGCGGCGTCGGGGGCACGGGAAGACAATAGTGGAGTGCTGGTATGGATCTTCCTCGGCTTCTGCGCACTGATCATCGTGGCACAACTGGCCCCCGCGGTTCTTACCATGATCGGAATGGCCAAAGGCGTTGCCGACAGCGTAGGCCGCAAGGCGGAGGCGAAGAACTAGGGACAGCCCCGCAGAAAGGAGGACTCACGAGAAAACATGACCATGAACAGTACTGAATGAAAAGGCCGCCCCTCCGGCAGGAGAGACGGCCTTTTTGCTTGCCCGGGATCCCGGGAGGGACGTCCGGGGTGGTGTGGTCGCGGCCAGGGCTCGGGCAAGACCGGCAGAGCGGGTCCTAACCAGACGGGGCAACACCTGCGGCAGCCAGAAGAACCAAATTTACGAGTAAAAATCAACTAATCCGGATGCTAGACCCTCTCCAGACCGGCAAAGCGGACCAGAAGCTTCTTCGGCCCCACCGAGTTGAACCAGACGATCACCTTCTGCTCATCCCCCTGCCCTTCAATCTTCCGGATGGTGCCGACACCGAACTTTCCGTGCCGTACCTTCATGCCGAGCCAGACGCCGCTTTCTTCGGGTTCGACGGGGACGATCTCCACGTCGGCGAAATCCGGCTCGATCTCGGTTTCGAGGATGGAGGCCAGGTTGTGACGCGCGGGCTCCCGCCCCCGCCCGGCGGTGTCGGGCGCGACGGAGCCGAGGGCGGGTTGCTGCCATTCATCCTCCAGGTCCAGGAGGTTCCGGGGGATGTCGGCGATGAAGCGGGAGGGCATGTTCACCTGGTCCTGGCCGAAGATCCGCCGGCGCCGGGCATTGGTGAGGCAGAGCCGCTCCCGTGCCCGGGTCATCCCCACGTAGCAGAGCCGGCGCTCCTCCTCCATGGCCTCGGGGTCGTCCAGGGAGCGGACATGGGGAAAGAGCTTCTCCTCCATGCCGATCATGAAAACCATGGGAAACTCGAGCCCCTTTGCCGCGTGCAGGGTCATAAGCGTTGCCGACTCGCGGCCCGTGCCGCTACGCTCCAGATCCGAGACGAGGGCCACCTGTTCCAGGAACGGAGCAAGTCCCCGCTCATCGCTGGTCCGCTCGAACTCTTCCATGGCAGCCACGAGTTCCTGAAGGTTGGCGAGCCGGTCCGCGGCCTCGTCGGTCCGCTCCTGCCGAAGCCGGTCCGCGTAGCCTGACTCTTCGATGATGCGGGTGGTGAGTTCTGCCAGGGGGAGTTGATCGCGCAGGGCGAAAAACCTCTCCATGACTGCTGCAAAGGCAGCCACCTTACCCCGGGGTGCCGAGGAGAGGAGTCCGCCCGTGGCCGCCTCACCCAGGGCGTCGAGGACGGTGATCCCCCGGCGGACGGCCAGCTCGGAAATCTTGTCCACGGTGCCGGGACCGATCCCCCGAGCGGGAACGTTGATGATCCGCTTGAGCGAAACCTCGTCAGCCGGGTTCGCCAGGACCCGCAGATAGGCAAGGACGTCTTTTACCTCCATACGCTCATAGAACCGCATGCCGCCCACCATGTGGTAGGGGATGCCGTCGGCCACCAGAGCGTCTTCCACCACCCGGGACTGGGCATTGGTGCGGTAGAAGACCGCCACGTCCCGGAGGTCGCCGCCACGGCGTACGTAGCGCTCGATCTCACGGCAGACGAAGCGGGCCTCATCCCGCTCGTCGGCCAGACGGCGGTAAACGATAGGGTCGCCCGGCGGGTTCTCGCTCCAGAGGGTCTTGGCCTTGCGACCCCGGTTGCGTGCCACCACGGCTCCCGCCGCCGCAAGGATGTTCCGGGTGGAGCGGTAGTTCTGCTCGAGCTTGATGGTGGTGACGCCGGGGAAGTCCTTCTCGAAGTCGAGGATGTTACGGATGTCGGCCCCGCGCCAGCGATAGATGGATTGGTCATCGTCACCCACCACGCAGAGGTTGCGGTGCTCACCGGCCAATAGGCGCACGAGCCGGTACTGGATCGGGTTGGTATCCTGGTATTCGTCCACCAGGATCCAGCGCCACTGGTCCCGGTAGCGCTCAAGCACCACGGGGTGCTCCTCGAAGAGGCGGACGGTCAGCATGATGAGGTCGCCGAAGTCGAGGGCGTTGCACTTCTTCAACCGCTCCTGGTAGGCGGCGTAGACGCGGCCCACCACCTCGCCGGTGAAGGTGTCGGCTGGCAGGTCCTCCGGCGCAAGCCCCCGGTTCTTGCAGTCGTCGATGGCCGAGGCAAGCGAGGTCGCAGGGAAACGCTTCTCGTCGAGACCGAGACCGGCCATCACTTCCTTGAGGAGCTTGCCGGAGTCCTTGTCATCATAGATGGCAAAAGAGGAATCGTAGCCCAGGTGGTGAATCTCCCGGCGAAGGATCCGCGCGCAGGTGGAGTGAAAGGTGGCGATCAGGGGAACCTCACCCCCCACGAGCTTTTCCACCCGTTCGCGCATCTCGCCGGCGGCCTTGTTGGTGAAGGTCACGGCAAGAATCTGCCGGGCGGGGACACCCCGCTCGCGGATCAGGTGAGCGATCCGGTGGACGATGACCCTGGTCTTGCCGGAACCGGCACCGGCCAGGACCAGGAGCGGTCCTTCGCCGTGAAGAACCGCGGCCCGCTGGGGAGGGTTAAGATTATCGAGCAATTTCATGGGCGCCTTCGGGAGGTCGAATTCGCCACCGCCGGAAGGGAAAGGATGGCTGACCGGGGTGACAGTCGACTATACCGAAAACGGCTCACCCCCTTCAACCGCAAAGAACGCGTGCGCCGCCTCTCCCCGCACCCGATCTCGGTTGCGGGGTTACAATACGGCCCGTATCCGTCACCACGGCATACGGGCCGCCCACTTCTCATCCACGTAATTCGGCCGTCCAGGCTCAGCACAAGGCCCCGGCTCACCTCACTCGGAATGCCGTCCGGCCCGCGGCATAACGTTCGGCCCCAATGCCGCCGCGGCTTCCGCGTAGCCGCCCGGAATTTCGAATTGTCCCGACGGAATCGGCGCCGGGACAACCTGTTCCCAGGAAACGACCGCGCCACGTTTATCCTCCCACCGGAGCGGGACCGGCAACGGCGGGACCGCCTCCCAGAGGTACCCCCGGAAGGTGGTGCCGTTCTGGGTTATTTCCGCAGCGTATTTCATGGTATCACGGCCGTCCAGCAGCTCCTTCCCCAACTCGGTCCGGTTGACCCGCAGGGCGGGGTCGAAGAACAGGGGAACGTCCCGGCGCAGATCGGCAAGGGAAATCTCCCGGTACACGGCCATAGTGGGGGCCAGCAGCCATGCCACACCCCTGTCGTAGCGAAGGATCGACACCGATGTCTTGCGCTGGCTGCTGAATTCCATCCGCACCCGGTCACCGGACGCTGAAACCCGGGCGGTCCCCGTTACCCCTTCGACCGTGGCATGGTACACACCCGTCCACGACGAGGATGATGCACATCCCCCCAGTGCGAGGACTATGAGCACTGCAATGGCACCAACCTGGCACCTCATGATCTCTCTCCGGGAAGGAGCACCCGCTCAAATGTCCCGCGGGTGCCCCTTCGTGCAGGATTGACTACTTCTTGACCACGGTCGAGGCGGTCTTCAGGTTGTTGGCGCCGTTGATATCCTTCTCGTTGGTCACCTTTGCTTCCCACTTGACCGTTGTCCCGTAGGAGGGGGCGGTCCAGACGAAGCTGTAGGTAACGGCGCTGTTGTCAGCAGGAGTCGCAACGGTCTGGGAGAAGTTGCCGACAACCACGCCCGAGCTGTTCTTGCCCACCAGGGTCAGGCTGCCGGATGCAACTCCCGCCTGCAGATTGTCCACCGTAACCTTGAGGGTTTGGACCGAGCTTTTGCTCGCACTGGTCGGAATGGCAACGGAGGTGACGGCAAGATCGATCGTCGGCACCGCTACGCCGTCGGGATCTTCGTAGGTTACCAGCAGTTGGGCGCTGCGGACAACCGTTGGCTTGCCCACTTCGCCCTTGACGTAGAGCATCAGGTCCAGATCACGGGTGAGGGGACAGTCTTCCATGGAGTACCCGTCAAACGGATCGTAGTTACCGAAAATGTCGGTGTGCTCGTCCAGGAAATTATTCCAGTTTTTCGAGTCTGCCAGGACCGGCAGACCGGTGACGGGGTCCTTGATCGTCAGCAGGTCGATAGTGGTCGTTGTGGGGGTACCCACCACGTACTGGGGAATCTCTACACCCGGCAGGTCCTGGCCATATTTGCTCGACTTGAGCCGAAAACGGGGATTGAGCCCGCCGAAGGGGTCCCGGTCCAGGGTCGTGTACCAGGCATTGGTGTACTCGAAGAGCCCGGTGGCCGGATTGAGCGCTTTCAGCACAGTGCCGGCAGGCAGCAGTTCAAGGTCGCCCCCCTCCTGGGAGTCAACCGCGGACACCCATGTCCCGGCCGGGAGCCCGGAGCAGGCCGCCGGCGCCAGAGCCGGCGCGGTGGGGCAGACAGTGTACTGGGGCAGGATACCGGTGGCATTCTCGTTCTCGAAGTCCTCGGGGCGGATCTGGTCGTTGGGACTGTTGCTGATGTCGTGATCAACGACGAGCTTGGCCGACGTAACCTTGTAGCTGGCCCCGGCAACCTTCCACTTGTCCGGCAGCGGCAATGCGGTGTAGATGTAGACAGGGGTCGGCTCCTGGTTGTAGTTGCCCCAGAAGTACAAGTATTTGCCATCGTCTTTCATTCGCTTATTGTAGTCGATCCCTTCCTGGAGGGGATTCGGATCGGCAGGGTCGCGCATGAGATGGTCCATGACCACGTACTTCTCGGTAGCAGCCTTGGCCTTGAGGGCGCCGAGCCCCTTGGCCCACTCGCCACCGATGGGGCCCGTCTTCCAGTTGCCGGTTTCATTGTTCTGAACCTTCACGCCGATGACGTTGCCGGAGCCGTCAAGAATATCGGCTACGCGACCATCGTCGTACACGCCGTCACGGGGCTTGGGCTGGAGCGCCGACGAGTCGAAGTTCTTCACATACCAGCCGTAGACCGAGTCGATGCCATAGTAGGTGAGACTGCCTTCAACCACGGGATTGCCGAGGCAGGTGGAACCGATAATGCCTCGGCCGCACTGGATGTCTTCCTTTTTGAATACATGGGTGGTGGTGTAGTTGACGGACACGGCGTGAGCAACACCGGCGGTGAGCAGCATGCCGAGGGTCATGGCGGATATCTGTGCGATGTTCTTGTGTTTCATTCCCTTTCTCCTCCAGTTAAGTTTGCTTAGTTTCTGTTCAAACGCTTCCGGAACACACCGGAACGACAACATGCCCGCGGTAATGCGGAACGGGCATCCCTCTCCTTCCCACCGGGTAGCCGACGCCTCATGTGGGCTGTTCGCCTCCCTCTTTCACAACACAACGGATTACGCTACGACCAAGACACGCGCACATGCACATCGCTACATTAAGCACCTTGCGTTCCAAGTCGAGCAAAAATTATCATATTTACATAAATTTAATTTAATTGTTTAAAAATATTAATTTATTTATAAACAATAATTGCATTATCTTGTGATGTCGAACTATGAATAACTACGCCATATAGCTACATCCATTGACCGCACACGAGTAGCAAAGATTATTTTAATAATTAATTACAAATACTTGAACAGCTACCGCCCTATGACCATCCCTTCCGTCTTTTTAAGACGGGCATTGACGGCGAATTCTCTCCCCATCCTGCTAAGGAGAACAGTTGACAGAGGCATGACCGCTCTCTACTCTTGAAGGGATATGGCAGTAACCTGACCGGCGCCGACCGGCGCCCCGAGGACCACGTGCGCATCCTCTTCGTTCACCCCCACGGCAGCAACTGGATGGGTGCCGGCAACGACATCACCGCCATCTTCAACCTCATGCCCCCCCTGGGGATGTTGAGCATCGCCGCGTTTCTGGAGGCGCGGGGCATGGAGGTGGAAATCATCGACTGCTACGGTACCGGCCGACGGGGACGGGACCTGGTGGATGAGATCGTCCGCCGGCGACCCGACGCAGTCGGGTTTTCCTGCACCACCTCGTCGTTTCTCGAAGGGTACGCCCTGGCCGAGGGACTCAAGGAGTTGCTCCCGGACATCCCGGTGATCTTCGGCGGCGCCCACGCCTGTTCGGTGGGGGTGAGCCTTCTGGACCGGTTCCCGGCCATCGACTACCTGGTTCTGGGCGAAGGGGAACAGACCCTGTACGAACTTGCTGCCGCGAGCTTTCGCAATGTGGAGAAAATTCCCGGCGTCGGCTACCGCCGTGACGGCGTCGGCACCCTCTCTGCGGCCCGGGAGCTCATCGCCGACCTGGACACCCTTCCCTTTCCGGCCTACCACCGGCTTCCCGACTTCCCCCGGCGCTACACCCTGCCCCTGTTCAGCTACCCCAAGGCTCCCAACACCAGTGTCATTTCGAGCCGCGGATGTCCCTACCAGTGCTCCTACTGTGACCGGTCGGTCTTCAGCCGGGGCTTCCGCTTCAACTCGTCCGAGTACATTGTGGAGCACCTGGCCTACCTCAACCGGGACTTCGGCATCCGCCACGTCTTTTTCTACGACGATCTTTTCACCGCCGACCGGGGCCGCGTGGCCCGCTTCTGCCAGTTGAAGGAGGCACGACGACTGCCGGTGACCTACAACTGCATCGCCCGCCTCGAACATGTGGATGCCGAGTTGTTGGCGCTGCTGAAGCGTTCGGGCTGCTGGCAGGTGAATTTCGGCATTGAGTCCGGCGATCCGGAGGTGATCAAAAAGCACCGGAAGTACTACGGACTCGACGAGGTGCAGACCAAGCTGGCCATGGTCCGCCGGGCTGGGATGCGGGTGAAGGGGCTGTTCATGCTGGGGCTGCCGGGAGAGTCGGCGGAATCCATCCGCCGGACCATCGATTATGCCCTGATGCTGCCCCTGGACGAGATCAACGTGACCAAGTTTACCCCCTTCCCCGGCGCGCCCATCTACGGGGGCATCAGGGAACAGGGGGAGTTCGACGAGAACTGGCCTCTCATGAACTGTATGAATTTCGTCTTCGTGCCCACGGGGATGAGCCGGGACCAACTGGAGGAGCTCTACAACGAGTTCATCCGGCGCTTCTACCGCCGGACCCGCATCCACTGGGGATACACGCAGATGCTCTGGAAGTCGCCCGACAGCATCCTCAGATTCCTGCGCCACCTGCCGGAGATTCTGGCCTTCGAGATGAAGCAGAAGTGGTAAAGGTGATGCGGCAAGGCATCAGCGAGGTGTCCATGAAACGTTACGCTATGATCCTGCTCCTGGTGGCAGGCCAGTTGCTCTCGGCAGGCGCCGGACATGGAGAAGAGCCGGCCGTGCGGACCGCATCCGGCGAGTTCGCCATCCTGGGGGGCTATGGCATCACCCACCGGGGGTTCGGCGCCACCCGCACCCAGGTGGAAACGGTGGATGCCATCCTGCGCTACGGGCACTTCCTCTCGGGAGAGCTGGGCACCGGCCGCTGGTTCCAGGGGCGCCACGAACTGCTGGTGGAAGTGCCGCTCCACCTGACCCTGGACCCGCGCGTGCGGACCATGACCGGCGGCTACCTCCTGGGCAGCTGGAAATTCACCTCCCTTGAGGGGCTGGCCCCCTATGTCTTCGCCGGCGGCGGCATCCTCTACAACGACCTGGGACTCGACACCCAGGGGACGCGGCTCAATTTTTCCTACCAGGGGGGGACGGGGCTCCAGTGGTTCGTGCGGCCGGACACGGCCCTGGGAATCGAGTACCGCTATCACCACGTCTCCAACGCCGGCACCGCCGAACCCAACGAGCCTCTGAATTCGAGCAAGTTTCTGCTGGGGGTATCGGTCTACCGGTAGGTACGCCATGAACAGAAGGGACTTCCTTAAAACCGCCGGACTGACCGGCATCGCCCTGGGGCTCCCCGGCTGCGCCCGGAGCCTCCCCTTCGGCCGGGACGTCTTTCCCGACTTCGGTGACGATGCCCGCCCCTACCTGGGGCTTGCCACGTCGCTGCGGGAGGAGCACGACTACGAGGCCCGGGTGGAAGGAACCATCCCCGCGGGGCTGCGCGGCACCCTCTACCGCAACGGCCCGGCCCTCTTCGATCGGGGTGGGATGCGCAAGCGGACCCTCCTGGACGGGGACGGCATGGTGCAGGCGTTCCGTTTCGGCGACCGTGGGATCAGATATGCGAACCGCTTCGTGCGGACCCGGAAATTCGTGGAAGAAGAGGCTGCCGGCCGCTTCCTCCATCCCACCTGGAGCACCCAGGCCCCCGGCGGAATCTGGACCAACGTCTGGCCCACGGAGCGGCTCCTGAGCCAGGCGGGGATTACGGTCTTCCCGTGGCGGGGACGGCTTTACGCCTTCGACGAATCATCTTTCCCCTACGAACTGGACCCGGATACCCTGGCAACCGTGGGCGAAACCACCTTTGGCCTGCCGCGCGACCTCACCACTTACTCGGCCCATGGCAAGTTCGACCCGGTCACGGGAGAATGGCTCCACTTCGGCATCCGCTACGGCCCCCGAACCTTTGTCCACCTGACCACCTTCAATGCGGACGGCACCCTCCGCCGCCACCGGGCCCTGGAGCTTCCCCGCGCGATCTACATGCACGACTGGTTCGTAACCGAGCGCCACGTGGTGTTCCACCTCCACCCGGTGGAAATCGCCTACTGGCCCTTCCTGCTCGGCATCCGGAGCATGGCCGAATCCCTCCGCTGGCGCCCCGAACGGGGAACGATCCTCATGGTGGCGGAGCGGGACGGCGAGGCGCCGCCACGCCTGGTGGAAACCGAGGCATGCTATCTCTGGCACACCTTCAACGCGTGGGAAGAACGAGGGAAAATCACTGCCGACTTCGTGGGGTACCGCAACCCGGACCATTTCATCAGCGACGATCCGGTCATAACCGCGGTCATGCTGGGACGGCGGGGAACCTATTCCTATCCCGGCGAGGTCATGCGCTACCGGATCGATCCGGCCAGGGGAACGGCCGCCCGCGAGGTGCTCCATCAGGGGAGCTGCGAGTGGCCCCGCATCGACGAGCGGCTCCGTTGCCGCCCACACCGCACGGGGTACATGCTCCGCTGCCTTCCCGGCGAATTCTTTTGGTCAATCGTCATGGGGCTCGACCCGGTTACCGGCCGCACCGACGAGTACAGCTTCGGCCGGGGCGTCTACTGCACCGAGCCGGTCTTCGCGCCGCGGCCCGACACCCTCGCCGGCGGCCCCGGCTGGCTCCTGGTCGAACTCTATGACAGCCGCACCCGCACCAGTTCACTGGCCATCCTCGACGCCGACAGGATCGCCGATGGCCCCCTGGCCCTCGTTCGACTCACCCACCACGTCCCCTTCAGTTACCACGGCTGGTGGCAGCCTGCTTCTTAGCACCTGCTGACGGTTCAATGGGCAGGAAAGAACTGCAGCACCCGCTCCAGCCCACTCCCTACGGCACGTGCGGGGGGAGCGGGAGTGGCATCGGGGAACTGCTTCAGCCGCTTGGCAAGCGCCTGCCGGGTTATGCCGAGCATGGCCGCCGCCAGGGTCTGATTGCCCCGGGCGCGCCGGACCGCCTCCATGACCAGCCTGTGCCCTCCCTCTTCAAGGGTCGGCAGCCGCTCGGGGAAAATGATCTCCGCATCGGGCGCCGGGGACGGCAGGTCCGTGCTGTAACCGATCTTCTCCTTGAAGCTGTCCAAGGACAGGACATGGGAGCGATGGCGGCTCACCGCATCGTAGATCATGGCCCGCAATTCGCGGATGTTCCCCGGAAAAGAGTAGATGGACAGGAGCGTTGCCAGCTCCCGGGGTGGGGTGGGGCGACGTTTACCCAGGGTATCAGCGGCTTCCGAGAGGAAATGGTCGATGAGCAGCGGCAGGTCCTCGAACCGCTCCCGCAGGGGAGGAATCTGGACCTGGTGAGCGTTGAGACGGAAGTAGAGGTCCTTGCGGAACCCGTTGGAACCGTTCTTGCCGCTCAGGTCGTGGTTGGTGGCGAACACGAGCCTGGCCCGGAGCTTGCGGGGAGTGTCCGAACCGATGGGGAAAAATTCCCCCTCCTGGAGGAGCCGGAGCAGCTTCACCTGGGAGGCATGGCTCAGGTCCCCTATTTCGTCCAGAAAGAGGGTACCGCCGGCGGCCTCTTCGATCATGCCGCGCCGCTCGCGCTCGGCGCCGGTAAACGCGCCGCGGGCGTGCCCGAACAGAGTGTCTGCAAAGATGGTATCGTCGAGCCCCGCCGCGTTTACCGCCACCCAGGGACCGCCGGGGCAGCGGATGCGGTGGACGGCGCGGGCGATGAGCTCCTTGCCGACTCCGCTTTCACCGGTGATCAGGATCGGTTCGCTGCTCTGGGCCACGGCCTCGCAGTACTGGAAGACCGCCCGCATCTTCTTGCTGGCGGTCATGATTTCCGCAAAAGCCTCCGGATGAGCCAGGTGGTCTTCCAGGAACCGCGCCTTGAGGCTGCGATTTTCGTTGCGCATCTCCTGCATGGAGAACGCCCGCTGGATGCCGGTGATGAGGCGCTCCTTCTCCACGGTCTTCACGTAGTAATCGAAGGCTCCCAACTGCATGCAGCGCACAGCCGTTTCCACCTGGTTCAGTCCGCTCAGGACGATCACCGGAATGTCCGGATATTCTTGGCCGATCATCTGCAGCAGGTCTGTGCCGGAGAAGTAGGGCATGGTCAGGTCGAGCAGAATCAGGCTCACCTCGGTCTCGCGCAGAATATCCATCACCTGCCTGCTATCGGAGCATTTGATGATATTATCAATGCCGGTGGCTTCCCGTAGCGTGAGCGACAGGCTGCGCAACCACGCAGCCTCATCGTCAACCAGCAGGATGGGCTTGGGGGGGTACTTTTCCGGGCTCATGCGGCAATAACCTCCTTTTCGGCCGGCAGGGACAGGGTAGCCGTTGTCCCGGCTCCCGGGACGGACTGGAATTCGAGTGTGCCGCCATAACTTCTGACGATGCGCATGCAGATCGACAGACCGAGACCCGTGCCGCCGGTTTCGCGCTTTGTGGTGAAGAACGGATCGGTGATGCGGGGAAGGACCTCCGGGGGAATCCCCTGCCCCTCGTCGCGCACCTGAATCGTGTAGACCCCATGGATAAGGTCGTAGCCGGTGCTGACGGTGATCCCTTTCGTTTTGTCCTGGAGGGACTGGCAGGCGTTCATGATCAGGTTGACCACTACCTGCTCGATCCGTTGGATGCTTCCCTCGAAGGAAGGGAGGCCAGGGGCCAGCTCCAGCGCGAAATGGTCGGTGGCATTTTTAATGGCATTGCCCACCAAGCGGACCGAGGCCCGGACCGCCTCGTTCAGGTCCACAGGCTCGCACTGGTCGGCGCCGTCGCCGCGGGCGAAGTCCTTGAGGTCATCCACGATCCGCTTGATGCGGCCGGCGCCCTCTTCCATCTCCGTCAGCAGGAGTGGCAGCTCCTCGCTCATTTCCGACCAGGGGATCCCCCCGATCGCCAACTCGCTCTGCCGGTCAACGCGATCCAGCAGCAGGGGGATTGCTTCCCGGCACACCTTTTTGACCAGGTCCACGTTAAGCAGGATCACCGCATTGGGGTTGTTGATCTCGTGAGCCACGCCGGCTGCCAGCTCACCCAGCGATGCGAGCCGGCTCGTCCTGACCGTTTCCTCCAGAAGACGGACTTTGTCGGAGATGTCGCTGGCCAGCATGATGACGTGGCTCACCGTCTCCGACCCCTCCCTGACCGGGAATGCCTTCACCTCAAGGGTCCTGCCGTCGGGCGTGGTAATGGTGGATTCCTCGTTCTCGCCCGACTCGAAAGCCCTCACCGCCGGACAGTTATCACAGAGAGTGGTGCGGTTGTAGAGCATCTCGCAACAGTATTCGCCGGGCACGGTCCGCAACGGCGCCCCAAAGGGATCACCGGCCACCTTGTTGGACCAGACCACCTTCATGTCGTGGGAAATGAGGGTGAGACTGTCGGGGATGCCGTCCAGAATGATCCCGAACTGCCGGGAAAGCTGCCGGTAGTTCTGCTCGCTCTGGCGCAGTCTGAGCTCGGCCCGGCGGCGGAGCAGGATGCTCCAGGTGAGCAGCAGGGTGATGCTCAGGGAGCCGAGCAGAATCGCGACAGACCAGAGAAACTGGGACTTGCTCAGGTTGTAGAACGGCTTGGGTCCGTTGACCAGAATGTGCTTTGGCGGCAGGTGCCGGGGAGATATCCCGAGTCGCTGCAGTTCCTCGTAGTCAAAGGTCGGTACGGTGATGACCGATTGCTCCACCGGAATATCGGCCACCGGCTCCCCATGAAGCACTCGCAGTGCCGTCCGCGCGGCAATTCGCCCCTGCTCGTGCACATCCACGAACGGCCCCCCCACGATCCCCTCGCCGAGAAAAACGTTCCAGAAGCTGTAGAGGGGAAGCCCCCCCTGCCGCAGCAGGCCTGTCTGCTCGTGGAACGAGAGAAGATTCCCCGAACGGTCGCGAATCGACCCGTTGATGAGGATTACGGCCCCGCGGACAGGGGACTGGAGTCGTGCGATGATCTCCTCGGCCGACAGGTCATTCCAGTAATCGAACGTTACCCGCCCCGCGAATGCCTGGCTTGCCGCCATGAGTCGCTGGGTATTAAGGCGATCCGTCAGCTCACGGGTGCCGCCGATGACGATCATTCTGGTCGTGCCGGGATGAAGCGCCAGAGCCTGCCTGATGACTCCCGTAAAATCGGGATCGGCCCTGACGCCCGTATGCCAGGCCGAGGCGGTGGGGAGCGGATCGGGGCCGACGGTTGCGCAGGATACGATAGGTGCACCGCGGAACAGGTCACGACGATTGGCGAGAGCGTAGTCGAGCGCCTCGTTACCGGATGCGATCACCAGATTGAATGACCGTTGCCGCAGCTTGTGGTGCAACACCGCGTCGAACATGCGGGAAACCTGGGCGGACTGCCGGTGGCGCTTCACATCGAGATATTCCACGTCCATGTGAATCCGTTCGAAGGAATTCGACAGCACATCCTGGATTCCCGCCATGACCTGGTCGGTCCACGGATACCCGGGGTGATAGGAATGGAGCACCAGGATGTGGTTGGCCGCCCGCGCCTCGTAGTCGGCGCTTGCCGGAACGGAATACACCCCAACGAGCATAATGACCGGCCACAGGCGCGACAATACACAAACGAAACAGCGCAATCCCACCAATCGAAACATAGAGCTCTCTCAGTAGCAACAATATCGCTAAATCAATGTATACAATCTAATCAGAAGACTTTATTAGCACTTTTTATTCCACAGAGCGTTCGGCCTCTTCGTTTATTCCTCCCATAAACACACCTATCAATCAATATAAGCGTTTTCCCCTCTCCACCGTTACCCGGCGGGATTCCCCCCGCAGAACGGAAAAACGCCAAATAACGGCACGAAATACCGCTACTGGCTCCAAATCTTTTTAATTTCATAATGTTAGCTATTTTACGTTTTTTAACGCACACTAATGCTATTTCACAACAAAGGACAGCCCTGGGGCCGCATGATTTTGGTTGGTCCCGGGAGAGGGGTATGGTATGAGATAGGCCGTGGACACGTCTCTTTCTTTACGCAAACGTCTCAAGTGGCACCTGGGCGTCTTCGCGGCCATCGTCGCGACCCTGCCGGTGCTGCTGCTTCCCGCGCCGGTCGCCGTAGCCCTCGGGGGGGCAGCCGGCTCTCTCGCCTTCCGGCTCCTGGGCAAGGTGCGCCGGAACACCGTCACGAACATCAGGAACGCGCTCCCCGCGCTCCAATCCATGGAAGGGTGGGATCCGGCAGCGGGCACGCCGGAGGAGATCGCCCGGCGCACCTTCGTCAACCTGGGGCGGACCGCCGTGGAGATCATCAAGCTCTGCTACGGACAGGGACAGGGGCTGGTGGAGGGGACGGAACTGCGGGGAATGGAGCACTACCTGCGGGCAAAGGAGCGGGGCAAGGGGGTCATTTTCATCACGGGGCACTGCGATAACTGGGAGATCGTGGCCCACGCCTTCGGCACCCATTCCGACGGCATGGCCGTGGTGGCCCGCCGCCAGAAGTACGAGCCGCTGACAAGGCTGCTTGAGCGGCTGCGCAACCGGCACGGCAACAGCGTCATCTACGCCGACGGCGCGGCACGACAGATCTTTTTCCGCTTGAGGAAGAACGGCGCCATCGGCCTGCTCATGGACCAGGCAGTCCATCCCAGCGAGGGAGAGCTGGTGGAATTTCTGGGGAAAAAGGCATGGACCACCACCATGCCGGCCCTGTTGGCGGCCAAGACCGGCGCGGCCCTAGTCCCCGGATTCGGGAGGCGGGAGGGGAATCGTCACGTGCTGGAATTCTTCCCCGAGATAGCACCCGACCCCGCCGGCGACCCCATCGCCACCACCAGGCTCCTCAACCGCGCCATCGAAGCCTACATCGTCCGCCACCCGGACCAGTGGCTCTGGGTCTATAACCGCTGGAAGCGAGTACCGGCGGAGCAGTAGCCGCCCCGTATCCCCTGCGGCGATCCCGCGAGGTTGTCAACGGATCGCACAACAGGGATGCGGCGGCGCAGGTCAGGCCGGGCGCCTCCCGGCAGCGGCCTTCAGTTTTTCCATGTCGAAGATCACCACGCGGCTCCCGTCCACCTCGATGAGCCCCTCCTCCTTCAGCTTGCGGAACGAACGGGACAGGGTCTCGCTCACCGTGCCCAGGCGTGACGCCAGTTCCCCCTTTTTCATATCCAGATCCAGGTAGGTCGTTCCCTGGAACGAGGTGGACTTGCGCTCGGCCAACTCTACCAGGTGGGCGGCCAGGCGCGCCGGCACCTCCGCGAAGGTGAGTTCCTCGATCTGCCGGGCAAAGCGGCGAAGCATCAGTGACAGCGACACGATCAGGTTCAGGGAGAAGCGCGGATTGCGCTCAAGCAGACCCATGAAGCCCTCGCGCGGGAAGAAGATCGCCTCCCCCTTCTCCACGGCCCGGGCCTCGGCGGGGTACTTGCCGTCGCCGAAGAAAGCAGCCTCGGCAAAGGTTTCGCCGGGATGAACAAAGTGGAGGACCTTCTCCTTGCCGTCGGGCGAGACCTTGCAGAGCTTCATGCTCCCCTGGGCCAGGAGGTAAAAGCCGTTTGCCGGCTCCCCTTCGGCAAAGACGGTTTCTCCCCGGGCAAAGGGGCGGCGGGCGGCAATGGCCGCCACTTCGGCCAGGTGGTTCTCGTCCAGGCCGGAAAAGAGAAGCGATTTCCTGAGGATGTCCCTGATGTCCATGAAAAGTCCTTTCAGTCCCGGTCGACCGCGCATCCCCGGGCACCGAGGGTCTGTCTCACCATGAGGCGGAACAGGTGCTCCATGCCCGACTGGACGTCGGGTGATTCGATGATGCCCAGGGCCCGGGCGATTGCCTCGAAAGTGGCCAGCCCCTGGGGATGATTCTCTCGCCGAACGCCCCACTCGGTGGGAGGGCCCGGCGGGAGCCGGACCATCTCGGCGCGGGCAAGACCGGGCAACCGCCGGCCCATGCGGGACGCCTGGCGCCAGGTGCCGTCGGGCACCACCAGTGTGACGGGCCGTCCGTCCCGTTCCAGCAGTTCCCGGTCCAAGACGGGGACGTCGTCGCCGGGATAGAGCAGAAGGATGCGCCGCGCCGGGGTGTCCAGATCGCTCAGATTCAGGGAACGGCCCGGCTCCCCGTGGATGCGCAGTTCGCTGTTGGGGAGTATCTCCAGGGCCAGGGGGCCCGTAGCCGTGGTTTTCGGGTATTCCCGGTGATGCATGACCAGGACCACCCGGGTCGCAAGGGAATACCGCGGCATAGCCGGGCAGACGCACCGGTGGATATGCAAGCGGCACCGCGCACAGCGCTCGCTCCGTTTCGATCTGGTACCCACGGTGTCTCAGCGCTCCACGAACTCGGCCACACGCCGGGCAACCAGCTCAGGGGTGAAACCGTACTGCTCGGCCAGTACCTTTTCCGGGGCCGAAGCGCCGAAGGTCTCCAGGCCAATGAACAGGCCAGCCGGACCCAGGAGCCGCCACCAGAGGCCGCCGTGCCCCGCCTCCACCGCAACTCGTGGGACACGTCCCGGCAGACAGCGGCGCCGGTAGCTTTCCGGCTGGGCCAGGAATGCCTCCATACAGGGGATAGATACCACGCGAGCCGCAACCCCGTTACCGGCCATAATCTCTGCCGCGGCCAGAGCCAGTCCTACCTCGGACCCGCTCGCCATGAGAACCACGGCCGGGGCCGCCCCGCCGGAACGGACCACGTAGCCCCCCTTGGCAAAGGTTCTGGGGTCAAGGGTCTCCTCCCGGGCGATGGCCGGCACTTTCTGGCGGGTCAGGACAAGGGCCGTGGGGCCGTCCGTGCGCCGCAGAGCCGCAGCCCAGGCCAAGGCCGTTTCGGGGCCGTCCGCTGGCCGGATCACCCGGAGGTTAGGGATGAGCCGCAGTGACGAGAGCTGCTCCACGGGCTGGTGGGTGGGACCGTCCTCACCCACGAAGAGGGAATCGTGGGTGAACACGTACACCGCCTGCTGCTTCATGAGCGCCGCCAACCGGATAGCCGGCCGGCAGTAGTCGGCAAAGACCAGGAAGGTGGCGCCGTAGGGGATGAACCCGCCGTGGCGGGCCATGCCGTTCATGATTGCGGCCATGGCATGCTCGCGCACGCCGAAGTGAAGATTGCGCCCCCCGTAGCTACCGGGGAGCACGGAGGAGGAATCCTTGATCCGGGTGTTGGTGGAGGGCTCGAGGTCCGCCGAGCCCCCGACCAGGGAGGGCACTACGGCGGCGGCCGCCTGGAGGACCTTGCCCGCAAGGGAGCGCGTGGCGCCGGCTTCGGCTCCCACCGCCGCCAGCAGCCGGGACTCCAGATCCCTGGGCACCCCCTTTTCCGCCATCAGATCCCAGAGCCGTCCCTTGTCGGAATTGCGGCGGCGCCAGCGGCGGAGCTCATCCTGCCAGGCGGCGCGCGCCTCGGCGAGCGCTTCCCGCCTCTGTTCGCAGAGCTCCCGAATCCGCTCCGGCACGTGAAACAACTCATCGGGCCACCCCAGGCTCCTGCGCGTGGCTGCGGCCTCCTCGGCACCCAGGGGCGAGCCGTGGGCGGCGGCGGAGTCGTGCTTGCCGGGCGAGCCCTGGGCGATATGGGTCCGGGCGATGATGAGGGAGGGCCGCTCCCGTTCCACCCGGGCCCGCCAGAGGGCCTCGTCCACCTGGCGGACATCGTGGCCGTCAACGGCCTGCACGTGCCAGCCAAGAGCCGCGAAGCGCCCCGCCGTGTCTTCGGAAAAGGCGAGGTCCGTGGAACCCTCGATGGTGATCCGGTTGTCGTCGTACAGGTAGACCAGGTTGCCGAGCTTCAGGTGACCGGCCAGGGATGCCGCCTCCTGGCTGACTCCCTCCATGAGGTCGCCGTCGCTCACCAAGGCGTAGATGTGGTGGGCGCAGGGATCAAACCGCTCGTCGGCAAAGCGGGCCGAGCCCATGCGCGCCGCCAGGGCCATGCCGACCCCCATGGCGAACCCCTGCCCCAGGGGACCGGTGGTCACCTCCACGCCGGGGGTATGGCCGTATTCCGGATGGCCCGGGGTGCGGCTCCCCCACTGGCGGAACCGCTTCAGTTCATCCAGGGGAAGATCGAAGCCGAAGAGGTGGAGCAGACCGTAGAGAAGCATGGAACCATGCCCCGCCGAGAGGATGAACCGGTCCCTCCCCGGCCACTCCGGGTCGGCGGGGTCGAAGCGGAGGTGGGAGTGCCAGAGGAGAAAGGCGTAGTCGGCGGCCCCCATGGGCAGCCCCGGGTGACCGGAGGCGGCGGCTTCAACCGCGTCCACCGCCAGCATCCTGAGGGTATCGGCGCCCAGGCGGGCATCTTCGTTGGTAAGGCTTACCGCGGCCATGAATCCTCCTTGTTGCCATAACGTACTTCTCAAACGCACGCATTCGGGTACACTGTCAGAACCAGGGAGAACCATGCCATGTCCGACAAACACGACCTCATCATCCTCGGCTCAGGCTCCACCGCCTTCGCTGCCGCGCTCCGCGCCCACTCCAGGGGCGCCCGGGTCCTCATGGTCGAGAAGAGCGTCCTCGGCGGCACCTGCATCAACTGGGGGTGCGTGCCGAGCAAGACCCTGATCCACGGGGCGCTATTCTATCAGGAGGGACGGCTCGGGGCAAGGCTCGGCCTCGGAGAGTGCGGAAACGCCGTGGACCTGGCCCCCCTCATGACCCGCAAGGAAGAGGTGGTAAAGCACCTGCGCACCACCAGGTACCTGGATATACTCCGGAACACGCCGGGGCTGGAACTGGCCAAGGGGACCGGCCGATTCCTGGGATCCGGCCGGCTGGAGGTGGTGGACCAGGTCTACCGCTGCGACCGCTACCTCGTGGCCGTCGGCGGCACCCCCCGCATCCCGAAGATACCGGGCCTGGAGTCCACCCCGTTCCTCACCAGCCGGGGCGCGCTCCTGCTGAAACGCTTTCCGGCATCCCTCATCATCATCGGCGGCGGGGTCATAGCCGTGGAACTGGGGCAGATGTTCCAGCGCTTGGGCACCCGGGTGACCATCCTCGAACACGGCCCGCGCATCCTCGCCCCCATAGAGCCGGAACCCGCCCTGGCGATACGGAACGTCCTCAGGGACGAGGGGATGGAGATCATCTGCCACTCTCCGGTCTGCGCGGTGTCGGGAGACGGCTCCGCGGTGAGCGTGGAGGTCGAGCGCGAGGACGGACGCCGGACCTATACGGCGGAAAAGCTCCTTCTGGCCGTGGGCACCACGCCGGCCACCCGCGGCATCGGCCTGGAGCTGGCCGGCGTGGAGACCGACGGCAGGGGATTCGTCACGGTGGACGAACGGATGAGGACCACGGCTCCGGGCATCTGGGCCGCCGGCGACTGCACCGGCGGTATGATGATCGCCACGGTGGGGGCGCGGGAGGGAATCATCGCCGTGGACGACATGTTCGCCACCGGCTGCGGCTGCGCCATGGATCACCTGAGTGTCCCCATGGCCATCTTTACCGACCCCGAGGTGGGGGCCGTCGGTTACACCGAACAGGGCGCCCGGGACGCCGGACTCGACCCGATCGTGAGCATTCTCCCCGTGTCAGCCATTCCCAAGGCCCATGTGACCGGGCATACGGCAGGCGTCATCAAACTGGTGGCGGAGCGGGCCACGGGACGGCTGCTGGGGGCTCACCTGGCCTGCCACCGGGGAGCCGAGCTCATCAACGAGGCAGCCCTGGCCATTCGGCTGAAGGCTACGTTCGAGGATCTGGCAAACGCCTTGCACGTCTACCCTTCAATAGGAGAGGGGCTGCGGCTCTGCGCCCAGGGATTCACGAGGGATGTCA
Source organism: Geobacter sulfurreducens PCA (assembly GCF_000007985.2). Lineage (NCBI taxonomy): Bacteria > Pseudomonadati > Thermodesulfobacteriota > Desulfuromonadia > Geobacterales > Geobacteraceae > Geobacter > Geobacter sulfurreducens. The sequence goes on from NC_002939.5 coordinate 3,770,994, forward strand.
GCAAGTTGTCGTGCTGTGCGGAGTGATGGACCATGGAACCGGCCGGCGTCTACGCAAAAAATGTTCAGATTGACCGGGAATTGTCACAGCGGCTGCACGGGGCGCTCACCTGTGGCAAGGAGGAGCTCTTCCAGGTCGTGGCCGACCCCGCCCCTGACGTGATCCGGGCGGCCCTGCGCAACCCGGCCATGGACGAAAACCATCTACTGGTACTGCTTGGGCGGCGGGACCTGGGCGAGGATCTCGTTGCGGCCATCGGCCGCCACGATGCGGTGGCCGAGAGCCACAAGCTGAAAGCGGCCCTGGTACGCAACCCCGCCACCCCAGCCCAGCTGGTCATGTCGCTGCTGCCCCACCTCTATCTGTTCGAGCTGGTGGACCTCTGCCTTCTCGCCGGCGTGACCCCGGACCAGCGGGTCGCCGCCGAGCGCGCCGTCATCCAGCGTCTCTCCACTACCCCCCTGGGCAACAAGATCACCTTGGCCCGGCGCGCCACGGCATCGATTCTGGACGCCCTGCTCAAGGAGAGCGATGTGCGGGTGGTAGAATCGTGCCTCACGAACCCCCGCCTCAAGGAGGGATCTGTTTTTCAACTAGTTTCAAGCTCCCGCGCCACCGGTGACGTCATCGCTGCCGTGGCACGCCACCAGTGCTGGAGCAACCGTCCCAACCTGAAGGCAGCCATGCTCAAAAACCCCAACACCCCCACCTCCCTCTTCAGCACCCTCCTCGCCTCGGCCCCCACCATGGAGGTGAGGAACCTGGCCGCCTCGGGACGCCTGGGGACCGAACGCAAGCGCCTGGCAGCCCAGGAGCTCAAGCGGCGGGGCTGCTGACCGCCCTATTCGTACCACCGCCGGACGACAAAAGTCTTCTCCCCCTGCCCGTACGCGTCCCTGAACCGGTCCGACGGCGTTCGCCCCGTCATTAGCTCCGCCAGCACCTCCCCCAAGGGCCGGACCACCACGCCGTCCCGCACCCCCGGCACCGGGCCGAGGCGGCTCTCGATGGTCCGTTCCCGGTCCAGCACGATGATCACGTGCCCCTTCCAGGCGATCAGGTCCAGGGGCTCCAGTCGACGGCGGATGGCCTCGACAGAAAGGCCGGCAATGGGGACGCCCCGGCCGAAGCCGGTGAGCTCACTCGTGTTCCGGGGAGTGACGCCGTTGGTTGCCTCGTAAAGAAGCCCCGAGCAGTCGAGCCCCTGGAGCCGCCAGCGGCGGTTCGTTTCGGCGGGGAGCCTGCCCGGTGGATGAAAGAAATCCACCATTGCCGACACCCCGGCGCGCACATTGCCCCCCCAGACGTAACGGCTTCCCCTGGCAGCCAGAAGGCGGATGATGATCTCGTCGCGGGAAGGGAGCGTCCGGGACCGCGGCGGCGGTTCCTCATCCGTCAGCCGGACGAAACGGTCATCCACGAAATAACCCGTGGCCGATGGATAGGGATAGTCGTCGGTGGTCACCCGGTGGACCACTGATGAGCCGTTTCGGACTGTCTCGTGAACCACGAACACCGTCCCCGGCAGGGCGATGAATTCCAGCTCCCGGATCTGGCCCTGTCGGTCGGTACGCAGGGCCGAGCCGTCCCTGCCGCCGAAGATGCCGGGGAAATCGGGAGTATTGAGGACCGGTGCCGGCAGCACCGCCACGGCGTAGCGCTTCGCGTCGCCCGCCCGGGTGACGGAGGTCATCATCAGAACGAAAACGGCCGCGGCTGCGGCCAGAAAGTATCTCTTCACACATCTCCCTTCTTCGAAAAATACACACAGATAACGCATTAGCCACAGAGAGCTCAGAGGAACAGGGGGAGGATCAACAATTGTTGCTATCAGTGCTGTCAGTGCGCCACCCTCACCACCGCAGCTCCCCGTGAGGGGGCGGGGCTCACGCGGAGAAAAGAGTCCCGCAGAAAAGCACCGGAGAAACTCCCGGAGGGAAAGCGGCAGGCCCGGCAGTTCAGGTCATGTGAAAACCGACCGGTGACGCTTGACTGTTTTCGGAGCGGGAGTCCCGCCCCCTCACGCAACCACAGCCCCCCTGACACACAAAAAAGCAGTCAGCCACAGAGTTCACAGAGGACTCCGAGGAAAAGCACTACGTTGCACAACCAAGGGCGTCGCCCGGCGGACCTCTGCAATTATTGCGCAACCGTCTGACTTATCGGCGATATCCGTGGAAATGCCGGTTATGGATTCACTTGAGAAAATACTGATGCACCGCCGCCCCGGCCAGCCACACGCCGAAACTGGCCGCCAGAACAACCGGCAGGGGGAGGTGCCGGCGGAAGAGAACATACGCCACCACAAAGAAGAGGATGGTGGGGATGATCCCCCAGAGGACTCCCCTGGTGTACCCTTCCATGAGCCGGTAGTCCCCCGGCGACTCGGACCAGAGCCAGAGGAGCACCAGCAGGCTCGTGAGGGGCATGGTGGCGATGAGGCCGCCAAGGGTCGGGAATCGCTTGCCGATCCTGGCGCAGGCAATGATGATGGTAAGGCTGATGAGGGCTTTTACGAAGGTTTGCACCGTTGCCCCCTACTCCTCCACCACCACGCTCACGATCCCTCGCAGGTCTCCCGCCGCGAATCCGGTGGCCCGGTCGCCGGGGTAGCACGCCTGCAGATGCGTCTTCACCTCGGGAGGGATCGAGTCTTCGGCACCGTGGCAGACGAGGCAGCCGGGCTGCACGAGGATCGGCTTCACGTAGCGCAGGACCTGCTTGCCCCCCACCCGGGCCGGCACGATCATCTCCCCCGGCAGGCTCCCCTGCTCCTTCATGGCGGCCAACCGCTCAAGGGCACTGCGCTCGAAGGGGTCGGGACTGTTGGCCGGGTTTCTGATCTTGAGCGATGTTCGCCGGATGGACAGATGTTCGGTCCGCGCCAGTTCCGCCGTCAGTTTCTGGGCCTCAGCGAAGCAGACCTTCACCGCCTCTGCCGGTCCTTTCTCCTTCATCACGATCATGACCCGCTCCCGCAGGGTGGCGGAAAGTCGGTCAGCGGCCATCCGGGCACGGGGGACCGCGTCGCCTTCGGCACCAAAGGCCGGGAGCGTACCGAACAGCGTCGCAAACAGGCAGGTGGCGAGCATGCGTCTCATCTGGTTCCTCCCGAACACGTGGCTCAGGCCTTGAGGATCGCCTCAACCAAGTCGAACAAAGGACCGGGCCAGACGCCGAGAGCCAGGATGGCGACGGTCACGGCGCCGAGGCATACCGCCTCCGCCGGGGTGGGGAGCGGACCCGGGGCAGCCTCCTCAGCCGGTTTCATGTAGAGGTTCACCACCACCCGCAGGTAGTAGTAGGCCGACGCCGCTGCCGTGAGGATGCCGATGATCGCCAGGGGCGTCTCTCCTGCCCTGAGGGCCGCGAAAAAGATGGCGAATTTCCCCGCAAAACCCACGGTGGGGGGAATTCCCGCCAGGGCAAACATGGCCACCGCCAGTACCACCCCCTGGAACGGCCGCCGGTAGCCGATCCCCCGGAGCTCATCCACCTGCTCCAGCGGTCTTTCCTGTTCCAGGGAGGCAAGGGCACCGAAGGCCGCCAGGCTCATGACCCCATAGGCAACGGCATAGAAGGCCGCGGCCTCGTAGCCCCGTCCACCAGAGAGGAGCGCCAGGGCCACGTACCCCATCTGGGCCACGGAGGAGTAGGCGAGCATCCGCTTCACATTGGGCTGGAGCAGCGCCGCCAGGTTCCCCACGGCCATGGAGAGGAGCGCCAGCCCCCAGAGGGGCGCCCGCAGGGGACCGATTTCCCCCAGGGGGGGCAGGATCAGCAGGAACAGGGCGATGGCCGCTCCCTTGGAACCGGCGGCCAGGAAGGCGGTCACCGGCGTCGGCCCCCCCTGGTAGACATCCGGGGTCCAGAGGTGGGCCGGGGCCAGCGACACCTTGAAGGCGAGCCCCGCCAGGAGGAGCCCCCATCCCGCCAGGGCGATCCCGCCGCCCGCTGCCGAGGCGGCAACGGCCCGCCCGATCTCCAGGGAGCCGGTGGCACCATAGAGGAGCGCGATGCCGAAGGCCACGAATGCCGCGGACACGGCACCCATGAGGAGATACTTGAGTCCCGCTTCCCCCGATGCCGGCCGGTTGCGATCATAGGCCACCAGGATGTAGAATGCGAAGGTCAGGGCCTCCAGCCCCAGAAAGAGGGTCAGGAAGTTGGCCGCGCTCGCCACCACCCCCATGCCGAATGCGCCGAACAGGATCGTGGCCGGATACTCCTCTCCCTCCAATCCCTGCCGGTCGGCGTGGTCATGGGCAAGGAGCAGGGACAGGAGCGCGGTCACCGCGAAAAGCACCAAAAACGACCGGGCGAACGGCGTGAACGCCACCCCCAGGGTCGGCGCCAGGGGCCGGGGGGGGGTCTGCAGAGCCCAGAGGGCCGCACCGGCGCAGACCGCCACTCCGATGGCAGTCCCGTACCGGCCAGGCACGATCGCACCCAGGATAAGCACGAGGACGCTCCCGCAGGCGAGGAGCAGAAGCGGCATGATGGTCCAGAGATCGGCGATGGTCACGGTGCCACCCCCGTCAGCAGCGCCACCGGCACCTTGAGGATATCCAGGAGCGGTTTCGGATGGACCCCGATGTAGAGATCGATCACGGCCAGTACGGCCAGCACCGCCCCCTCACGCAGGGTCAGGTCGGGCAGGCGCAGTGGCCGCCGTTCCGTCTGGAAGAGAACCTCCTGCACGAGTCGCACGGTGTAGATAAGCGGCAGCACGATACCGAGGAAGGCGATTGCCCCGGCTGCTGGCGTGATCCGGAAGACCCCCACCAGGATCAGGAACTCTCCCACGAAGTTGTTGAGCCCCGGCAGCCCCGCCGAAGCCATGGCGAAGAAGAGAAAGAAAAAGGAGAAGGCCGGCATGGTTCCCCAGAGTCCGCCGAACGCCGACACCTCCCGGGTGTGGGCGCGCTCGTCCAGCATCCCCACCAGGGCGAAGAGAGCGGCGGTGGTGAAGCCGTGGTTCACCATCTGGAGAATGGAGCCCGACAGGGCCACCGGCCCCCAGGAGGCGATCCCGAGGGCGACGAACCCCATGTGCCCAACGCTGGAGTAGGCCACCATCCGTTTCATGTCCTCCTGGGCGTAGGCGATCCACGAGGCATAGAGGATGCCGATGATTGCCAGCACGTAGAGGAGCGGCGTGAATCCTTTGGCCGCCTCGGGAAAGAGCGGGTAGCCGAAGCGGACCAGACCGTAGGCCCCGGTCTTCAGGAGCAGCGCCGCCAGGATCACGCTGCCGGCCGTGGGGGCGTCGGTGTGGGCGTCCGGGAGCCAGGTGTGGACCGGAAACAGCGGAAACTTGATGGCGAAGGCCAGCAGAAACGCCCCGAAAAGCCACGGAGCCGCGGCATGGGCAATGGGTGACTTGGCCAGGAGCGGCAGGGCAAAGGTGAAGGTGCCGGTGGCATCGCCATGAATGAGGTAGACCCCGATGATGGCCAGCAGCATCAGGAGCGAGCCCACCAGGGTATAAAGGAAGAACTTAACTGCCGAGTAGATGCGTCGGCCGTGGCCCCAGATGCCGATCAAGAAGAACATGGGGATCAGCATCACTTCCCAGAAGAGGTAGAAGAGGACCAGGTCAAGGGAAAGGAACACTCCCATGATCCCGCTCTCCATGAGAAGGATCAGGAAGTAGTGGAGCGTGGCCCGCTCGGTGATGCCGCGCCACGAAACGAGCATCGCCACCACCGTGGTGAAGGCGGTGAGGGCCACCATGAGGAGGCTGATCCCGTCCATCCCCAGCAGGTACCGGATGCCGAACCGCTCGATCCAGGCGGCATCTTCCCAGAGAAAATACCCTGCTGCGGCACCCGGCGCCGGCGGCATTCCCGGCGCGGCGACGAGGACCCAGCCGGCCAGGGCCAGTTCCGCCACGGCAATCCCCAGGGCGAGGGGGCGGGCCCACTCCGGACGGTTCCAGACCGGCGCCAGGCAGAAGCACCCCGCCAGGGGGAGGAGGATCAAGATGGTGAGGATGGAGTAGGAAGTCATCAGATCCTCCCCCATGCGAGCCACCCCAGAACCAGCGCCAGCCCCGCCGCGAAGCTGAGGAGATAAACCGACACCCGTCCGCAACTCCAGCGGCCCAGCCCTTGTCCGGCCGTACCGATGCCGTCGGCCAGGCGGTCGAGAGAGACGTCGATCACCCCTTCGTCCACCCGGCGCCAGAGGAAGGAGGCGATGGCCTCGTAGGGGCGGATGAAGAGGGCGCGGTAGAGATGGTCCGCGTACCAGCCGTTCAGGAGGAAAGCGGTGATCCCCCTGGGCTCGGCTGCGGCTGCTTCGATCCGGGCCGCGCGGCGGATGCCGCCGTAGCGGTAGTGGGCGATTGCGAGTCCGGTCAGGGCCACGAGGGCGGCGATTGCCTCCACGGCCATCTCTTCCCCGTGGGAAAGATGGGCAGCCCCTTCGGTGAGGGTCGTGGCCAGGAAGCGGCCGAGCCAGCCGTCGGCCAGGAACGCGGGGAGGTGGATAAACCCACCGATGAGCCCCAGGATCGCCAGGGGAAGGAGCATCAGGTCCATGATCCGCGGATTACGGTGAACCTCCGTTGCCCCCTCGCCGCCGAAGACGAGGTAGACCATTCGGAAGGTGTAGAAGGAGGTGAGGAGCGCCGCCATGAGCCCCAAACCGAAGAGCCCGCCGTAGAGCGCGCCCCCCTTGGCCCAGACCGCGGCCAGGATTGCGTCCTTGCTGAAGAAGCCGCCGGTGGGGGGAAGTCCCGCCAGGCAGGCGGCACCGGCCATGAAGGCCCAGAAGGTGACCGGCATCTTCCGGCGCAGGCCCCCCATCCTGAAGAGGTCCTGCTCGTGATGGAGGGCCGCGATGACGCAGCCGGCCCCGAGGAACAGAAGCGCCTTGAAGAAGGCATGCACCAGCAGGTGGAAGGTGGCGGCAGTGACGGCGCCGGCCCCGACGCCGAGCATCATGTAGCCGATCTGGCTGATGGTGGAGTAGGCCAGCACCCGCTTGAAGTCCCGCTGGACCAAGGCGCAGGTGGCGCCGTAGAAGGCGGTGACGGCACCGGTTATGGCCACGGCGGCCATGACCACGGGGGCCGCGCTGAAGAGGGGCGACATCCGGGCCATGAGGTAGACCCCGGCGGTGACCATAGTGGCGGCGTGGATCAGTGCCGAGACCGGCGTTGGGCCGGCCATGGCGTCGGGGAGCCAGACCATGAGGGGTACCTGGGCCGACTTCCCCATGGCCCCGGCCAGAAACAAAAGCCCCAGCGCCGTGACGACCCCCACGGGCATCAGAAATCCCATCTGGTTGATCTGGCTGATGGATTCGGTCTGGAAAAGCTGGAAGCACCAGACAATGCCGATGCCGAAGGCCGTATCGCCGATTCGGGTGGTGATGAAGGCCTTGCGGCCGGCAGTGGCGTTTTTCGGGTCGGAATACCAGAAACCGATGAGGGCGTAGGAGCAGAAGCCGACCCCTTCCCACCCCAGGTAGAGAAGCGGCAGGTTCTCCGCCAGGATCAGGACCAGCATGGCAAAGACGAAGAGATTCAGCAGCGCGAAGAACCGGGCCGGGCTCCCCTCCCCCGCCATATATCCCACGGCGTAGAGGTGGATCAGGCCGCAGACGAAGGTGATCATCACCGTCATCACTAGGGAGAGGGGATCCAGGTAGAGGGCGATGGGGGCGGTGAAGTCGAAGTCCGCCAGCCAAGTGGCCAGCAGCACGGTCTCCGGCGCTTCATAGGCCGCGAAGGCCAGGGCCGCGCAGACGAAGGCCCCCCAGACCGCGGCACAGGCCAGCGCCTCGCACAGGCGGCGCGGGAGCTTCCGCCCCACCAGCGCGTTGAGGGTGCCGCCCAGCAGCGGCAGCAGGAGTATGAGGGCGAGATAGAGCTTCATCCCTGCAGCTCCCTGAACTCATCCGCATCAACCGTCTTCTTCCGCCGGTGGAGGTAGACCACCATGGCCAGGGCCAGGGACACCTCGGCCGAGGTGAGGGCCATGATGATGAGGGAGAAGACCTGTCCGTCCGCCATTCCCCAGCGGGCCGCGCCCCCCACGAAGGCGAGCATGGCGGCGTTGAGCATCACTTCGATACCGATGAGGAGCATGATCAGGTTCATCCGCCAGACCAGGACGCAAACAAGCCCCAGGGCGAAGAGAAGGCCGGCAAGGATCAGAACGTGCTCGAAGGGGACGATCACCGCTCCCTCCTTTTGGCCAGGTAGAGCGCCCCCACCAGTGCAAAGAGAAGCTGCATGGAGATCACCTCAACTGCTACCCCGTATTTCCCGAAGAGCGTCAGGGCGAATTCCTTCACGCCGATGGCCCGGCCCGCCGCCGATGCCGCCTGGGCGCGAGAGATCAGAAGCGTCAGGGCCGACGCCAGGGTTACGGCGCCGAGGGCCAGGGCGGGCCACCAGTCGCGGATGCCGGGACGCCTGGCCCGCTCCGGGTGCCCCAGGTCCAACATCATGATCACGAACAGGAAGAGGACCATGATAGCGCCGGCATAGATGATCACCTCGAACACCGCCACTACCGGCGCGCCGAGCGTGAAGAAGATCACCGCCAGGGCGAAAAAGGAGGTCACGAGGTAGACGATGGCGTGCACCGCGTGCTTCTCGGTGATGGCAAGAACCGTGGCGATGACGGTCACGGCGGCAAGGATGTAGAAAAGAGCCTGTTCCATACCGTTAGGGCATCAGTCCCCGCACGTCCACCGGCTCTTCCTCGCATTCGCCAGCCCCGCGGGGCTGGGCGACGCCGATGCCGGCGTGACGGTAGAAGTTGTACCCGGCATCCTTGCCGCAGCCATCGATGAGGAGGTCCTCCTTCTCGTAGACCAGTTCCATGATGTCCCGTTCGCAGATCTCGTAGTCGGGGGTCATCTGGATGGCCAGGGTCGGACAGGCCTCGGCGCAGAGGCCGCAGAAGATGCAGCGGGAGAAGTTGATCCGGAACCACCGGGCGTAGCGGCGGCCCTCCTCCCCTTCGGCCGCTTCCATGGAGATGCAGTCAACGGGACAGGCCGCGGAGCAGAGGTAGCAGGCCACGCAGCGCTCTCCGCCGTCCGGGTCGCGGGTGAGAACGATCCGCGCCCGGTAGCGGGGCGCCGGCGTCCGCTTCACCTCCGGGTACTCCACGGTCACCGGCCTGCGGAAGATATGCTTCCAGGTCACGAAAAGCCCGGTGGCGATGGCTTTGAAATCGGTCAGTATCGGCATGGTTCACGGGAGTGGAGGGGCTCCGGCCAGAGCCCCTCCACCGGTTCACGCGGCGGTCAGGCGGTGCCCGACTTGGCCCGTTGCGCCTTTTTGATCAGGTCCAGAGTGTCAGGGTGTCCGTTCGCTTCCGCATAGGTCAGGGCCGTATTGCCCAGCTTCATCTTGGCCAGGGGGTCGGCGCCGGCCGTCAGCAGGTCTTCCACGCATTCGTTGCATCCGTAATTCGCAGCCAGCATGAGGGGGGTGTGCCATTCGAGATCCCGCGGGTCCACCTGCGCGCCCGCCTCAAGCAGCGCCCGGATGGCTGCAGCCTGACCGTTGGCCGCCGCGTAGTGGAGGGCGGTCTTGCCCTTCTCGCTTTTGGCCTCCAGGTCGGCGCCACGGCCGATGAGATCCCTGATCGCATCCACATCCCCTGCCTTCGCCGCGTCGATGAGCGGCGTATGCCCGTGCTTGTCCTTGGTATTCACGTTCTCAACCATGACACGTCCTCCTTTGCTTCGTTGCGTGTTGGATTCTCTTCTGCGGAACGATGACCAGTGTGCGTGTGTCAGACCGTGATGCGGTTGTGCGTGGTGCGAACGTTCTCTCCCCCCTTTCTCTCGATGGTGTTTGTCTCTCCGTTACACGAACATCAGTACCCATCCGGTGATCAGGATGTTGAGCAGTGCCAGCGGCGTCAGCACCTTCCATCCCAGGTGCATGAGCTGATCGTAGCGCAACCGCGGCAGGGTTCCCCGCATCCAGATGAAAAAGAAGGCGAAGGCGAGAGTCTTCACCGAAAACCAGACGAAGGGAGGCAGCAGCGGCCCCTGCCAGCCGCCCAGAAAGAAGGTGGTTGCCAAACCGCCGAGGACGATGATGTTGATGTACTCGCCCACGAAAAAGAGGCCGAAACGCATCCCCGAGTACTCGGTGTGGAACCCCGCCACCAGCTCTCCCTCCGCCTCGGGGATGTCAAAGGGTATCCGCTTGCATTCGGCCGCGATGCTGATGAGAAAGATCAGAAAGGCCACGGGCTGGTAGGCGATGAACCAGACCCCCTCCTGGGCCGCCACGATGTCCGACAGCCGGAGCGACCCGGCCAGCATCACCGTGGGCACCAGGGACAGCCCCATGGAGAGCTCGTAGGAGATGAGCTGGGCCAGCCCCCGGATGGAGCCCAGGAGCGCGTACTTGGAGTTGGACGCCCATCCCCCCAGGGCCACACCATACACCGCAATGGAGGAGAGTGCCAAGAAGAAGAGGAGCCCCACGTTCAGATCCGCCACCTGAAGCGGGATCTCACGGCCGAGAATCGTGACCGGCGCCCCGAAGGGGATCACCGCAAAGGTGAGGATCGCCGGGACGGCAGCCATGGCCGGGGCCAGATAGAAGAGCCACTTGTCGGCGCCGGCGGGGCGGAAATCCTCCTTGGTCAGGAGTTTGATGAGATCCGCCAGGGGCTGCAGCAGGCCGAAGGGGCCCACCCGGTTCGGCCCCTTGCGGTCCTGGATCCAGGCCAGGAGCCGCCGCTCGGCGAAGACCAGGTAGGCCGCCAGGGTGAGCACCACGAAGAAGATCAGGGCGATCTTGGCCCCGTGGATGGCTATGTCGAGAGCAACTCCGTTCATGACTCCCCGCCGGGTTCCGGCAACGTGAAGTAAAACGTGGCGCCGGCGCCGGGCGTTCCCTCCGCCCAGATGCGCCCTCCATGGCGGTCGATGATCCGCTTGACCGTGGCAAGGCCGATGCCGGTCCCCTCGAACGCGCGCGCGTCGTGGAGGCGCTCGAAGGGCTGAAAAAGCTTGTCCTTGTGGGCCATGTCAAAGCCGACGCCGTTGTCGCGGATAAAGTAGAGCCGCTCTCCCTCGCCCTCGCAACGGCCGAACTCGATGACTGCGTTCTCCTTTGGGGCCGTATATTTCCAGGCGTTCCTAAGGATATTCTCCATGGCAGCCCGCAGCAACCCCGGATCCCCCTCGACCGTCAGGCCGTCGGCTATGATGAAATCCACTGCCCGACCGGGCTCCCCGTCACTCAGCTCACGGGCAATGCTCCGCGCCAGGCGGCTCAGGTTCACCGCCTCGTGGACGACCTCACCCTTCACGCTCCGGGAAAACCTGAGAAGATCGTCTATCAGCTGTTCCATCCGCGTTGCCAGCCGGATCATACGGATGAGGATGTCCCGCCCCTCCCCCTCCAGGCGGTCGGCGTAGTCCTCATAGAGCATGCGGCTGTACCCGTCCAGCCTCCGGAGCGGGCCGCGCAGGTCGTGAGAAACTGAAAAACCGAACGCCTCAAGTTCGCGGTTGGCGGTTTCCAGGGCCTCGGTGCGCTCCCGCACGCGCTGCTCCAAATCCGCGTAGACCCGCACATTTTCCATGGCCACCGACGTCGTGTCGGCAAGGGCCTGAATGACGCTGATCTCCTGCTCGGAGGGGCGATGGCGCCTGGCCCAGTAGGTGCCGATGGCGCCGATGGGGTCTTCCCCCCGGATGGGGACCATGGCAAGGCTCTGCACGAACGTAGGGCGATAGGCCTCCACGGGTATCCGCTGATCCTGGTAGATATCCTCGATGACCGCCGCCTGCCGGTTGAGCATGACCCACCCGCTGATGCAGCGCTCAAGGGGGAACCGGAGCCCCTTCCAGAGCGGGGCGATGGCATCTTCGTCCGCATAGAAGCAGTTACCGTTTTCCCGCAGGACAAACGTGGCCCCGTCGGCGCTCACCAACTCCCGGGCGGCAGTCCGGACCACCGCCGTAATCTCGTCGAGGCTGCGGGCCCGGGAAAGCTCCTGCACTACGCGGACAAGCCGCTCCATGAGCCCGCCGAGCCGCCGGTTCTCCTCCTGGGCCGCCATGCGGTCGGTAATGTCCCGATTGCTCCCCCGCCGGCCGAGAAACGTTCCGGCGCCGTCGTGCACCGGCTGACAGTGATGACTGATCCAACGCACCTCACCGGTGCGCGTGATGATGCGGAAGTCAATGGGGCAGACCCCCTCTCGATTGGCCAGAGCATCCGTCAGATGGCTCTCCACGGCCTCCCGGTCCTCAGGATGGACAATCCGCCGCAGCAGGCCCGCTTCACCCATGAACTCGTCGGGACGGTACCCGGTAATCCGCTCGCAGGCCGGGGAGACATAGCGACAGGCCCCCTCGGGGTCGAGCCAGAACTCCCAGTCAGCTGCGAAATCGAGCAGCAATTTGCAGATGTGTTCGCTCTCCATCGGCTTCCTCAATGGTGTGACGCAATGCCGGGAGATGGCCCCCGAATGTATGCACCGCCGCGCCGGGCTGTTTCTTCCACGCGGTTATGACGGCGGAACATGCCATTTACAGTGAACTGGTATTCCCGGGCGCCTGTTCGCTTTGCATGCCCGTTTCGCCTCAACTATGCCTTTTTCACAAATTCCGACTTCAACTGCATGGCACCGACGCCGTCGATCTTGCAGTCGATGTCATGGTCCCCCTCCACGAGCCGGATGTTCCGCACCTTGGTTCCGACCTTGACAACCGAGGACGAGCCTTTGATCTTCAGATCCTTGATCACCGTGACGGAGTCGCCATCACTGAGCACGTTGCCGAAGGCATCGCGCACAACGCGCTGCTCTTCCGGGCTCTCTCCCGGCGCAGCCGTCGGCCACTCATGGGCGCATTCCGGGCAGACGTACATGGTCCCGTCTTCATAGGTGTATTCCGAACTGCATTGTGGGCATGCGGGTAAACTGCTCATGGTGCTCCTTTTTCTGTTTGGTAAGTCAGACTCCAGGAGCCGCCGCGTAGTGCACGGTCCTCTGGAAGTACCTGTTGAGTAAACCACTCTTGCCAGTTATCGAGATGTGGTTCAGTTTCGCGCAACATTTTTCACTACAGCACCGTTTCCCCTCTCCCTTCCGGGTCGAGGTCCCGCAGCAGCTCCCACCGTCCGGCACCCCCCCCGTCACCGCTTCGCCCCCGAACCGCTCCACCAGCTCGGCCACGAACCGCCAAGCGGGGCGGAGTTCCCCGCCGGGGGGGGCGCTGCGGTGCACCCGCGGCGGATGGAACGGCGCCGGCTTGTCGGGGGAGGCGTGGTAGCGGGCCGGGAGCCCCCGAATCGGAAGTCCGGGCGCCATGACCTTCCGGAACCGCTGGGCGCGCCCTTCAAAGTTGACATAGGTGCCGTCCGTCTCCACCCAGGCGGCGGTGGGGATGACGATCTGGGCACGCCTGACCGTTTCCGTCGGAAGCCAGTCAGCGGCCACCACGAACGGCACGCCGGCCAGGAGCGCCTCGGGGATGTCGGCCTCTACAGCGATGATCCCCTTCACTCTCCCCGAGGCAACGGCCTCGGCCAGGGTAACCGCTCCGTGCTCCTTCGCCAGAAGACCCGCCCCAAAGGCGTTGGGACCGGGAAAGAGGTACGCGATTTTGGCATCAGTATGGGCAAGTAACTCAGTGGCTGCGGGAGGATTGTTCCTGGTGCCGCAGATGACCACAGCCCTCTCGAATATCGCCAGAGGCACCTCTTCAATAATGCTGAGCTCGATGGCCTCGATGGAAACGGCTCGGGCTTGCTCAAGGGGCGCATGCGTCCCCACCAGGAAGACCGGTGCGCCGCTGCGCCATGCCTGCCGGACCGCCAGAAGCATCATCGGCCCTTCGTCCCGGAGGTCCGACTCGAGGATGACAATGCAGTCGGCCTTCCGTACGTCCGCCATGGAGGCCGCCCTGCCGTCGGCAAGGAGGGAAACGGCGGCGGCTACCCGCTCCCCTTCGTCCCGCTCGGCAAAGTAACAAAGGTACTCCGTCCCGATGAGCCCGGCCAGCCGTGCCAGAAGGACACTCCCCTCCAGCGGGAGACGGGGTGAGCCGACCAGGGCCAAGCGGCCGGGGCCGTAGAGTTCCATGAACTCTTCAATCCGGAGCATGGTGGCGTCGATGGCCGCGGCCCATGAAACCTCCTCCCCGTCCACCAGCGGCACCCTCGGCCGCACCGGGTCGTTCACGGCGGCATTGGAGAACCGCCCCCGGTCGCAGATGAAGTGGCCGTTCACGGCGGGGTTCTCCCGGGCCATGGTCTTGAGGAGTTCCCGGTAGCGGGCCGCCGGCACGGTGTTGCAGCCGAGGGAACACCAGGGGCAGACCGAAGGGGCCATCTCGTAGTCCCAGTAACGGGCCCGGAACCGGGCGGTCTTGTCGGTAAAGACCCCGGTGGGGCAGATGTCGACGAGATTTCCCGAGAAGGGGGATTCGAGCTCCCCCTCCTCAAACCGGCCGTAGTAGACCCGCCGGGCGCTCCCCATGACCCCGAAGTCGCTGCCGCCGGCATACTCCTGGTAGAAGCGGACGCACCGGTAGCACTGGATGCAGCGGTTCATCTCGTGCTGAATGTGCGGCCCCAGATCCTGGTTCACGTGGGTCCGTTTTTTCCCCTCAAAGCGGCGGATGCCGTGGCCGCCGGCCACGGTGTAGTCCTGAAGGAGGCACTCCCCCCCCTCGTCGCAGACCGGGCAGTCGTGGGGGTGATTGGTCATGAGCCACTCGATGACCAGGCTCCGCATCTTCAAGGCCTCGGGGTCGGTGGTGGAGACCACCATGCCGTCCTGGGCCGGGAGCATGCACGACATCTGGATCCCCTTCACAGGTCCGTCCAGCAGCTTCACGGCACAGAGCCGGCAGGCCCCCACGCTGCCGAGGGCCGGGTGATAGCAGAAGTGCGGAATCCAGATTCCCGCGGTCTTGGCCGCCTCCAGCACGCTGGTGCCGGGAGGGACTTCGACCAGTATGTGATCGATGGTCAGTTTGGGCATGGTTTCAGGTTACAGGATAATCACCCGTGGTTGTTCCCCCTTGTCGTACTGGAGCGCCATGACGAGACTTCCCCAGCCAAGGGTGATGATGATGCCGATGCCGAGCAGGAGCGCCCCCACGGCTGTAAAGATGCTCCCCACGAGTACCGCTAGAATCCAGCCGGCCAGGTCTCCCCTTATGGTTTCGAGGCTCCACCGCAAGGCGTCCATGAACTTCATCCGCCGGTCAATAATGCCGTACATGCCGGGCGCGACCACCACCGACAGGACGAACCCCGCCACCTGACCGATGACCGGCACGTGGTTCAGGGCGAACATGGCCACGACCACGAGCAGAAAGTAGACGAAAAGATCGCCGAAGCAATCCCAGGCCCGGAAGATGTCCCCCGGCTCCGCCTTTCCCCCGCGGGCCACCTTGAGCACCGCGCGGATGTAGCCGGCCAGGAAGCCGATGTTGGCCACAGGAATCCACGCCACCAGGGAGAAGACCAGGGAGAGGACGAGGAGATTGCCGAAATTGCCCGTCCAAAGCCTCGTGGCCCGGGTCACGAGGCCGCCGAAATCGTCAGATGGTGCCGTCATCCCTTTCCTCCGAGGGGGCAGCGCCCCATCACGATGTGCTCCCGGATCTCGTCCTCGAAGAGCCGCAGGAGCCCCTCCACCGGCCCCATGGCACCGGGGGCCAGGGGACAGAAGGCGTAGTTCAGGTACTGGACATGCTCCCGCAGGATGGCGATGTGCTCCTCCCGCCCGGCGCCCGCCTCGATCCGGGCCAGGACGTCCTTCACAAAGGGGAGCCCTTCCCGGCAGGGGGTACACCAGCCGCACGACTCCCGAGCGTAAAAGGACACCAGGTTCAGGGTTGCCGCCACCATGCAGGTGTTCCGGTCGAAGACCACGATGCCGCCGGTGCCGAGCCGGGAGCCGGCCCTTGCCACGGCATCGAAGTCCATGGGGACGTTCCAGTGCTCCCGGGTAAAGAACGGCGTGGACGCCCCGCCGGGTATGCACGCCTTGAACTCCCGCCCCGGCAGCATGCCGCCGCAGGGGCCGTCGATGATCTCGCCCAGGCTCATCCCCAGGGGAAGCTCGAAGCAGGCGGCGTTGTTCACATGTCCGCTCACGCAGAAGAGCTTGGTACCGGCCGCTTCGGAGATTCTCGCCAGCCCCTTGAACCAGGCGGCGCCGTTGGCCACGATAGCCGGGATGTTGGCCAGGGTCTCCACGTTGTTCACCACCGTGGGGCGCCCCCAGAGCCCTTTCACTGCCGGGAAGGGGGGTTTGCTCCGCGGGTTGGCCCGCCTCCCCTCCAGCGCGTTCATGAGGGCTGTTTCCTCGCCACAGATGTAACGCCCGGCGGACTGGTGGACGTCCAGGTCCAGGGAGAAACCGGAGCCGAGGATGTTCTTCCCCAGCAGGCCCGCTTCCTTTGCCTCGGCAATGGCGCGCCGGCAATTCTCCGCCGCCTCTTCGTAGCCGCGGCGGATGAAGATGAAGGCATGGGCCACACCGATGGCATAAGCGGCCAGGGTCATCCCCTCCACCAGAGAATAGGGGTTCGCCTCCAGGAGTATCCGGTCCTTGTAGGTGCCCGGCTCCATCTCGTCGCAGTTACAGATGAGATAACGGGGGCCTGGGATGTCCCGCGGCACGAAGGACCACTTCTTCCCGGTGGGGAACCCGGCCCCGCCCCGGCCCCGCAGATTGGCGTCGATCACCACCTGCTGGACATCGTTGGGCGACATGCCGGAAAGGGCCTTCTCCAGGGCCGCGAAGCCTCCCTCCGCCCGGTACTCGGCAAAGGTTACGCACCGGCCGGGACGGTTATGTCGGAAGAGAACCTGTTCCATTTACCCCTTTGTTCACCCCCCTGCTTCGCTCTCGTTCGCTTCCCCCTACAAGGCAGGGGGGACCGAGGGGGGTCTTATTGCTCAACAAGAATGTCCTTCAGCACCACCGCGTTGTTGTGCTGTTCGTCCTTTGCCGCGAACAGGAGCGTTACCGTCCCGCCGGCCGCCAGTTTCCTGAGTCCATCCAGGAGTTCCGCCTTCGCGTCCAACTCCCGCCGGTACCGCTCCCGGAACTCGTCCCACCGGGCCGGGTCGTGGCCGAACCACTGCCGCAGCTCGTCGCTGGGGGCGATCTCCTTCAGCCACTCGTCGATGCGGGCCTTGTCTTTCGCGATACCCCGGGGCCAGAGCCGGTCCACCAGGACGCGCGTGCCGTCCTCGGTTGCCGGTTCGTCGTAGATCCGCTTTACTCGCACCATCGTTCATCCCTCCGCGGCTGCAAGCTGCCGCCGCTCAGTCGCCAGGATCTCCCCGGCCCGCTCCAGCGTCACCCGGCCGTGGAGGGTGTCGCCGACCATGAGCGTCGGGGCTTCGCCGCAGTTGCCAAGGCAGCAGCAGGGCAGAAGCGTAAAGAGCCCGTCCGCCGTGGTTCCCCCCGGTTCGATGTTCAGCGCCGCTGCCAGGTGCGCCATGAGGCTCTCGCCCCCCAGGGCCCAGCAAGAAATGGAGTCGCAGACGTGGATCACCCGCTTTCCCACGGGGCGGCGGTAGATCATCTCGTAGAAGGTGGCCAGCTCCTCCACCTGGAGGGGGGTGAGTCCCAGGAGCTCCGCCGCCTCCCCCACTGCCTCGTCGGTGAGCCAGCCGTAGTGGCGCTGCAGCGCTTTCATCACGTCCACGGCCGCCTCACGGCTGGTGACGGCGTGAGCGACGCGGGCCTGAAGTTCCTTTTTGAGAAGCTCCGAGATCATCGGCGTCACCTGTCCAAATCCGCCAGCACGAAGTCAATGGACCCGATGATGGCCAGAAAATCCGCCACGAGCCACCCCCGGCTCATGAGGGGGAGGGCCTGGATGTGCGGGAAGCTCGGCGTCTTGATCCGCACCCGGTACGGCACGTTGAGGCCGTCGCTCACCACGAAGTAGCCGTTCTCCCCCTTGGGCGCTTCGATGGCGCTATAGTTCTCCCCCTTCGGCGGCGCCATTCCCCGTGTGGCATTGATGAAATGGTGAATCAGGGATTCGATGTCGTGGAGGGCGTCCCGCTTCTTGGGCAGCACGTAACGGTAGTCATCGGTGATCCAGCGCCCGGCCGGCATCTCCTTCCAGCACTGGCGGACGATGTGGAGCGACTGGCGGATCTCCTCGATCCGGACCCGATAGCGGGCCCAGCAATCCCCCCCCTCCTCGGTCGGAACCTCGAAGTGGAAGTGCTGGTAGCCGTTATAGGGGATCTTTTTCCGCAGGTCCCATTCCACGCCGCAGGCCCGCAGGTTCGGGCCGGTGATTCCCCACTCCAGGGCCTCGTCCCCGGTGATGACGCCCACCCCTTTCAGCCGCTCCCGGAAAATGGGGTTCCCCTTCAGGAGATCCTCGTACTCCTTGAGCCGGCCCGGCATCCAGTCAAGGAACGCCTTCACCGCCCCGTCCCACCCCTCGGGGAGATCGTCGGCCACGCCGCCGATCCGGAACCAGGAGGGGTGCATCCGGCCACCGGTGACCATCTCCACAATGTCGAAGATCTTCTCCCGGTCGGTGAACGTGTAGAAGACTGGGGTCATGGCCCCCACGTCGGCGGCAAAGGTGCCGAGCCAGACCAGATGGTTGGCGATCCGGAAGAGCTCAGCCAGCATGACCCGGATGGCGATGCCCCGGTCCGGCACGGTGATGCCGCAGAGCCGCTCCACGCTGTTCACGTAGGCCAGGTTGTTCTGGACCCCGGCCAGGTAGTCGATCCGGTCGGTGTAGGGGATGAACTGGTTCCAGTGCTGGCGCTCGCCGATCTTCTCGGCACCCCGGTGGTGGTAGCCGATGTCGGTATCCATGTCCACGATCTCTTCGCCGTCCAGCTTGAGGACGAAGCGGATGATGCCGTGAGTGCCGGGGTGCTGGGGCCCCAGGTTCAGGATCAGTGTTTCTTCGTCAATTCTATCGAAGAAATCAGAGGCAGGCAGGGCCTGATGGCGCCGGGCGTCGTCCGTGGTGTAGGGATGCATCTCCGTTGCCCGGAAGGGGTGATTTTTCCGCAGCGGGTGCCCCTCCCAGTCGGGTGGCATGAGGATGCGGCGCAGGTTCGGGTGGCCGGCGAACTGGATGCCGTACATGTCGAAGGCCTCCCGCTCGTACCAGTCGGCCGCCGGGAAGACGCTTGTCGCGCTCGGGATCTCCGGCGTATCCCCTCGCAACTCGGCCTTGATCCGCAGATGTCCGGGGATGTGGAAGTTCAGTAGGTGGTAATTGACGGTGAAGTCCGGGAACCGCGACCGCTCCCGGCGGCACGACTCATCCACGCAGGCCACGTCCTCCAGACGCCGGAAAGGAGCGGCGCTCCGGGTTTTCAGGTGGCGCAGCACGTCCGGCAGCAGCTCCGGCGGGCAGCGGTAGGTGAGCATGTCGGTAGCGTGATCGTCCCGCACCACCCGGTGGCCGAAGGCCGTTTCCAGTTCGCCGGCAAGACCGAAGTCGGGGAACTGGTGCTTTGGGGCCGGCGGGCGCCACATCTCGTCCGAGCGGGGCATTGGGAAATGGGGGTGCTGCACCGAAGTCCCCCTGATGGCGATCCCCTCCATGCCGGGTCCCCGGGTGTCGCGGGACTTGGTCACCCCGTCCACCAGCACCGGCCGGGTGGTTCCCTCGCTCCCGCCGGCCAAGTGGAGGACCTTCCTGGCGGGGCGTTCTTCCCTCCTGATTTTTTCCTGGAGCAGCATCAGCCCCTGGAGGAATGCCTCGGGGCGCGGGGGACAGCCGGGGACGTGGACATCCACCGGGATGATCTGGTTCACCCCCTGGACCACGCTGTAGACGTCATACATGCCGCCGGAGTTGGCGCAACTCCCCATGGAGATGACCCACTTGGGCTCGGCCATCTGCTCGTAGAGCCGGAGGATTGACGGGGCCATCTTCTTGAAGACCGTGCCGGCGATGACCATGAGGTCCGCCTCCCGGGGGGTGCCCCGGAGCACCTCGGCCCCGAAGCGGGAAACGTCGTAGCGGGAGGTGAAGGAGGTCATCATCTCGACGAAACAGCAGGAGAGCCCGAAGAACATGGGCCAGAGGGAATTGGCCCGGCCCCAGTTGATCAGGTCGTCCAGGCTGGCCAGAATGATGTTGTTCTGTGGGACCTCAGTCTCGGACATGGCCCCTCCGTGCACGGGACGGTCCCCAGTCGAGGCCCCCCTTCAGCCAGAGCCAGACGAGGCCGAGAAGGAGGATAACGATGAAGAAGGTGATATGGACGAGCCCTTGAAGGCCCAGTTCGCGCCAGGCCGTGGCCCAGGCGAAGATAAAGGCCGCCTCCACGTCGAAGACGATGAAGAAGATGGCAATGAGGTAGAACGGGACCGGATAGGCGAGCCGGGCCGAACCGGTGGGGATTGCGCCCGATTCGTAGGGGAGTTCCTTGTTGCGGTTCGTGGTCTTGGCGCCGAGCCACCAGGCAGCCAGGAGAAGCACGCCGATCAGAATGGATGCCGCAAGGGTGTAGAGCGCCAGGGGAAGGAACTCGGGCGGCAACGAGGGGAAGAGGGAATGTGAAATGCCGGCTGGTTGCATTCTACTCTCCTTGGCGTCGAGTGAAATGCCGAGTTCATACTCTAGCGCAATCGGGACTCATGTCAACGGTTTTGAGGGAAACGCCGATGCCCGGCCACATTAGCGCAGGGCATCGCGGACCCGGGAAAGCACCGCCTCTCTGGGTAGTGCACCGCTCCAGGTTGCGAGCACCTGCCCCCGTCGCAGGAGCACCAGGGCCGGAATCCCCCGGATGCCGAAGCGGGCTGCCAGCTGCGGGTTCTCCTGGGTGTTCACCTGAACCACTGCCGCCGTGCCGGCAAGCTCCCGCGCAACCTCCCGCACCACCGGTGCGAAGTCCCGGCAGTGGGGTCACCAGGGGGCCCAGAATTCAACCAGAACGGGGCCATGATAGCCAGCGACGAACGGGTCGAAACTCCGGTCGGTAAGCGGGACCGGCTGGAAATAGAGGGGCGGGAGCACACCGCGGCAGCTGCCGCAGCGGCCCGCAACCCCTTCCCTGGATGCCGGCACCCGGTTGCTCGTGCCACAGGCGGGGCAGGCAACGAGAAATGACTGGCCGCTCTCTGCCATGGGAGGTTCCTACCCCTGCTTGGCGAGGAACTCCGCCACCTGCGCCGGATGGGCCTCTGCCTTGGCCACCTTGGACCAGTGCTTCACCACCGTCCCGTCGGGACCCACCACCACTGTGGAGCGGATCGTGCCCATAGTAGTCTTGCCGTACTGGACCTTCTCGCCGAAGGCACCGTAGGCGGTCATCATGGCGGCGTCCGGATCCGACAGAAGCGTGAAGGGGAGGCCGAAGGCCTTGATGAACTTATCGTGGGACGCGAGGCTGTCTTTGCTGACGCCGAGAAGAACAACGCCGCGCGCCATCAGATCCTGGTGCAGATCCCGGAAGCCGCAGGCCTCCTTGGTGCATCCCGGAGTATTGTCCCGGGGATAGAAATAGATGACGACCGTTTTCCCTGCATAGTCTTTCAGGGAGTGTTTTTTCCCGTCACTTCCCTCCAGGGTGAAGTCGGGAGCTTTTTTGCCTTCCAGCGACATGCCTGCCTCCTTGGTGAATCGAATCCGACAGGAAAAACAGTTTACCCCATTCCCGGTCGTTGTCACCCCTGCCCATTCAGGAGCGCGGCCACCTCCTCGGCGTAAACCATTTCCTCATCGGTGGGAATCACGTAGACCGCAACAGGCGAGTCATCGGCGCTGACCCGCTCCTCCCGGTCCACGGAACGGGCAGTTCGGTTCCGCTCCCGGTCGAGCCGGATGCCGAAGCATGCCATGTCGGCGAGGGCCTTTTCCCGCACGAGCCATTCCCCCTCCCCCGAGGCCGCGCTGAAGACCACGGCGTCGAGCCGGCCGAGGGCCGCGGCGTAGCCGCCGATGTGCTTCCGGAGTCGGTAGGCCTCCATCTCCAGAGCCAGGAGGCACCGCTCATCCCCCGCGATGGCCCGGGCCAGAAACGCCGACCGGTCCAGCTTGAGGCCGGTGATGCCCGCGGCACCGCTCCGCTGGTTGAGAATCCGGTCCAGATCACGGGGCGAGAGCTGTTCTTCCTGCATCATGAACGGGGGAATGCCCGGGTCGATGGAGCCGCAACGGGTTCCCATCATGGTCCCTTCCAGCGGCGTGAGACCCATGCTCGTATCAATGGAGCACCCTCCCTCCACGGCGCAAAGGGAAATCCCATTGCCGATGTGGATGGTGACCAGATTACAGAGGGCCGGCTCGCGCCCCAGGAGCGCCGCCCCCCGCCGCGCCGCATGACAATGGGAGGCGCCGTGGAAGCCGTAGCGTCTCACGCCGTGCTGCTCGTACCACTCCCAGGGGAGAGGGTAGAGGTAGGCATGGAGCGGCATTGCCTGGTGGAATGCCGTGTCGAAGACTGCCACGTGGGGAATGCCGGGCAGAGTAGCCATGGCTCCCTCGATCCCCGCCAGGTTCGGGGGAATATGGAGCGGCGCCAGTTCCTCCACGGATCTGACCGCCTCGATGACCTTCCCGTCGATGGGAACCGAGGAGGTAAACCGCTCCCCCCCGTGAACGACCCGGTGCCCCACGGCGGTGATCTGCTCGACCCGGGAGAGGGGACCCTCCAGGGGGTGGGTCAGGGTGGCGAGAATAAGGGCCACGGCTGCACCGAAACTGGAGCAGTCAGACTCCAGGTGATAGGGGTCCCGCCCCGGTACCTCCATAGAGATGAACGAGTCGCCCAGCTCGATCCGGTCCACGTCCCCCCGGGCGAGGACGGTCCGCGTAGACCAGTCGAAGAGCTGGAAGTGGATGGAAAAGCCCCGGCAATTGAGAATCAGGATAATCATGTGTCTTCCCGTATCGTGGGATGTGTGGGCTGTTACCCCCAATGGATGCAGGAGACCGGACAGGTGTCAACGGCCTCCTGGATCTTTTCCTCGGCAGCGCCGGCCGGATCGTACACCTCGGCCAGGTTGTCGTCGTCAAACCGGAACACCTCCGGAACCGTCTCAACACAAAGACCGCAGCTGATACAGACATCTTTCTCGACGTACAGATTACGGCTCATGGTCGTTCCTCCTTGCATCCTCAGGGGGATGCCGTCACTCGGTGCTCCTGGGGGTAACGATGTTCTTCTCCGGCACGATCTTAACGAAACAGCTCCGGGTGTCGGCAATGATCCCCTCCACGGCGTCGGCTTCTTCCTCCTGGTGGGAGTGGAGGAGCTCCCGGTGGTACTTCAGGAGGAGCTCCCCAATGCTTGCCACATCCTCTTCCTCAACGTCCCGGATCTCCACCCCGGCCCCTTTGGCCAGCCGCCGACGCAGGGCCTCACGGGTGAACCCCATGGCTCCGTCCAGGTGGCAGTACACCACGCCACCGGTCATGCCGGAGCAGATCCAGGGGCCCGGATCCCCCAGGACCACCACCCGTCCGGCGGTCATGTACTCGAAGGCGAAACCCTTAAGGTTTGCCCGGGAGGCGATGTCCCCTCGAAAGTCGTCAACCGGCTCGCGGATGCGGGAGCCGAAGACCACATCGGCCCCGGAGAGCCTGATGCAGGCCCTGCTGTCGGCATCTCCCTGGACAAGGAAGGTTCCTCCCTGGGCACCGTAGGCGAGCCCCTTGCCCACAGTCCCACCCACCCGGCGCCCCTCCCGGTTCTCACCCTTGAGGATGACGATTCTGCCGCCGGAGGTACTCTTGCCCACGCCATCCTGAGCCCCTCCCTCTACCCGGATGGTGAGCCGGTCGATGGAAAAGGCGGCCAAGCCGTTGCCCGGGATGGAGTCGCGCCGGAACTGGAGGAGCGCCCGCTGCCCGGTCCGAACGCGCCCCTCGGCCACACCGCGCTCCAAGGCACCGGCCAGATGGGTGCCGATGGCCCGGTCGGAGCTGGTGGCACTGTCGTCATCGTACCGGACCCGCTCCTCGCCCTTGGCGAAAGAGTCGGTCACGAGCCCGGAGATAAGAGAGGTCAGGTAATTGAGGGGCTTGCGGATGATGCGCACCTCGGGTTCGAAGGGCTGATGCTCCTCCGGTCGGGCCGGGCGGAGCAACTCCGTCAGGTCCAGGCGGTCGAGGCCCCGGGCCTGGGCGAGGAGATCGCTCCGCCCCACCAGGTCCTGGGTGCGCCGGAAGCCGAGCTTGGCAGTGAGGATCCTGATTTCCCGACTCATCCCCCGGAAAAAGGTGCTCATGTAAATGACCCCGTTTTCCAGCACCCGGGGAACGAACCGCTTGAGTCCCCGGGCTTCGGCCTCCTCCGCGGTTTCGATCTGGGTGGCGATTCCCACGTGGCAGGTCCCGAGATGGCAGCCCCGGCAGGCGGTGCAGCCGATGACCACCATGGCCATGGTGCCGAAACCGACCCGGTTGGCGCCGAGGAGCATGAGTTTTACCACGTCCCGGCCGGTGCGGGCGCCGCCGTCGGCCCAGATCTCCACTTTCTGGCGCATCCCGGCCGCCACCAGCGCCTTGTGGGCCTCTGAGACCCCGATCTCCGCGGGCAACCCCACGAACTTGATGGCGTGCTTGCGGGCCGCGCCGGTGCCGCCGTCGTAGCCGCTGATGGTGATGATGTCGGCCCCGGCCTTGGCCACGCCGAGGGCGATGGTGCCGATTCCCGCCACCGCTGGCACCTTCACCGACATGCGGGCCCAAGGGTTGGCGGTACGGAGTTCCTCGACGATCTGGGCCAGATCCTCGATAGAGTAGATGTCGTGGTTGTTGGAGGGGGAAATGAGGCTGACGCCGGGCGTGGCGTGGCGAGCTGCAGCGATCTTGGCCGTCACCTTGAAGCCGGGGAGATGCCCCCCCTCGCCGGGCTTGGCCCCCTGCCCCACCTTGATCTCCAGAAAGTCGGCGGAGTTGAGGAATGCCATGTTCACCCCGAAGCGCCCCGAGGCGATCTGCTGCCCCCGGTTCTTCCGGTACTGCCCCAGCATGTCGGCGATTTCGCCCCCCTCGCCGTTCATGCAGATGATGTTAAGGCGCTTTGCCGCTTCGGCGTAGATCCTGAAAGGAGTCTCCCCCTGAGAACCGAAGCTCATGGCGGAAATCAGGATCGGCAGGTTATGGTCCCCCACGGTGGTGTCCACCTCGTCCGGGTCCACGGTCAGTTCCTGGGTGTAGCGGAGGTCGAGCAGGTGCCGGATGGCCAGGGGGTTCTCCGCCTCGTACTGCTGGATGAGGCGGGAGAGGTCCGCGTAGGTCTCCTCCATCTTGGCCACGGCCCCCACCATCTTCCAAATTTTGGGATAGAGCCGGAACTGGACCGGCACCGGTTGTTTTTCGCGGCTGCGGGCCACGGAGCTGCGGGAGCGGTTTTCCTCCTCCAGCCGCTCAAGGGTGAGCCCGCCCTGCCCCGAGCCGCAGAAGTTGGGGGTTTCAAATATCTCCGCCAGATGCCGGCAAAGGCCGATGGATGCGAAGTACTTGCCGTAGCCGCCGATCTCGTGGGTCCCCATGGTGGAGATGACCTTTTCGAGACCCTTGGCAACGACCGAGAAGAGGTTCTTCATCCCCGGACCATCGCCGGCCCCTTCCCACATGAGATAGGGACAAAGGGCATCGGCCCCCATGCCGAGAGCGAATATGAGGTCGTGGAGGCTGCGGAGCGCCCCGGACCGGACCACCAGGGCGGTCCGCCGCCGCAGACTTTCCCCCGAGGCGTCGGTGGCCTCCTTGAGCCCCTTGTGGAGGACCGCCGTCACCAGAAACGGGTCGATGAAGCTCTTCCCCGGGGCGAAGCAGTCGCTGTCGTCCAGCAGGAGCACCGCAGCCCCCCGGGACACTGCCTCCACAGCCTCGCGGGTCAGGCGCGCCAGGGCGGCTCCCAGACATTCCTCCTTTGCCATGTGGCACGGAATTACCCGACACCGCCCCTTGCCCTCGCCAAAGGCGGCCACGAGCGCCTCCAGGCTGGCGGTGCCGAACTCCCGGGCCACGGCGGCGTCGGCCGCTTCGATGCCGGTACGGCGGCCACCGGTCAGCAGCGGCACCTCCAGCGTCACCGCCAGGCGGGCGGGGCCTCGGAACAGGGGCCGCGGCCCCAGGTAGACCCTGGTGGAAAAATGCTCTGCCTCCCGTTCCCGGTCAATGGCCGGATTGGTCACCACAGCCACCTGTTCCTTGAAGTAGTCGGAGAGATTCTGACGCCGGCTGGAAAGCGACGCCAGGGGGCCGTCGTACCCCAGGGACGCAATAGGGTCCGAGCCGCTGCCGGCCATCTCTCGCAGAA
Source organism: Geobacter sulfurreducens PCA (assembly GCF_000007985.2). Taxonomy (NCBI): domain Bacteria; kingdom Pseudomonadati; phylum Thermodesulfobacteriota; class Desulfuromonadia; order Geobacterales; family Geobacteraceae; genus Geobacter; species Geobacter sulfurreducens. The sequence continues at coordinate 3,797,242 of NC_002939.5, forward strand.
TGGACAGATCGCTGGACTTCCAGGCAAAGGCGGACATGAGGTTGTCCTGGTGGAGTTTGGCGCTCCGGCCGAAGCGGACCGCCAGGGACGGCAGCCCGTCCCCCAGTGCCGCCCCCTGCGTTACCCACTTCTCCTGGGACGCCAGGTTCGTCCGCTTCCGGAAGCTCTGGTAAACCTCCCCCCGCAGGGCCGGGTGCCCGATGATCTCCACCTGTTGCCCCGCCACGATCCGCACCCCCACCTTCTCGCCGGGGGCCAGGGGCTTCGGGTCGCTCAGGATCTCCTCATGGGGGACGACGCCCAGTTCCGACGAGGCAAATATCTCCCGGTCGGTCTCACCCACCCAGAGAGGGCGCAGCCCCATGGCGTCCACGCTGAAGATGCAGAGATTGCGATGGCGGGCAATGATGGCCGCGGGCCCTTGGGCTGACGCCTTCAGAAAGCGGCGGAACCAGGTATACATGGCCTTCAGCTCCGGCCCCATGCCGTCCATGGCGCTGAAAATGGGCGGGAAAACCACCTCCATCGCCTCGAACAGGGTGAGACCATAGCGGAACATGAGCCCTTCCAGGGTCCGATTCAGGTCCTGGGAGTCGGAGCCGTCGGCGAAGAGAGGAATTCCCATCATCCGAGCCTCTTCCCGAAGCCGGGCGATGGTGTTGATCTCGCCATTGTGCCCCAGAAGCGAAAAGGGCTGGGCCCGGAGCACTGTGGGGAGCGTGTTGGTGGAATAACGGCTGTGACCGATGGTAACTGAGGAGAGAAAGTCGCGGCGCCGCAATTCGGGATAGTAACGGGGAAGGAGTTCCGGTGCGCCGTGAACCTTCCAGGCGGTCACATCGGTGGAGAGAGACGCCACGTGGACCGTGAAATCCCGCTCGATGGATGTTTGGAGTTCGAACAGGAGCTTTGGTGCTGCCACCTTCTCCGGGCAGAGGAGCGCCACCTGCCAGAAGAGGGGCTCCCCTTCCCTTGCGCGGCTGGAGAGGACTTCGCTCCGGACAATCCCGGGCCGCTCCACAAGCAACTGGACGCCGGCGGCGGAGAACCGGCCAAGGATTGCCGCCTGCAGCTGCGGATCGGCGACAATGGCCTCCTTCGGCAGAAGCAAATGCCCCACGGCAAAGCCGGGAGCTTCGGCCAGATCGGGGTCGGCGCCTGCGCCAGCCAGGACCTCCCGCCAGATCGTTCGGGGGATGTCGGTCAGGACGCCACACCCGTCTCCTTCGCCGTTGATTTCACCGGCCCGGTGCCCCATCTTCACCAGGGCCTCGATGGTCCGTTGGACGTTGCCGTGGGTGGGACGGGCTTCCTTGTTGATGTGACAGATGATGGCGCAGGCGTCCCGCTCGGGGGGGACGAGGCCGGAGGGGTCGATGGTCTTGTCGGCCATGGTGTTCTCCTCGGCACGGCAGGGTAGTCGAACGGTGTTAACTATCGCACACAATTTTAGCAGGCCGCAAGGGATAGCTCCCGACGACCGCCGCAAAAACAAGAGGGACGCGGCCATGCCCGTCCCCTCGCCATTGGTGTCTCCCTATTCGATGCAACTCAACCATTTTAGTGCGATCCAACAAAAAAAAACAGCCTGGAATTTTTCCCGCCGGGAGCTATAGTTTACTCAGGTAGCTACCTGAACCAGCACTGCCAAAAGGAGGGGCGAAACCTATCGAGGAAGTTTCAGCCGAACCACAACTTAGGCAGTACGAATCCGGCTGCCGTTGATGCCGGAAGATCCCGTGAAACGGGAACTCGGAAATATGAATGAGCAGGGGCCCGCCGCAGAGTGGCGGGCCTTTCATTTTCTCCCCGACACCCCTTCCTGCTCCAGAAATCCCTCAATGATCCGCCAGAACTCCAGCCAGTCGGGGGGGCAGTCATTATGGCCGCAGCGAAGCTCTATCAGGCACCCGCGCCGGACGGTACGGGCCAGTTCGCGCCCGTGGCCGACGGGGATGATGTCGTCTTCCGTGCCGTGCAGGATGAGGACCGCTCCGCCGTAGGATTCCAGGGCCTTACGGTTGTCGAAGACATCGCGTGCCAGAAATCCGGGGAGGAGCATCTGCCGGGCAAAGGGACGGGTCGAGGTGAACGGCGACTGGAGGATAAGGGCCGCCAGCGGGCGTCTGAGGCTCAGGGCACAGGCGGCCCCGCATCCGAGCGACCTGCCGAAGGCGATCATGCGGCCGGAATCCGTGTCGCTCCTCCGCACAAGTTCATCATAGGCGGCCACGGCCGCAGCCGTGATTCCCTCCTCTGACGGCGACCCGCCGGAACGGCCGTATCCCGGATACTCCACGAGCATGACGTGCATCCCCATCCTGCGAAACCCCTCGGCCTGGTCCGGCAGAACGTCGATCACCTCGCCGTTGCCGTGAAAAAAGAGTACCACCGGACGCCTGTCTCCGGCAACGCTCCCCGTGGCCGGCAGAAACCAGGATTCGACGTGGCCGTATGGGGTTGTGAGCCAGAGGGGATGGATGTCGGGCAAATCGGGAGGCTGGCCGGCCACGGAAAGGGAACGGCCGGGATAGATGATGGTGCGCTGGACCAGGAAACAGAGCAGTGCGTACCCCACATAGGCGAGCACGGCCAGGATGACGATCCGGATGAGGGGATGCTCCATGGGGCCCCCATGAATGGCTGTCAGTAGTGGGGAGGCGGCGTTTCCTCGTCGGGCGGGCGGGTTGGCGACGGCGCCACCGCCAGGAACTGCGTCCGCAGGGCCTTCAGCTCGTCTTCCAACCGGTCGATGGCCTGCTGCTGGCGGTAGACCACCTCGTTCAGTTCCTGGATGGTGTGCTCCAGGTGCGAAAGGTGGATCTCGATGTCGGTGATGCGGTTTTCCATGGCTGGTTCGATGCTTGGGCCGGAATGAGGAAAAGGCAGCGCCGGGCTGCCTTTTCCTTGTCCAGGCAGGTAATCGGGCTACTTCTGGGACAGCCGGTGCACGCACTCCACCATGTGGATGGCGTTTTCCGGCGGCACTGTCGGCAGGATGCCGTGTCCCAGGTTGAAGATGTGTCCGGGACGGCCGGCATTCTCGTCGAGCACCCGCTTCACCTCGGCCTCGATGACCTCTTTGGGGGCGTAGAGGACCGTGGGGTCCAGGTTCCCCTGCACGGCCATGTTCTGACCGAGCACGTCCCTGGCCTTCCCAAGATTCACGTGCCAGTCGAGCCCCATGACGTCGCCGCCGGCCTTCTGCACCGTCTCCAGCATGGTGCCGGCGCCCTTGACAAAGTGGATCACCGGCGTGTTCTGACGGTTCAGGCCGTTGATGAGCTTGGTGGTGTAGGGCAGAACGTACTTCTCGTAATCGGTGGGGGAGAGGACCCCGCCCCAGGTGTCGAAGATCTGGATCGCCTGGGCACCGGCCTTGATCTGGGCGTTCAGGTACTCCATGTCCATCATGGTAACCTTGTCCATGAGGGCGGCATAGACGTCGGGAGCGGCATACATCATCCGCTTGATGTTTGCCCAGTCCTTGGAACCCTTGCCTTCAACCATGTAGCAGGCCAGGGTGAACGGCGCTCCGCCGAAGCCGATCAGGGGAACCCTGCCGGCCAGTTCCCGACGGAGGATCTTGATGGTGTCCAGTACGTAGGGGACATCTTCCTCGGGGTTGGGAATGCGCAGCTTCTCCACATCGGCCATGGTACGTACGGGGTGCTCGAAGACCGGGCCGGGCACGAAGTCGAGCTTGAGCCCCATGGGCTCAACCGGAGTGAGGATGTCGGAGAAGAGGATCGCCGCGTCGACATTCAGAATGTCGATGGGCTGAATGGTCACCTCTGCCGCCAGTTCCGGGGTCTTGCAGAGTTCCAGGAAGGTGCACTTGGAGCGTACTGCCATATATTCGGGGAGATAGCGGCCCGCCTGGCGCATGAGCCACACGGGAGTACGGTCAACGGGCTTGCCCCAGCAGGCGTCGAGAAAACGATTATTCATTGAAAACCCTCCTCAGAGAAATTGTCTTTGGAATTTCGATTATAAAAACCCAGAAGCGTGAGATTTGCATCAAATTGCTGCACCCGCAGTAACCCCGGCGGAGGCGTAGCCCGGCTACGCCGCACAAGGGGGTGACGAGGACGACGCCAACACGGCGTAACTATCGCGTTCCTTACGCCTTCTTCTGAAGGCGTATCGGCACGTAATTACAGAACGGCTCCTCTTCCATGTAATCCCCATAGACCGCGTCGGCCCGGGCCCGGCAGCCGCCGCAGACGTTGATGAACTCACACTCGCCGCATTTCCCCTTGTATGCCTTGAAGTTACGGAGATCCTTGAAGATTTCCGAGTTCTCCCAGATTTCCCGGAAGGGGATTTCCTTCACGTTGCCGGCAGTACGGTGGAAGTAGGAGCAGGGCTTTACGTTGCCGAAGCAGTCGATGAGACAGATGGTCTGGGCCGCGATGCATCCTTTGCCGCCGCCGGTGGAGAAGGTCAGGGAGCGGCGTTCGAACTTGACCCCTTCCTGCTTGGCCCGCATGGGGACCATCCGGTAGTAGTGGGGGGCACAGGTGGGGCGCATGAGAATTTCGTCCTCAAGCTTCTCCTGCTGGTAGTGCCACTCCAGGATCTCCTCGTAGTCCTCCTTGGAGATGAGCTCGTTCATGATCTCCTCGCCCCGGCCCGTGGGGACGATCATGAACATGTACCAGGCAGTGGCGCCCAGGCTCTTGGCCAGCTTGAAAGTGTTGGCGATATCGTGCTGGTTCCGTTTGGTAAAGGAAGAATTTATGAGGAATTTCTGGCCGTTACGCCGGAAGATTTCGGCGGCCCGCACCACTCCCTCGAAGGCACCGGGACACTGGCGGAAATCGTCGTGGACCTCGGCGCTGCTGCCATCCAGAGAGAGGGACACCATCTTGATGTCCGCCTTCCTCATTTTGGCGCAGATTTCGTCGGTGACCAAGGCGCCGTTGGTGGCCATGCACATCCGCAGCCCCAGAGAGGTGCCGTACTCGGCCAACTCAAAGATATCCTGGCGCATGAGGGGCTCACCGCCCGAAAGAACGATGACCGGTTTTGAGAAATCGGCAATCTCCTTCAGGAGCTTCTTCCCTTCCTCGGTGGTGAAATCACCTTCGGAGGAGGTCAGGTCAGAGGAACAGCGACAGTGGACGCACTTGAGGTTGCATTTCTGGGTGGTTTCCCAGGCAACCCACTTGGGAATGAATTCTTCGGCCATGGATTCTCCGTTCGTGTGACAATCCTGTAAATCCTACTAAAATAACCTCGACAGCACAAGAAGTTTAGCGGCCGGGGGCCGGTACTACTCTGCCATCTTTCGATTGAAGATGGCCACCGTGGCGACGAAGGCGGCCAGAGCGGTAATGGCGAGGATGGCAATCAGGCCGGCATCGAGAGCACCTGCCAGGAGAGCCCTGCGGGATCCCTCGAACAGGGCCGTGGTGGGGATGAGCATGACCGTGGCTCGCAACGCCTCGGGATAGGACGATACCGGGAAGAAGACCCCTGACAGGAAGATGAGGGGCATAATGACCACTGCCTGAACCTTGCCTATGGTCTCGGGTTTGTCCAGGAGCGTCCCGCAGACCGTCCCGGCACAGGAAAAGACCATGGAACCAAGAATGATGAAGGAAAGATAGGCCACCAGGTGGGTGGGGTCGAACCGGACGCCGGTGAGAAGGAAGATGACCGCAGCCACGGCCACCCCCTTGAGGGCGCCCTGGGTGAAACCCGAGAATATCTTGCCGATGACGATATCGTAGACGGTGATCGGGGTGACCCGGTAAGCCTCGATGGTCCGCTGAACCTTACGGTGAAACCACATGCTCCAGGCGCTCTCGTCGAAGGCGGCAGAAACGGCGGTCATGGTGATGAGCCCCGGCGCCATGAACACGGTGTATGGCACCCCTTCCACATCGGCAATGTAGCCGCGAAGGCCGAAGCCGAAGGCGAGGTAAAAGGTGAGGGGAGCGGCCACCACCGCCGCCAGTTCCGAGAAGAGGCTGCGGCGGAGCACCAGCATGTCGCGCTTCCAGATGGAAAAGGCGCCTGTCAACACGGTTCCCCGCCTCCTGCGGCGCAGATCACCCCCGGACCGGCGGAATGCCGACGCTGCTGCGCGTTCAGCCGCCATGGCGGTCCGTAGCCTGGCTGGCCGTTACTTATAATTTTTCCGCCGGAAGAGGCCCGTTTTGATCGAGACAATCCGGTCGAGGAACAGGATGCCGTCCAAGTGGTCCATCTCGTGCTGGATTGCGACGGCCTCGAAGCCGGAGGCCGTGATCTCCCGCTCCGAGCCATCCGCGCCGTCCAGGAAGCGGACCCGGACCTCGGTGGAGCGCTCCACGTCTCCCGTGTAGTCGGGGACGCTCATGCATCCTTCGCGCATGACCGCATTGCCCGACCGGTCAACGATCTCCGGGTTGACCATGAGGAGCAGCCCGTGGTTGTTGTCCTTGCCGTGGCGGCTGCCCGAGACGTCAATGACGCAGACCCGCAAGGTGACGCCGATCTGGGGGGCGGCAACGCCCACGGAGCCGGGACCTTCACGCATGGTCTCGATCAGGTCGTCGATCAGCCCCCTGATGGCCTCGTCGATGGCCGTGACAGTATGACATACCTTCTTCAGGACGGGATGGGGATACTGCAGTATGGTCTGTGCTGGCATGGCGTCAGAGGGAAACCGGTGTGATTGAGCGCACCGAGATCTCCACGTTCAGCTCCTTCCTGATTTCTTCGAGCATGGCCGACACCTGGTCCACCGAGATCCCCTCCGGCAGCGCGGCCTCGATCATCATCACATAGACCGGTTCACCTTTTTTCCCTACCAACTTTGTGTTGAGGTCGGTGATATTGATGCTGCGCTCGGCCAGCTCCTTGGTCACCCGGTAGACGATGCCCGGCTTGTCCGACCCGTAGACCGACAGCATGCAGATTTCCCCTTCGGGGGCGCGGTACTCGGCCTCGTCGGGGGTCATTGTACGGGCGGAGACGGTGAGGCCCATATCCTCGCCAAGCACCCGGAATTCTTCGAGCAGCCTGCTCTTGGTGAACGGCTTGGGGTGGGAGATGATGAGGATCATGGCGAACTCCCCTCCCAGCATGGTGGAGCTGGAGTCCTCGATGTTGCAGCCGAGTCGGTAGAGAATGCCGGTAGTCCCGGCGACGATGCCGGGCCGGTCCTTGCCGACGACGGAAAGGGCGAAGTGGACAACTGAATCCTTGGTCATGGTGTGCCTCCCGGGGTCGATGCCCGGCAAAAGTGTCTGCCGATTTGGTTCATTAATCTATAGCAGATGCGGGAGGCCATGGCAAGACCGGCTACCCGAGCCCCAGCCGCTCCCGGGCCGTCTCCACGAGGCAGTCGAAGACCATCTCGCGGCTTTCGATGAAGCGTGGCATGTCCTGGTGCATGATGTCTTCGAGCAGGTTAAGGACCCGGCCATCGCTGGAGCCCAGTTCGTTCATCACCGCTTCCATCATCGCCACAACTTCATAGAGGTCGTCCCGGTTGAAGGGGGACGGATCGGGCTTGCACCGGAACTTGGGCTGGTCGCGGTTGACCACGTCCTTGGGATATTTGTAAAAGAGGTCAGACGCCTTGAGCTTTACCGGCATGGCCATTGTTCTCCTTCCGCTTTGATCAATCCCGCGCGCACCACTGGCCACCGCTCAAGTGACGCAGACGAAATCCTCTCCCTCACGCAAGCCCGCCCTGCGGGCCCAGGCCCGAACTCCATCCCGCGCCCCCCGGGTTCCCACGGTAACGAGGATCTTTTCAGCGCCCGCCCTGACGTCATCCGGTGCCGTCACCGGCGCCCCGTGGAGGATTCGACCCTGTTTCCGCGGGTCCACGTCGAGCCATCGGCCCACCCGCACCCCCTCCCGCGCCAGGGCTCGTTGCCACGCCCTCCCCTCCAGCCCGGCCCCGGCCAGGGTGACGTTGTCCACACCCAGCAGGAACCCCTGACACAGGTGATGGATCTTGCAGGCGCGGAAGGCATCGGCGGCATATTCCCCCATGGTGCGGGTCGCGCGCTCGGGGCGCTCCCGCCAGAAGAACAGCACCTCCGGCAGCCGCGTGAACCTGACCCCCCCGGCTGCAAGCCTCAGCCAGAGGTCGTAATCTTCTGCCCATCCGGTCTTCCGGTAGCCTCCGGCATCTGTCAGAGCCTGCCGGCGAGCCATGACACTCGGGTGGACGACCGGCGACTCCACAAAGCGGTCACGCATGATTTCCTCGTGAGTCAGCAGGCCGTTTTGCCACTCTTCATAGGCACGCATGCCGAGTCCCACCGAGTGTCGGGGAAAGTGGCGAAACCGGGTGGCCACGAGTCCCAGGCCGGGATCCGCGTCAAGGGCAGCGGCCTGGCGTTCCAGCCTCTGCGGGTGGGATATGTCGTCACCGTCCATGCGGGCCACGAGTTCCGCACGGCAGTGGGCGAGGCCGTAATTCAGGGCATCTACCAGTCCCGCGCCCGCGTTGTTGAACACCCTCACCCGCCGGTCTCGGGCCGCGGCCACGCGCAACAGCTCCGGCGTGTCGTCGGTGGAGCCGTCGTCCACGACAATGAGTTCCCATGCCGTCAGGGACTGCCGGCACAGGGAGGCCAGGGCAGCGGGCAGGAAGCGCTCTTCGTTGCGGACCGGCATGAGAATCGACACGCGGGGTGCGCTCACGGCATCTCCGGCATCAAGGCTTGGATCAGCTCGGCGGGGAGACGTTTGGGCTTCATCCCCGGCCCGACGCAGACGAGGGTCACCTTGCCCCCAACCAGCAGCTTGCCGTCCAGGCAGCGCACCACCTGCTGTCCCACGGTAAATGAGGTTTTGCCCACCTCAAGCACCTCGGTCTCAACCCGGACAAGATCGTCCAGCACTGCCGGGGCACGAAAGTCGATCTCCATCCGCACGACCGGAAAAATGCAGCCTCGGTCGGCCAGCTCCCGGACCGAAAGTCCGCGTTCCCGCAGGAACTCGCATCGTCCCCGCTCGAAAAAGCCCAGGTAGCGCGCATGATAGACTACGCCGCCGGCGTCGGTGTCCTCATAGTAGATACGGAATTCCACTCTGGCTCCTCACGAAAAAAAAGAGGCTGTGAGCCTCTTTTTAATGGCAGATGGGGCTGCGGTTACTTGAATCTCAACACCACGTTGGAGGTCACGCCGGTCTCACGCTCCCGCAGCTGCAGGCGCAATTCCTTTGCACTTCCGGCTTCGGCAGGGAAGAACAGGAAGCCGCTGGCAATGCTGTCTGCCGGCAGAGCTTTCCCCTCAAGCCCCTTGTTACGGATATCTTCGATAATGGTGCGCTCGCGCTCGCCCGACGTCCCTTCGGAAACACCGCCGGCAATGGCTCCGCCGGCTGCGCCGACGGCTGCCCCCTTGCCCACCGCCTCGGCAACGCTGTGCCCCGAGACGATGCCGATGGCCGCACCGAGAATCGCACCGCCGGCCGCACCGAGCAGTGCTCCCTTCCCAGCTCCCTTGCCGAAAAAGGAGGCGAACTGGGTCGACTTCTCGATTCGGTCAACGGCGGTCGTGTTGGGGATCACGGGGAAGTAGCGGTTCTGATCATTCACCAAAAAGGTCTGGCTGGAAACGATCTCAAGGCTTCTAGGACCCTTGTTGCTCATGACCACCTGCACCGGCATGACCCCGGTCCCGATCACGTCGAATCCGAAAGCGTCGGTGGCGGAGGCCGTGTCGGCAAAGGCCTCGCCGCCGATGGTCACGCCGTTCACCACCTGACTGTTTATGTAGTCCTCAGCGGGCCTAAACCCGACATACTGGCTCCGATAGGAGGTGCAGGCCGTGAGGATGAGTGTCGGCAGCAGCACGGCAGCTATGATTTTGAGGATGCGAATTTTCATTATTTTAATCTCCCCTTTCCTCGACTGGCTAGCAGCGGGACTCCGCGGCACCTTACGGTTCACGGGCACCGCGTTTTAATGATATCACCTGCTGGTCGGCACGCAACAGCAGGGCTGACTGTACGGGAGGCGGGTCCATGGGCGAAAAACCCCGTGAAGGGCTGCAGAGGGGCGGCTTTCAAATTTTAGCTTTGAGCGGCTTTTAAGGGACCACCAAGGCCGCCTCCTCCCCCGGCAGCAAAAACCGGCGAGAAGGCTGTTTCGCCCACCAGATTGTTAGATTGTGTAAAATTAACAAAAACCAATCTCAACCAGGGTGCGGGCGTCGCCTGAAAAGGGAAGGCGGTACTCTGTCACCCGGACAACAGTGAGGCCCATCTCCTCCAGGGCCCCGCGCGCGGCATCAGCCTCTTCCGCGCCCCCCCTCCCCTTCATGGCGATGATCGTCCCCTGGGGCATCAAAAGCGGCAGCGCCATTCTCGCAAAGGAGGGAATGTCACTGAAGGCGCGCGATACGATCCGATTGAAGCGACGCTCGAGCATGCGAGGCAGATCCTCGCCCCTGGCGTGAATGGCCTCGAACCTCCGGCACCCCAGCAAACGGGCCGCGTGGCGCTGAAAGATGATCTTCTTTTCAACGGCGTCAACCGACACCGCTGTCATAGTCGGGAACACCAACGCCAGGGGCAAAACGGGAAAACCGCCACCAGACCCCAGATCAAGCAGTTCGTCGTCACCGCTCACCAGCCGACACAAGGCCAGCGAGTCGACAAAGTGCTTCAGGGCGATCTCTTCGTCGCCGGTGATGGCTGTGAGGTTAATTTTCCGGTTCCACTTTTTCAGCTCGTCGGCAAAGAGGGAAAATAACGTGACCAGTTCGTCACTGATCTCGACACCCAGCTCGGCAGCACCTTCCTGCAGTATCCGGCAGGCCCGGCCGTTCACGACGACGCGCTCCTGGATTTGATGGCCACGGAAAGGATACCGACGGCGGCAGGGGTGACCCCCTGGATGCGTGAGGCCTGCCCCAAGGTATCGGGGAGAAAGCGAAGGAGCTTTTCCCTCACCTCGGCGGAGAGACCGGGGATGACGGTGTAGTCCAGGTCGTCGGGGATACGGGTCCCTTCCAGCTTGCGCGCCCGCGCCACCTGGTCCAGCTGCCGCTCGATGTAGCCCTGATATTTGATCTGGATCTCCACCTGTTCCTTCACCGACGGCGGAACCATACCCGCAACCGGGTCAATCTGCGAAAGCTCTTCATAGGTGATGTCGGGCCGCCGCAAGAGCTGCTCAAACGTCAAAGCATTGCGCAGATCGGTCATGCCGTAGGTTTCGAGGAACGACGGATCCGCCTCGGACGGCAGGAGTTTCGCGGTGCGCAACCGTTCCAGCTCCGCACCGATCCGCTCACGTTTTTCCAGGAACAGCCGGTACTCCTCGTCCCGAACGAGACCAACAGCGTGGCCACGTTCCCGAAGGCGCAGGTCGGCGTTGTCCTCCCGCAGCAGCAACCGGTATTCGGCCCGCGACGTGAACATCCGGTAGGGTTCGCGGGTCCCCAACGTTACCAGATCGTCGATCATGACCCCGATGTAGGCCTCGTCGCGGCCGAGCACCAGGGGCTCCTCACCCTGCACTCGCAACGCCGCGTTGATGCCCGCCATGAGCCCCTGCCCCGCCGCCTCCTCGTAGCCGGATGTGCCGTTGATCTGGCCGGCGTGATAGAGGTTGCGGATGAGCTTTGTTTCAAGTGACGTATGGAGTTGAATCGGATCCACGTAGTCGTACTCGATGGCGTAGGCCGGCCGCATGATCTCAACGTTTTCCAGCCCCTCGATGGAGCGGTAGAGGCGATACTGGATATCGATGGGAAGAGAGGTGGAGAGGCCCGACGGATAGTATTCCACCGTATCGCGCCCCTCTGGCTCAAGAAAACTCTGGTGGCGGTCCTTGTCCGGGAACCGCATGACCTTGTCCTCGATGGACGGGCAATACCGGGGACCAACCCCTTCAATAACGCCCGAATAGAGAGGTGAACGGTCAAGACCGCTCCGGATGATTTCGTGGGTACGTTCGTTGGTGTAAGCAATGTAGCAGGGAAGCTGGGGCCGATCGATCCGTTCGGTAGAAAAGGAAAACGGCACTGGCGGATCATCTCCGTACTGGGGTTCCAACCGGGAAAAATCGATGGTGTTCCCGTCCAGGCGCGCCGGGGTTCCCGTCTTGAGGCGGCCGACCGTGAAGCCGAGATCGCGCAACTGGTCAGACAGCCCCACCGAAGGCAGGTCTCCCGCCCTGCCGCCCGGGTAGTTGGTGAGACCCACGTGGATCAGTCCGCGCATGAAGGTCCCGGTGGTGAGAATAACCGTTTTACCCAGAAAGCGAACCCCGACCTTGGTCACCACTCCCCGCACCCGACCATCTTCAACCACGAGGCCCGTGACCTCACCCTGCTTGAGCGAGAGATGTTCCTGTTCCTCCATTACGTGCTTCATCCGGAGGCGATAGAGCTGCTTGTCAGCCTGGGCGCGGGAGGCCCGTACCGCAGGCCCCTTGCGGGTATTGAGAATGCGGTACTGGATGCCGGTGGCATCGATGTTCTTTCCCATCTCGCCGCCCAGCGCATCGATCTCCTTCACCAAGTGCCCCTTGGCGAGTCCGCCGATGGCCGGATTGCACGACATGAGGGCGATGGCATCCAGGTTGATGGTGAGAAGCAGGGTCTCGCATCCCATCCGCGCCGCGGCCAGGGCCGCCTCGCAGCCCGCATGGCCGGCTCCCGCCACGATGACGTCGTACTGCTTTTCGTAATCAATGAGATTCATGACGTCCCGCCGCCTCCTTTCCCCTTCGTTTCACATCAGAGCTTCAAGGATACTGTATCCCAGCTTTTTTATCACTACATTCGCAATGTTACAGCAAACGTTTCACGTGAAACATGATGCCGACATCGGACCAATTTTGAGCTGACCCCTACACCGTGTGGCACGGGGAACCCGCGTCAGCCATGCCCCTCACGTGGCGTTTCGGGTCACTTGCCAATGCAGAATCGGTCAAAAATGACGTCCAGGATGTCGTCCGGGGTTGTCTCACCCGTGACCTCACCGACAGCGGCCAGAGCGTCGCGCAACTCAACAGCCAGCAACTCAAGAGTGAACCCCGACGCAAGTCCCTGCTCGAACGCGGTCAAGTGCATCGTTGAACGGGACAGCAGATCGCGGTGACGAACCCGGGAGACAGCAACATACTCACGACTGTCAATAGCAGCTCCGTGAATAAAGGTCTGGAAAATTGACTCCTTCAGCTCATCAATGCCGTCGCCTCGCGAGGTGGAAACCGTGACCCTAGGCATCAGGACAAGTTCATCGGGAATCTGCACGGCCCGCGGCAGATCGCATTTGTTCTCCACGAGAATGAGTCGCTTGCCGGCAAGGGCAGAAAGGATCATCCGGTCGTCCTCATCAAGAGGTCGCGAACCGTCGATCACCAGCAGTACCAGATCCGCCTCGGGGATCTTTTCAAGGGTGAGGCGGACCCCTTCTTTTTCCACAATGTCTTCAGTGTCGCGAATACCGGCGGTATCGATCATCCGGAGCGGCAGACCGCGGATATTGACCACCTCCTCGATAATGTCTCGGGTGGTGCCGGGTACCGAGGTGACGATGGCCCGCTTTTCCTGAAGAAGGGTATTCAGAAGACTAGACTTTCCCACGTTCGGTTTGCCTGCGATAAGGACAGCCACCCCTTCTCGCAGGACCCGTCCCTCGTCAAATCCGGCAATTAGTTCTCCAACCGTTTCGGCGGCTTTCCTCACATGGACCGTTAATGCATCCTGAGCAGCTGGGTCGATGTCGTCTTCGGGAAAGTCGATGAACGCTTCTACCAGTGCTAGAGCCTGACGCAACTCGGCCATAACCGTGTCGAGCCGTTGGGATAGCCGACCCTGGCGCTGGTGCTGAGCCAAGGCAAGGGCAGCGTCGGTCTTGGCCCTGATCACGTCGATGACAGCCTCTGCCTGAACCAGATCGATGCGGCCATTGAGAAAGGCTCGACGGGTAAACTCACCGGGTTCTGCGAGACGCGCCCCGGCGGCAAGCACGAGTTCCAGGACGCGTCGGGTGACGAGATATCCCCCGTGGCACTGGATCTCCAGGACGTCTTCACGGGTGTAGGACCGTGGGCGTACCATGAGGACCGCCATTGCCTCGTCCACGGCCTCGCCAGTGACAGCATCAACAACCGACCCATAATAAAAACGGTGACTTTCGAAGTCACCGTTGGAACCGCGCCTGAAAACGCGGCGGGCAATCGAGGGGGCGTCCGGTCCGCTAACGCGGACGATCCCGACCCCACCCTCCCCTGCCGCCGTGCTGATGGCGGCTATGGTATCTTCCACGTACATGGTCCGCTACTTGGCCTCCGCCGTACTGATGCTGCGGTTGATGTAGTACTGCTGAATGATGGTAAGCACGTTGTTGACGAGCCAGTAAAGCACAAGGCCCGACGGGAAGTTGAGGAACATGAACGTAAAGACCACCGGCAGCGCCATCATCATCTTCTGCTGCACAGGATCCATTTGGGAAGGCGTCATCTTCTGCTGGATGACCATTGTCACACCCATGATGATGGGAGTCACGTAGTAGGGATCCTTGGCGGCCAGATCGGTGATCCAGAGCATGAAGGGCGCGTGGCGCAACTCAATGGAGAACATGAGCGCCTTGTAGAGCGCGAAGAAGACGGGAATCTGTACGAGCATGGGGAGACACCCGCCCACAGGGTTCACCTTATGGGTCTGGTACAGTTCCATCATGGCGCGGTTCATGGCCTCACGGTCATTCTTGTACTTTTCGCGCAACTGCTGCATCTTCGGCTGGAGCTTCTGCATCTCCTTCATGGACTTGTAGCTGGAGTGGGTTAGCGGGTAGAAGATAACCTTTATGATAACCGTGATGATGATAATGGCTATCCCGTAGTTCCCGGTGTAGTTGTGGAAAAACTTGAGACTGTGGAGAAGGGGCTTAGCCAGCATCGCGAACCAGCCCAGGTTGATCGCCCGCTCCAGGCTGTTGCCCTGTGCCTTGAGAACATCGATATCCTTGGGCCCGAAGAAAAGACGATAGGTAAGCGCCCGGCCCTCACCGGGGTTAAGGGACAGTTCAGGTGAAGAGATGGTGTTCTCCAGATAACCCGAGGCTGTCTTGCGGATGGTTGCTGCCGCCATACTACCCTCGTGAGCCAGTACGGCAGAGAGGAAGTACTTGTCAGCGAATCCGGACCAGAGCGGAGCCGCATGAGTCTTTGCGCCCGACTCCAGGTCCTTCACCTTGTCCTCAAACAGTTTGTCCTGGGCAAAGGTCGCCGGTCCGAAGGTCTCAAACCTGCTCTCCTTGACCTTTGGCACAAGGGGATAGGTCTGGACCGTCTGAACAGGCGAGGATACGCGAGCGCTGCCGCTGTTGGTGACCTGGTACTGTATCTCCAGCCCGTAGCCGTCACCGGAAAAGTTATATGTCTTTGTCACCGTGACGCCGGCCGGCGAAACCCAGGTGAAGGAAAGCTGCTTCTTCTCGCCGGGTCCTACGGTGAGTGCGTCGGCACTCGGGACAAAGACTGCATTCTGGTCAAGACCGAAACCGGGAGCGCGGAGGCCAATGGTGTAATTCGACGGATTGTCCTCGGAAACCAGCGTGACGTTCTTGCCGCCCGGACCAGCCGTCTCATGATACCGCTTCAGATCGAGGCGCTTAATACTCCCGCCCTGGGTGGAAAACGTCACCGAATAGGCAGGAGTGTCGACCGACACGTCCCTGGCGGCAACAGCCGGTTGAGGCTGAGCGGGAACAGCCACGGGAACCGGTGCGGCAGTCACCTGCTGAGCCGGCTGGCTTTGCGTCGCAGTGGCAACCGGCTTCGGTGTTTCTTTCGGGGGCGGCGAAAAGAGTGCCGTGTAGCCGTAAAAGAAGAGAATGGATAGTACAACAGCTATCAAAGCCCTTTTTTCCATGTCAGCTCCTGATTATTCGTTACTTGACTGGATCAACGCCGCCCGGATGGAATGGATGACACTTGAGGATCCGGATAGTAGTAAGCCAGAGTCCCTTAACGAGACCATACCGTGTGAGCGATTCGTGCGCGTATCGTGAACAGGAAGGGTAAAAACGACAGGTAGGCCCCTTGAGGGGAGACAGGTAGCGCTGGTAGATGCCGATGATGTAGAGAATACCCTTCAGCATTCCAAGCCTGCGAGGCGTTCAACAACCGGGCCAAGCTCCCGGCAGACGCCGTGATAATCAAGCCGCTCGGCGCCCTTCTTTGCAATGACATTCAGATCAATGCTCGGAAGGGCGTCACGATGGTGCCGGTAATACTCCCGCACAAGTCGCTTGATGCGGTTACGTACCACAGCCGTTCCCACCTTGCGGCTAACAGTGATTCCAATCCGTCTCCGTCCTGTTTCACCTGGCGTCCAAAGAACAATGAAGCTGGACGTATGAAGCTTTCGCGCCGCTGCGGAGAGCCGAAGAAAATCGGCCCTCCGCAGCAGACGCTCATCCTTGGTAAAACGGAACAGGGTCGAACGTCCTACTTGCCGGCGATGGAAACCGAAAGTCTCTTCCGCCCCTTGGCACGGCGACGCTTGATGACCAGACGGCCGTTTTTGGTTGCCATGCGTACGAGAAAGCCGTGGGTGCGCTTACGCGACGTATTACTCGGTTGATAAGTCCTCTTCATGGGTTCTCTCCGTACAGTGAAAATCGAGGGTGTTCTCGGGGATTGCAAAGAGGATACTTTTAACCACAGAGACCCTTATATGTCAAGAGTTTATTTACTTACCCTGCAATAAATTGACCTTGCAAATTGGACCACCGTCTGCTAGTCTGCATCTTCCCAAGACTGCCGAAATGGCTGTAAAAGCCACCATTTCACGTTACAACCCCCCGGTTTTTCGTAGTTATTTAGTTATCAACAGTTGTTGAAAAACCTGTGTATAACTAATAAGTTTCACTATCTCCCGGCGAGTACGGGTTCTGAGCGACTGA